>JBIJCA010000073.1:0-17028 GCA_044344935.1 Aquimonas sp. | reverse complement strand
GAACTGGCCGAACGGATCCTGCTCCAGCTGCTTGATGCCCAGCGAGATGCGCTCGCGCTCCGGGTCGACGGCCAGCACCACGGCTTCGACGTTCTCGCCCTTCTTGAAGTTGCGGACGATGTCTTCGCCGGTGGCGTTCCAGCTGATGTCGGACAGGTGCACCAGACCGTCGATGCCGCCGTCCAGGCCGATGAAGATGCCGAAATCGGTGATCGACTTGATCTGACCTTCGACCTTGTCACCCTTCTTGTGCATCGCTGCGAACGCTTCCCACGGGTTCGAGGTGCACTGCTTGATGCCCAGCGAGATGCGGCGACGCTCTTCATCCACGTCCAGCACCATGACTTCGGCTTCATCGCCGACCTGCACGACCTTGGAGGGATTGACGTTTTTGTTGGTCCAGTCCATCTCGGACACGTGGACCAAGCCCTCGACGCCGGCCTCGATCTCGACGAAGCAGCCGTAGTCGGTGACGTTGCTGACCTTGCCGATGATGCGCGAGCCGTTCGGGTAGCGGCGGGCGATGTTCTCCCACGGATCCTCGCCCAGCTGCTTCAGGCCAAGGCTGACGCGGTTGCGCTCGCGATCGAACTTCAGCACGCGGACGTCCAGCTCGTCGCCGACATTGACGACTTCAGACGGATGACGCACGCGCTTCCACGCCATATCGGTGATGTGCAGCAGACCATCGATGCCGCCGAGGTCAACGAACGCGCCGTAGTCGGTGAGGTTCTTGACCACACCCTTGACCACCGCGTTTTCCTGCAGACGCTCAAGCAGCTGCTCGCGCTCGGCGCTGAACTCGCTCTCGACCACCGCACGACGCGAGACCACCACGTTGTTGCGCTTGCGGTCGAGCTTGATGATCTTGAACTCGATGTCCTTGCCTTCCAGGTACACCGGGTCGCGCACGGGGCGCACGTCGACCAGCGAGCCCGGCAGGAAAGCGCGGACGTCCTTGATGTCGACGGTAAAACCGCCCTTGACCTTGCCGCTGATTCGGCCCGTGATGGTGGCGTTGGCTTCGAGGGCTTCCTCGAGTTCGTCCCACACCAGGGAGCGCTTGGCCTTTTCGCGGGAGAGGACGGTCTCGCCAAAGCCGTTCTCGAGCGAATCGAGAGCAACCTTGACTTCGTCGCCGACGGCGACTTCGAGCTCGCCCTGCTCGTTCTTGAACTGCTCGATCGGGACGATGCCTTCGGACTTCAGGCCTGCGTTGACGACAACCACGTCGGAGCGGATCTCGACGATGACGCCGACAACGATGGCGCCCGGCTTGAGCTTGGAGAGCTTTTCGCTCTGCTCGAACAGTTCAGCAAAACTTTCGGTCATGGGGGTGAATTTCCAGGTTGGACACACGGCCTGACGCGCGAAACCTGCGCCGGCCACCGGCTGTGCGATGCCCTCGCGAGCGATCCTCGGATGAGGGACCCCTCGGACATCAGTGGGAGAACCCGGGCCTTCGTGGCTCGGGAGTACGGTTTTCTGCGTGCGGGAATGTCGAGCGAACGGGCACCGTGCGGAGCCGCCGCAACGCGCTGTCAGCGCAGTACGGCAAGCACGCGATCGATCACGATCTCGACGGGAACGCCGGTGGAATCAATGAGGACCGCATCGGCTGCGGGCTTCAAGGGGGCCACGGTGCGTTCGGCGTCACGCGCGTCGCGCGCGACAATCTCCTCAAGCAGACCGGCGAGTGTAACCGCGAGACCCTTATCCTTCAACTGCTTATAGCGACGATCGGCGCGCTCGGAGGCGCTGGCAGTCAGGAAAACCTTGTAGGGGGCGTCGGGAAAGATCACCGTCCCCATGTCACGACCATCGGCCACCAGCCCCGGCGCACGTCGGAACGCGCGCTGCTTGTCGAACAGTGCGGTGCGCACGGGCGGCAGAGCCGCAATCGCGGAGGCAGCCGCGCCCGCGGTTTCGGTGCGGAGCTCGTCGGTCGCATCAACGCCGTCGACGAAGACCCGCGGCTCGTGGCCGTCCCGTTCCTCGAAACGCACGTCGGTCTCGCGGGCGCAGCGCTCCAGTGCTGCGGCGTCGCTCAAGTCGAGGTCGTGCCAGCCGGCTGCGAGACCCACCGCACGATAGAGCGCACCGGAATCCAGAAAATGCCAACCCAGCTGCCGAGCCACCGCCCTCGCCACCGTCCCCTTGCCGGAGCCCGAAGGGCCATCAATGGTCAGGACGGGGGGCTGGGTCTGGGCAATCGTGGTCATCCGCTTAGTCTAGCGGGGCGACCCTGATTGGGCGAGGCGCTTGCGACATGAAGCATGAAGCACGTAACTGGGCTCATGCATCCGATCAATCCAGACAGGCATCGCGCAGCCGCGAAAGCAGTCGCTCCGCACGTACCGGGTGCAGCTGACGCAGCCAGCCGAGCCGCCCGCGCAAGCGCAACAAGGCCTGGGCGCGCGTCTCGCCTTGCTCAACACGTTCGCGCCCATGACACCACGCGTGAACGGCAGCCTTCAGCCGGCCAAAGTCCTCGCGAGCCAACGACGGCCGCGTATTGGTGACGATGCCGGTCACCAGCTGCCGCTGCCCCTGCGATTGGATCCGCGTCTTGGTCGGGTTGGGCGCGAAACCTTCGTCGCGCAGGATGCGCTCGATCGTCGGCAGGGCGCGGCGAAGGTCCGGGCTGGCCGACGCTTCGCTGGAGAACACCAGGTCGTCGGCATAGCGGCTGTAGCGCCAGCCTGCGGCAGCCGCGTAGGCCGCCAGTCGCCGATCCAGTGCGAGGGCGCAGAGGTTGGCGAGTGCCGGCGAAGTCGGCGCACCCTGCGGCAGCCTTCGATCGCGCATCGACATACGCAGTACTGTCGGCAGCCGCGAGAGAGAGGCGGCGTCGAGCCGGACAGTACACAGTTGGGCCAAGGCTTCGGCCACTTCGCGCGGATAGCCCAGATCAAGAAACAGGCTGCGCACGCGCGGGAACGCGATGTTCGCGAACCAGTCACGCAGATCGAGTTGCAACAGGCTGCCGCGACCGCAGTGGTGGCGGGCATGAGTGAGCGCCGAGCGTCCGGGCACGAAACCATGCGCATGCGGCGAACACGCATAGGCCGGCAGCAGCTCGCGCAGGATCTGTCGCTGCACCTGCTTGAGCCGGGCCTTGGGAATCTCCAGCAGCCTCACCCGGCCGTCGGAACGGGGAATCAGGCGCAACCGGTAGTGGGCATGTCCTCGATAGCGCGCGCGCAGCCAGTCCAGCTCCCCTTCGCGGAGGCCCAGGCGGGACGCCAGTCCGGGCACGCTCAGGACGGGCGGTGTGAAGTCGAGCTTTGGCGCCGGCACTGGTGCCGCGCTCGGCAGCCAGCCCAGAGGCCGCTGCGGTCGCGCGAGCACGAACGGCGCGCGGTGCGCATCCGGGAGTTGGCGAGCCAGCATCGGATACAGGTCCTGGTGCGCCCGCATCCATTCGGCGAGATCGTTTGTCGAGATTCGCGGAGCCGTGTTGGCCGGTATGGCTTCGAGCAAAGCGCCCAACAGGGCCTGCCAGCTCGCAACCTGCGGCCAAGCCGCCCGCCAGCGCGCCTCGATGCCCTCCGAGCTCCACGCTCCGGAACGTGCCAGCAAGGCGAGGGCGCGATCCGTGATCCGGCAAGGCAGTAGGCGAATGGGCGAGCTCACGCCGACCTCGGTATCCGCAGCGACTGATTTGCGGCGGGCCGCAACGGCGTCGCTGCCGTGGGGTGAGGAACTGTGGAACCGCGCTGCGGGGATGCCCCGCAGCGGCACATCCAGCCAGCGAAGCTGTCACCGGAGATGCTTCTGCTCGGCGTGAGTCGCCCGTTGCACCTTGCCGCGCTTGACGATCGTCGTCAATCGAGTGCGACGCTGACACTGTTCAGTCGACGTGCTCCTGCAGCGCGAACCCGCAACCGCTCGCCAGTTGGACAAAGCCGGGAAACGAGGTCGCCACATTGGCGCAGTCCTCGATGCGCACCTCGCCCGTGCTGAGTTGGCCGGCGATGGCGAAGCTCATCGCGATGCGGTGGTCGCCGCGGGCGTGGACCGTGCCGCCGTGCAGGGCACCGCCTTCGATGATCGCGCCATCAGGCCGCTCCTCGATTCGCGCGCCCAGCGCCTGCAGGCCTTCGACCATGCTGCTGATGCGGTCGGATTCCTTGACCCGCAGCTCGGCTGCACCACTGATCGTGGTCACACCGTCGGCGCAGGCCGCGGCGACGAACAAGGCGGGAAACTCGTCGATCATGTCCGGCACGACGTGTTCGGGAATCACGGTTCCCCGCAGGCGAGCGTCGCGCACCCTCAGGTCAGCGACCGGCTCGCCGCCATGCTCGCTGCGGTTCTCCAGCGTGATGTCGGCGCCCATCAGGCGCAGAGCATCAAGCAAACCGGTGCGCCGCGGATTGATGCCAACCTGCTCGATCAACAGGTCCGAGCCCGGAATCAAGCTGGCGGCGACGATGAAGAAGGCGGCCGAGGAAAAGTCCGCCGGCACCTGCACATCGGTCGCACGCAGCGTTTGGCCGCCGCGCAGGCGAGCACGACCGGGCTCGAAATCGATGTCGACACCGAAGGCTGTGAGCATGCGCTCGGTGTAATCGCGGGTCGGGTGCGGCTCGATCGTCTCGGTCTCGCCCTGCGCATAGAGGCCGGCCAGCAGCAGAGCCGACTTCACCTGAGCGCTGGCGATCGGCAGTTCATAGCGGATGCCCTTCAGCGCAGCCCCGCCGCGTATGCGCAGCGGCGGCCGACCCTCGGCGGCGGTTTCGATCACCGCGCCCATCTGCCGCAGCGGCAGCACCACGCGGTTCATCGGCCGGCGGCTCAGCGATTCGTCTCCAACCAGTTCGCTGTCGAAGCCCTGCCCCGCCAGCAGACCGGCGAGCAGACGCATGCCGGTGCCGGCATTGCCGCAGTCGATGGTCGCGCTCGGCGCCGACAGCCCATGCAGGCCGACACCATGGACGACTCGGACGCTGGGCTCGGGCGACTCGACGCGCACGCCCATTTGCGCGAACGCACGAGCGGTGGCGCGCGTGTCCTCACCTTCAAGAAAGCCGCTTATGTGGCTGACGCCCTGCGCGAGCGAGGCCAGCATCACCGCGCGATGGCTGACCGACTTGTCTCCGGGCACGCGGATACGGCCCTGCAGACCGCGCGCCGCACGCGAGACGCGATACACACCCCCCGCCCCACTCACAGCACGGCCACCGGATAGCTGCCGAGGATGCGCACCTGCGAAGCGAACTCCCCCAACGCCGACAGCGCGGCGCGCACCGGGGCGTCCTCGACATGGCCAGCGATATCGATGAAGAAGGCGTACTGCCATTTGCCCTCATGCGAGGGCCGCGACTCGATCCGGTTCATGCTCACCCCGTGCTCGGCCAGCGGCCGCAGCACGTTGTAGAGCGCGCCAGGCTGGTCGCGCACGAACACCAGCAGGGAGGTCCGATCGTGTCCGGAAGGCGGGAACAACTCGCGGCCGATGACCAGGAAGCGCGTGGTGTTGTCCGGCCGGTCCTCGATCGGGCCAGCCACCACCTTGAGACCGTACACGTGCGCTGCCGACTCACCGGCGATCGCCGCCGCGTCGTCGGCGGTACGCGCACGCCGCGCGGCTTCGGCATTGCTGACCACGGGCAGCTTCTCGACTTTCGGCAGGTATTGGCGCAGCCAGGTCTTGCACTGGCCCAGCGACTGCGGATGCGAGTAGATGCGCTCGATGTCCTCGATGCGGCCGGAGCGGTTCAGCAGGTACTGGTGCACCCTCAGCTCCACTTCACCGCAGATCTTGAGCTTCGAGGTCAGGAACATGTCCAGCGTCGACTGGATGGTGCCCTGCCCGGAGTTCTCCACCGGCACCACGCCGAAGTCGGCGTTCTTGGCCTCGACCTCCTGGAACACCTCCTCGATGCTGGACAGCGGCATGCCGTGCGCCGAGTGGCCGAAGTGCTTGTGCACCGCCTGCTGGCTGAAGGTGCCCTCGGGCCCGAGGAAGCCGATGCGCAGTGGCTCCTGCTGGGCCAGACAGGCCGACATGATCTCGCGGAACAGACGCACCAGCGTTTCATCGTGCAGCGGACCATCGTTGCGATCGACGACCTTGCGCAGCACTTGGGCTTCGCGCTCGGGTCGGTAGTAGTCAACCGCCGCCTTCAACGGCCCCTTGGCGCGCCCGACCTGCTGCGCCCACTGCGCCCGCTCGGCGATCAGGTCCTGGATGCTCTTGTCGATGCTGTCGATGCGCTCGCGCGCCTGTGCAAGTGCAGGCGGCAGTGCGGTCGACTCCGGCAGTTCGACCGTCGCCGCGGGCTTGACCCGCGGCTTGGCCGCAGCCCCGACCGCGCGCTTGGACTTCTTCGGCAAGGCAGGCGGCTTGCCGCCCTGCCCCGCCTGCCTGCGTCCGGCCATCAGACCACCCGTACCGACAGGATGCCGTCGACCCCGGCGATCTTGGCCACCACCGCGGCATCGACCGGCGAATCAACATCCAGCAGCGTGTACGCGAGTTCACCACGGGATGCGTTGTGCATTTGCGCGATGTTGAAGCCGGCCTCGCCCAGCAGGTGCGAGAGCTGGCCGATCATGTTCGGCCGGTTGCGGTTCGAGATGCAAAGACGAGCCTTGCCTTCGCGCGCCATGCGCGTGTTCGGAAAATTCACCGCGTTCTGCACGTTGCCGTTTTCCAGATAATCGCGGATCTGATCCGCCACCATCACCGCACAATTCTCTTCCGCTTCGGCCGTGGATGCCCCCAGGTGCGGCAGCGCGATGACGCGCGGATTGCCGACCAGATCGACGCTCGGGAAGTCGCAGACGTAGCGGCCGATGACGCCGGACTCGATGCCCTGTCGCAGCGCCAAGGGGTCGACGATGCCCTCGCGCGCGAAGTTCAGCAGCACGACGCCACGCCGCGCGGCCTCCAGCGCGCTCGGTCCGAAGATGCCGCGCGTGGCGTCATTCAGCGGCACGTGGAAGCTGATGAAGTCGGACGCGGCGATCAGCTCGTTCAGGCTGCCCGCCTTGACCACATCCGAAGAAAGCTGCCAAGCACCGTCGATGGTCATGTGCGGATCGAAGCCAACCACGCGCATGCCCAGCGCGCGCGCCGCATTGGCGACTTTCACACCGATCGCGCCGAGCCCGATGACGCCCAAGGTCTTGCCACTGAGTTCGAAGCCGGCGAAACGCTTCTTTTCTGCCTCGATGGCGTGATGGGGATCGGCATGCTCACGCAATCTGGCGACGAAGCCGAGCGCCTCTCCGATGTTGCGGGCGGCCAGCAGCATGCCGGCGATAACCAGTTCCTTCACCGCGTTGGCGTTGGCACCCGGGGCATTGAAGACCGGCACGCCGCGCTCGCTCATCGCGGCCACGGGAATGTTGTTGGTGCCGGCGCCGGCGCGACCGATCGCTTTGACCGAAGCCGGAATGTCGATCTTGTGCATGTCGGCCGAGCGCACCAGCACCGCATCGGGGCTGGCCATGTCAGTGGCGACTTCGTAGCGGTCTGCCGGCAGCCGGTCGAGGCCGATGCGGCTGATGTTGTTGAGCGTCTGGATCTTGAACATGGGCGGGGACTACCTGCGAGGGGAAAGCGAGTGCTCCGACCCGCGCAGCGTGGCCCACGCTGCGCGCGGCCGGGAAAGGAGTGATCAGCCGTGACGTTTGCTGAAATCGGCCATGAAGTCGACCAGGGCCTGTACGCCCTCGATCGGCATCGCGTTGTAGATCGATGCGCGCATGCCGCCGACAGCGCGATGACCCTTGAGCGCCAGCAGGCCGGCAGCCTCGGATTCCTTGAGGAAGGGCTTGTCCAAGGCTTCATCGTGCAGGGTGAAGGGCACGTTCATCCACGAACGCGAGGCCACTTCGACCGGGTTGCGGTAGTACCCGTTCGAGCCGTCGATGGCGGAATACAGAAGTTCGGCCTTGGCGCGGTTGCGCTCGCCCATGGCGGCGAGGCCGCCCTGCGCCTTCAGCCACTTGAAGACCAACCCGGCGAGGTACCAGGAGAAGGTCGGAGGGGTGTTGAGCATGCTGCCGTCCTTGGCTTGGGCGGCGTAGCTCAGCACCTTGGCGATGTTCGTCGGCGGCGCGGGGATGAGGTCTTCGCGCACGATCAGCACGACCAGCCCCGAAGGCCCGATATTCTTCTGGGCGCCGGCGTAGACGATGCCGTGGCGGGCGATATCGATCGGTCGCGAGAGGATGGTCGAACTGAAGTCGCCCACCAGCGGCACCTGGCCGGTGTCCGGCGCCTGGTGGAATTCAACGCCGTGGATGGTCTCGTTCGGGGTGTAGTGCACGTAGGCCGCATCGCCGCTCAGCTGCCATTCGCTGCGTGCAGGGATGCTTGTGAAGTTGTCTGTTTCGGAGCTCGCTGCGACCTGCGTCCTGACGTAGGGCTTGCCCTCGGACACAGCCTTCTGGCCCCAAGCGCCGGTGACGATGTAGTCAGCCGCGCGCTCGGGTGAGGCGATGTTCATCGGAATCTGAGCGAAGTGCTGAGTAGCTCCGCCCTGCAGGAACAGCACCTTGTAGTTCGCTGGCACCGCAAGCAGTTCGCGCAGGTCGCGCTCGGCTTGTTCGGCCGCGGCAACGAATGCGGCTCCACGATGACTGACCTCCATGACGGACGCGCGCTCGCCGCCCCACTCCAGCAGTTCTTCCTGCGCCTGGCGCAGCACGGGCTCGGGCAGCGCGGCGGGGCCGGCGCTGAAATTGAAAGTACGGGACATGGTCGGGGGCTCCGCGAGTGGAAAGAAACCGTGAATCCGACCGAGGCTAGCATGCTGCCCTGCAGCAAGAAAGGGCGTTCACCGTGCTTGTGCGAACTCGGATTCTGCCGGGACGTGCGCGCCTGCCCTGCGCGCCAGGCAGACGTTCACAGGGCCTGTCAGAGGCGATTCCGAGCCCGTTGCCGGCTCAAGTTTTCCGCGAGCCGAAGCGGTGCTACGCTGCCGCGGTTACCGCTCTGGTCGCCCAGTCCGCATGGCTTCATCCTCCGACAATCCGACCACCCAGCGCACGGTGCTGAGCCCGGGGCCGATCACGCCCACACAACAGCATTCGGCCTGCCTGGTCGTCATCCACGGTGAAGGCCTGGGCAAACGCGTCGACGTGGATGTCGAGCCGGTCCAGGTTGGGAGAGCGCCTGAGTCACGACTCCATATCCCGCATCCGAGTGTGTCCCGGCGGCATTGCGAAGTGTGGCGCGATGGCGAGACCTACCGGGTGCGTGACCTGGGAGCAACCAACCAGACCCGACTCAACGACCAAGCCTGTCACGAAGCGGTACTCACGGACGGTGACCACATCACGGTCGGGGAAATCCTGCTCAAGTTCATCAGCCACGCCAGCCTGGAAGCCCGCTATCACGAAGAGGTCTACCAGCTCGCCACCCATGATCCACTCACCGATCTGTACAACCGTCGCCACTTCGCGGAGCACGTCGATACCGAAATCGCCCGCGCTCTGCGGCACGGTCGCCCTCTGAGTCTCTGCATCATCGATGTTGACCTGTTCAAGCCGGTGAACGACCGCTACGGGCACATCGCCGGCGACGGTGTACTCAAGCAGATGGCTTCGATCCTGCGCACTCAGGTGCGCCGCGAGGACCTGGCGGCGCGCATTGGCGGCGAGGAGTTCGCCGTTCTGCTGCCGGAAACCGGCATCGAGGGCGCCCGCGAATTCGCCGAGCAGTTCCGTGGCGCGGTCGCTGGCACCGTCTTCCATCCCGGCGGTGAAGCCCAGCACATCACGGTGAGCGTCGGCGTTGCCGAAGCGCGACCCGACCGCGGGGACCGCTCACGCTTGATGCGTGCGGCGGATGCCGCGCTCTACCGGGCGAAGGATGAGGGTCGGAATCGGGTGTGTGTGGAGCCCTGAGGGGCTGGGATTGGGGATTCGGGATTCGAAAGAGCGCATCCGGCGGGCTGGCGGCCGCGCATTGTCTCGGGCTTGATGGAGCTGGGGCTGGGCTGAGCCTCACCGGCTCTGACGAATCCCCAATCCCCGCTTCACCGATACCGCCGCTCCACATACTCCTCGATGATGCCGATGAACTCGGCGACGATCCTGTCGCCTCTGAGCGTCGTCGCCTTCTCGCCGTCGATGAAGACCGGGGCCACCGGGGCTTCGCCGGTGCCGGGCAGCGAAATGCCGATGTTGGCGTGTTTGCTCTCACCCGGCCCGTTGACCACGCACCCCATCACCGCCAGAGTGAGGTTCTCGACGCCGGGATGCTTGAGTTTCCATTCCGGCATTCGCCCGCGCACATGCTCCTGCACTTCTTTGGCCAGCTCCTGGAAGAACTCGCTGGTAGTACGGCCACAGCCGGGACACGCCGTCACCAGTGGCGTAAACGCACGCAGCCCCAGCGTCTGCAGCATTTCCTGGGCGACCACCACTTCGGTGGTGCGCGACTGGCCAGGCTCCGGTGTCAGTGAGACACGTATGGTGTCGCCGATGCCTTCCTGCATGAGTATCGACAGGGCGGCGGTGGACGCGACGATGCCCTTCGAGCCCATGCCGGCTTCGGTCAGGCCGAGATGCAGCGGAAACTGTGAGCGACGGGACAGATCGCGATAGACGGCGATCAGATCCTGCACGCCCGACACCTTGCAGGACAGGATGATGCTCTCCGGCCCCAGTCCGATGTCCACCGCGCGCTCGGCCGAGTCGAGAGCCGAGCGGATGAGCGCTTCGCGCAGGACGCGAGCGGCATCCCAGGGCTCTTGGCGCGCGGCGTTTTCGTCCATCAAACGGGCGGCGAGCTCCTGGTCGAGCGAACCCCAGTTGGCACCGATCCGCACCGGCTTGCGATAGCGGATCGCGAACTCGATGAGCTGGGCGAACTGGGTATCGCGCTTGCGGCCAAAGCCGACGTTGCCGGGGTTGACGCGGTACTTGGCGAGGGCTTCCGCGCAGGCTGGCTCATCCGCCAGCAGGCGATGGCCGTTGTAGTGGAAGTCGCCGATGAGCGGCACCTCGATGCCCATCATCGCCAGTCGATCGCGGATGCGTGGTACCGCGGCAGCGGCCTCGGGGGTGTTGACGGTGATCCTGACGAGCTCGGATCCCGCACGCCAGAGCTCGCCCACCTGCTTCGCGGTGGCAGCGACATCCGCAGTGTCGGTATTGGTCATCGACTGCACGACCACGGGCGCACCGCCGCCCAGTTCAACGCCGCCCACGCGGGCTCTGAGCGTCTGCCGACGCTCGATCAACTGCAGTTCCGACATTCAGATCACCGGGTTGTCGATGGCTCGACTGCGCTCCGCCCGAAGCAGGACGTAGTCGCCAACCTGTTCAACAGCGAGCAGGCCGACAAAGGATACCGCCTCGGTTCCCGGCGTGGATTCCAGCCCATCAGGATCCTCTGGCAGGCCGGCCACTTCTACCCGCCCGGCCTGCGAGTCGATCAGGGAGGGGGCCAACAGATACTGAGCATCACTTCCCTGATCGCGCAGCCATTGAAGGGCGATACCGCGCTGCGGCGGCTTGGGCGTTCCAAGGAGGTCAAGTGTACGCAGACCCACCGCATGCGCGCGGCGGGCCAGCAGTTCCACGCCCGCGTCCACTGATCCGTCGCCGTGATAGCGCATCCAGCGCACGATACCCACCATCCAAAGGGGATCGTCCTCTTCGTGGGCGATGGTGAGGCCCAACACCTCGCCTACGCGGATCCGGATACCGGCTTCTCGCGCCCACAGCAGGCGATAGCCGCCGAGGCTCTGATCAAGCACCTGGGCACGGACACGCCCCGCCTTCACCGACTCCTGTGTGGCATGCGCCCAGCTGGCGTGAGGCGCTGCGCCGACGCGGTGACCGGTCACTTCGTGCATGAAACTGTCGAAGTCCTGCTCACCGCACAAAAAGTAGTGCAGACCCGAGAGCCCGATCACGACATCAAGCGCATGGGTCGCGCCAAGGCGACGCGCACGACGCGCGGCCGCCGTGCCCCAGCCCGCGCGCAGCCTGCGAAGCAGGTCGGCGGAAGCGATCAGGGTTCGACGCTGACGCTTCAGCTTGATCTGCACCTGCTCCACGCCGGCACCCTGAAGAGGCGACTCGAGCTGGGCGCGCAGCGGCCCCAGGTCGAGCCAGAACACCTGCTCGGATTCGCCCTCGCGCTCCTCGGGGATGTAGCCCGGGCCACGGTCGGTGGCCACCGGAATAGCGAAATCGGCTTCCGTACCGTTCGCTTCACGGACGTCGAGTTCACCCACCAGATCCCGGCTGATCGGCCAGAGATCCTGTTGTTCGCGCTGGCTGAAGCGAAAGGGGTTCGACAAGGCCAACAACAGCGCCTGCAAATAGATCTGTTCGATGCTCCGGGCGCCGCCCTCTGAGGGCTCTGCCACGTTCTTGGCAGCGATTCCAGCGGCACGCGAGAACCGATAGACCGAGTGCAGACCAAACCAGCTGCCAGGCAACGGCATTCGATACAGGAAATAGCACAATGACAACAGTCGCGTGGAATGCAGCGCGCTGCGAAACAGGATCGGGGAAATCGAGCCTCGGCGCAGAAAGGACATTGAACCACTTGGCGCCAGCGCCTCGAAGGCCGCTGCGCGATAGCCCTGCGCGAGCTCGCGATGTAGGTTAAGGCTGCCTTCGGCGGCCTGTGAGGCCTGCGGCGAAAGTGGGAAGGAGCTCGTCTGCAGCTTGCGGTCCAGAAACTGAAGCGCTTCCAGCACAGGCGGACGCAGCAGATCGAGAATCACGGCGCGCTGGTTGCCCTGAAGAACACGCTGACGGAGCTGGCCGAATGCGTCGGCGAGTCGCGCCAAGGTGACCTGAGGATTGGCGCGGGGCAGCTCCTCGACCCAACGCGCCACCGCCTTCGTGTCGGAGGGAAACGTCCCGACCGCGCTCTGGCTGCGCTCCGGCAACTGCTCACCCAACTGCTGAAAGGGCTCTGTCATGCCTGTGCTGGTCCTGTGTTGCCGATGGCAGGGGGGCCGGGAGCCGGGTCCGCCCGCGCGAGTCCGAAGTCTAGCGGCTTCCCGCCGCTGTGACGGCAATCGCATGCAAAGTCGAGGCCCGCTCGCGAAGAAGGGAACGCGCCGGATCATCGACACGGGCCAAACTGCCGGAATGCCCTCGCGTCGCGGCAGCAGGTAGCATGCCGATCCCGGGTGGCTGCCGCCGCCCTTTCCTGCCCCGTGAGCCCTTCTTGTCGACCGCTCCGCCACTGACACCAGTCACGCCTGCCAGCCTGACCCCCAGCAGCCTCAACGCGCTGGCCCGCGATCTGCTGGAGGGCGCATTCCCTCTGGTTTGGGTGGAGGGTGAATTGTCGGGAGTCTCCCGTCCGGCGTCGGGCCATGTGTACTTCACTCTCAAGGATGCGCGCGCGCAGGTGCGTTGTGCCCTGTTCCGTCAGCGCCAGCTGCGGCTGGGCTTCACCCCCGCCGATGGCCAGCAGGTACGCGTCCGCGGTCGCCTGTCCCTGTACGAGCCCCGCGGCGACTATCAGCTGATCACCGACCATATGGAGCCTGCCGGCGAAGGCGCTCTGCGCCGTGCTTTCGAAGCCCTGCGCGGCCGACTGGAAGCCGAAGGTCTGTTTGCCGAGGAAATGAAGCGGAAGCTGCCGTTTCCGCCTCGCCGTCTCGGCGTGGTGACATCTCCGAGCGGCGCGGCCGTGCGCGACGTGGTGAGCGTGCTGGCGCGGCGCTTCCCGCTGATCGAGGTGGACATTCTGCCGGTGCTGGTACAGGGCAAGGAGGCGGCCGCTCAGATCCGCGCCATGCTTGAACGCGCCGACGCCAGCGGGCGCTATGACGCCTTGCTGCTGACCCGCGGCGGCGGCTCCCTGGAGGACCTGTTCGCCTTCAATGACGAAGGTCTTGCACGCTGCATCGCGCGTTTGCGCACGCCCCTGGTGTCGGCGGTGGGTCACGAGATCGATTTCAGCATCAGCGATTTCGTCGCCGACCTGCGCGCTCCCACGCCTTCTGCCGCGGCCGAACTGCTGGTGCCAGACCGTGCCGAACTCGCGACCCGGCTGGACTTGCTGAGGCGACGCCTCTGGCTGCAGACGGGGCAGCTGCAGCGCCGTCTCGGTCAACGCCTCGACCAGCTGGAAATGCGCCTGCGCGCGCAGGCACCTGCGCTGAGGTTGCAGCGCGTGCGGGCGCGTCTGCGCCAGGCCGAATCAAGTCTGCAGCGCGTGCAGCAGCGGACAGCCGCCGAACGCCTGCAAGCACTGCTGAGACTCAAGCTCCGACTGCAGCGTGAATCACCCGTCTCACGCCTCGGCCGCGATCGTGACCGCGCCGCGCAGCTGCTGCGACGGCTGCACGGAGCGATCGGCCAGGGACTGCAGCGCCAGCGCCTGCGCTCTGGCCTGCTGGGGCGCACGCTGTCCGCTGTCAGCCCGCTGGCCACTCTGGGGCGGGGCTACAGCATCCTGCTTGACGCCGACAGCGGTGTGGTGGTGTCACGTGCCCTGGAAGTTCGACCGGGACAGACCCTGCGCGCCCGCCTCGCCGACGGCGAGCTGAAACTGCGCTGCGAGTGACGGGCCGGATGCGATTCCTCGACTCCACCGGCCTCCGTGCAGAGCCATCCGAAGTGGCCCAGGACTCACCGCCGGACGCCGAGCTGATGCAGCGTTTCGCCGAAGGCGACATGGCGGCATTCGAAACGCTCTATCGGCGCCACAAGGGCGGACTGATGCGCTTCCTGCAGCGCGGCCTGGGCCGACGCGAGACCGCGGAGGAATGCTTCCAGGAAGTCTGGAGCCGGGTCATCGCCGCGCGCGATCGATACCAGCCGGAAGCGCGCTTCGCCACGTGGCTTTACCAGATCGCCAATAACCTGCTGATTGACCAATACCGTCGTCGCCGACCTGAGACAAGCGTCGAAACCATCCCCGACGATCCGACAGCTCTGGAAAACCCCACCGCGCCCGCCACTGCGTTGTCACCCGAAGACACGCTTGACGCCTTTGAGAGGGCGCGGCGGCTGCAGCAGGCCCTTGCCGAACTGCCCGATGAGCAGCGCATCGCCTTGCAATTGCGACTGGAGCAGGAATTGAGCCTCGAAGAAATCGGCGCCATCACCGGCGCCGGTCGGGAGACCGTCAAGTCCCGGCTGCGCTACGCGCTGGACAAACTGAAGGACCGGCTGCGCCGATGAACACTCCACCGCTCGAACCGCCCTCAGGGTCGCAGCTTCCCACCGACCCCCGACGCGCGCCGCTGGACGCCGAAGAGATGATGATTGCCGACGCCCTGCAGGATCTGCCGGCGTCGGCCCCGTCTTCCGAGCTCGACGCGCGCATCCTCGCGATGGCACGGAGTGCCTTGACGCGCACCCCGCCGATGCCGGAGAGGACAAGCAAACCGCGTCGTGAATCACGCAGGCCGCTCTGGCCGTGGTGGATGGGCTCCGTCGCAGGAGCGGTGATGGCGGCCGGAATCGGCTGGCAGCTGGGTGGGTCCGGCGATGGGACTGACAGGCCAGCCAGCCAGTCCCCCAGCGAGTCGCGACCTGCCCTCAGCACGGCCGCCGACGAGCTTGAGATTCTCATCATTCCGCGCAGCGCCAGCGATGCCACGTCTCCGCCGCCAGCCGCCATCGCACCGGTTGCTGCACCCTCCCCTCCGCAAAGCAGCGAGAGCTCGCGTCGCCGCGAGACTCCGGCTCCGAATACCTCCCCTTTCCCGGACACGCAGCGCGCAGTGTCTGCGCCCTTGCCGTCCCCGTCGGCGCCGTCCGCAGCGCCAGCGCGGGAGGCCCTCGCGCAGCCTGGGTCGCCGGCAGTTGCACCAGCACGGGCGGCCCCTGCCGGGGCCGAACCTGCGCAGCCGCAGCTGGACCGCATCGAGGTCACAGGCTCGCGACTGCGTCTCGGCGACGCGTTTCCGCCGGTCTCACAGGATTTCCGACTCGCGCCGGAAGACTGGCTGCAGCGCATCCGCGATCGACGTGACAGCGGCGATGTCGAATCGGCGCGTCGCAGCGTTCGCGAGTTCATGCACGCGCATCCGCAGCGCGTGGTTCCCAGGGACCTGCGCCAGCTGCTGAACGAAAGCCGGTGAGCCGGCAGACGCTTGCGGCTCGCGCTCAGCTCGCGCAGGAAATCAAGCGCAGTCGCTTCCTGTGTCGCGCAGCGCCGGTCGAGAGCCCCGAAGCCGCGCTCGCGTTCCTGCGCGAATCGGCGGACCCCGCCGCGACCCACAACTGCTGGGCTTACCGGATCGGCGCCGCTTATCGCTCAAGCGACGACGGCGAGCCCGCTGGCACGGCCGGAAGACCGATCCTGGCTGCGATCGACGGTCAGGGTCTCGATGGGGTCGCGGCAGTGGTCACCCGCTGGTACGGCGGGATCAAGCTGGGCGCCGGTGGCCTCGCCCGTGCCTACGGCGGTTGCACGGCGGAGTGCCTCCGGATCGCGGCGCGAATAACCTTGCTGCCGACCCAGGACGTTCGCCTGCGCTGCGGTTTTGCGGATCTGGGCGAGGTGCACGGGTTGCTCGACATGTTCGGTGCCGAGAAGCGCGATGAGCGCTTCGATGCCGATGGGGTCGAACTGCAGCTACGGCTGCGCGCCGATCGCGTCAAGTCGTTCGCATGCGCACTGCGCGGGCACAGCCGCGGGCGTCTGTGCCTTGGCGACGCCGACTGAAGGGTGTGGCGTCTCAGTGCCTAGGTTAAGTGGTACGCCCGGAACGCATGCCACCAGGTCGGTGCCTCGACCGAAATCCAGGTCAGCGCTCTCGACTTCCGCGGATGCTCACCTGACGGACGGCGCAAGGATGTCAGCGCACTCCTTGAAGACGCGGATGGATGCGAGCAGGCCAGACTCCTGAAGCTGAACCAGCGCGACCGCGCGCCCGTCGTCCGCGAAGGCCGTATGAAGGCCTTTGGAGAGGCCATCGAATCCGGGAAGTCGAATGCCACGGCGAAGCTGCTGAGCCTGTCCGGAGCTCAGCTCAATACGCGGGAACGCAATCAGTCCAGCCTCAAGCGGCAGTAGCCACGGTGCTGTGTAGCCCGACTCCGCTTCTGCTGCCAGCCGCTCAATTGTCAGCA
>JBIJCA010000403.1:0-3274 GCA_044344935.1 Aquimonas sp. | reverse complement strand
CCTCGCCATCGATCGTCTGGTCGACCTCGATGGTGTCGCTGCTGAACTGTCAGCTGCCACCCTCAAGCGGCTGGATGCGGTGCTGCCGGCGACCTGGTCGCACAGCAACCCGGTGGACATCGTCGGCGACGCTGGCGTCAAGCGTTACACGGATGCGCTGGACATCCTGATGGACGCGCCGGAAGTCGACGCGGTGTTCGTGGTGCACGTGCCGACGGCGCTGGTGGCCCCGGTCGAAGTGGCCGAGGGCGTGGCCCGCCACATGCGCGCGCGGCGCGAGCGCGAAGGCAGCTACAGCCCCGGCAAGCCGGTCCTGGCCTGCTGGCTCGCGCAGGAGCAGCAGGCCCGCAACCATCTGCAGGCGGCCGGCATTCCCACCTATCGCACGCTGACCGGCGCGGTGCGCGGCTTCGTGCATCTCACCGAATATGCAGAGGCGCAGCGCCAGCTCATGGCCACGCCGCCCTCGCTGCCGGCGGATTTCCACCCGGATGCCGAGCGCGCGCGACGCGCGCTGGCGCAGGCCGAGGGCAGCGGGCGCCGCTGGCTGCCGGCCGCAGCCGTGCACGATCTGCTGGCGGCCTACGGCATTCCCAACCTGCCGATGGTGATCGCGGCCGATGCGGATGCCGCAGCGCTGGCGGCCACGCCGTGGATCGAGGCCGGACAGCGCGCGGTGCTGAAGATCGTCTCCCCGGATATCGCCCACAAATCCGATGTCGGCGGCGTCGCGCTCAATCTCGAAAGCGTCGAGGCCGTCCGCCATGAGGCCGCGGCCATGATCGAACGCGTCCGCACCCTGGAGCCCGACGCGCGCATCGATGGGCTGCTGGTGCAGCCGATGGTCGAGCGTGCCCACGCACGTGAACTGATCGCCGGCATCGCCGACGATGCCCTGTTCGGGCCGGTGATCCTGTTCGGTGCCGGCGGCGTGTCGGTGGAAGTGGAGAAAGACACCGCGCTCGGCCTGCCGCCGCTGCATCTGAACCTGGCGCAGGAGCTGATCGATCGCACCCGGGTCTCGCGCCGACTCGCGGCCTACCGCAATCTTCCGGCGGCCGACCGTGACGCGGTGGCTCTGACCCTCGTGAAGCTTTCGCATCTCGCCGCCGACCTGCCTGAGGTGCGCGAGCTGGACATCAATCCGCTGCTGGTGGACGAAAACGGCGCGATCGCGCTGGATGCCCGCGTCCTGATCGACGACTTCGATCCCGCCTCGTGCCCGCGCGTGCCGTTCGGCAACCCGCGCTTCGCGATCGTTCCCTACCCCAAGGAAATGGAAGGCGATTTGCGCACCGCCAGCGGGCGCGTGTTCAAGGTGCGCCCGGTGCGTCCCGAAGACGAGGAGCGCCTGCGCCGCTTCTTCGCTGGCGTCAGCGCCGATGATCTGCGCCAGCGCTACTTTTCGCCGATCAAGCAGATCAGTGGGGCGTTCATCGCCCGACTCACCCAGATCGACTACGCGCGGGTCATCGTTCTGCTGGCGGTGGATGCCGGCGACGAAGTGCTGGGCGTGGCCCAGGTGCACGCCGATCCGGAACTTGAGGGCGGCGAGTACGCCATCCTGCTGCGCTCGGATCTCAAGGGCCTGGGTCTGGGCTGGGCGCTGATGCAGCGCCTGATCGAGGTCGCCCGGCGGATGGGCCTCAAGCAGATCTCAGGTCAGGTGCTGCGCGACAACACCAGCATGCTCGACATGTGCCGGCAGCTCGGCTTCAGCATCCGCCCCGATCCGGACGATGGCGCGATCGCGCTGGTGGAGCTGCCGGTCAGCGAGTGAGGCGCGCAGCGCGGGCGCTGCGGGGACATTGCAACGTGACCGATGCGTGCAGTGCCCCCGCAGCCATAGGGTGGGTCTTGACCCACCGCAACGCTGCCGGTGCGGGCATCGCCCCCGCAGTCATAGGGTGGGTCTTGACCCACCGCAACGGTGCCAGTGTGGGCAGCGCCCCGGGGTTCGCCCGATGCCTCGCGCCCGCATGCGCTGACGACTTGGGGGAGGGAGCTCCATCGGACCTGAGGCCAGGATGCAGTGCCGGTGGGTCAAGACCCACCCTATGACTTGCCGCCGGTGGGTCAAGACCCGCCCTGTGGCTTGCGGCCGGTGGGTCAAGACCCACCCTATGGCTTGCGGCCGGTGGGTCTAGACCCACCGTATGGCTTGCGGCCGGCGCGCCTGTGGCGCACCGAGGGGCCAAACCCTAACGCGCGCCCGCGGGCATATCGCGCAGGTGCTGCGGAGGAAACACCACCGACTGCGTGCTCATCTCGCCCGGCTTTGGTCGCGACAGGTCGCCGCCGCTCTTGGCGTAGTCGGCCAGCGCCTGCGCGTAGTGCAGGTACGTCGGCTCGCGTCGATCAGCGCCGATCCGGCCGAAGGTCTCGAAACCATCGCGACCGGTGGCGATGTAGTCGTTGGTGATCACCCGGTAGGTCCGTTCGCGCTCGATCGGGCGCCATTCGCCATCGATCTGCACTTCGATGTCGCTGACGCGCCCCTGCGCGCGGCTGCGGCTGAGATCGACCTTCCAGCGCAGTCCAGCCGCATACGGCCACGCGCCGCTGTTGCTGCCGATATTGGAGAGAAAGAAGTCGTAGGCGTCTTCAAGCACCGAGTGCACTTCGTCGCCGGACATCAGCAGGCGATCGAGCATGTTCTTGAAGGGCAGGGCGAGGTAGGCGTTGCCGATGCTGAAGGCGCCTTCGGCGATGCCGTTACGCACGCCCCCGCCGTTCTGGATGGCGATGTCCGCGCCGCCGAAACGCTGGCCTTGCGACAGAAAGGCCCGGGCCACCACCTGCTGGACGTGGCCGCCGTAGACGTCGGTGGCCTCGGCGCACCCCGGCGCACCGTCGCGGCTGCGGTCATACGGCCCCGGTGCACGCCGCAGGCAGAGCCGCTCGGGCACCTGGCCCACCACTTCGGTGCTGAAGCTCTCGATCTGGTCCTGGTAGACCTTCAGCACTACGGACGCGGCCGGCTGCGGCTGCGCGATCCGCACCAGCGGATGCGCGCGCAGGCGTGCCAGCAGGGCTTCGCGCTCCGCGCCTTCGATGACGGCATCGGCGCGGCGCAGGTCCTCACCCACCAGCAGCTGCGGACGGCCTTCGCAAGCGGTGACCCGGCCTTCGGGGTCGAAGCGCAGGTCCAGCTGGCCCACGACCCAGGTGTACTGCCAGGCCTGCACGACGCAGACTGGATCGCCGTCCGCGTTGCTCAGGCGGGTTGGATACTCGCCGGCCGGGGTCAGGCCCAGCTCCTGATAGCCTTCGC
>JBIJCA010000325.1:0-4556 GCA_044344935.1 Aquimonas sp. | reverse complement strand
CCAGCAGGGTGTGCGAGTCGGCGCCGACGATCACATCGACTCCGCGCAGCGACTGCGCCAGGCGCTGATCGTTGCGGTAGCCGACGTGCGTGAGCAGCACGATGTGGCGAATGCCCTGCGCCTGCAGCAGATCGATCTGCGCCTGCGCGGTGGTGAACTCGTCCTCGAACTGCGTGCCTGCGTCCGGGCTCGACGAGCTCTTGGTCTTGCCGGCGATATCGATGCCGACGATGCCGATACGCTCGCCGCCGCGTTCCAGCACCACGTGCGGGCGCAAGTAGTCGTCTGCCGCCTTGGGCGCCAGCGGTGACACGCCAACGGTGGGCCGCACGTTGGCACCGAGCACCGGCGTGTCGCAGCGGCGGCGGTCCTTGCGCAGAAAGTCGATGAAGCGCGCCAGACCCAGATCACCGGTGTCGAATTCGTGGTTGCCGACCACGAACGCGTCAAAGCAGACGGTGTTCATCAGATCCGCGTCGGCCTCGCCCTGGAACAGGGTGAAGTAGAGATCGCCGGTGATCGCGTCCCCGGCATGCAGCTTCAGCACACTGGGATGCCCCCCGGCGAGGTCGTCGATCGCCTGCGCGACGGCGGGGAAGCCGCCGAAGCTGATCGCGACCTCTTCGCCGTCGAGCACCAGCGCGTTGCCCGCATCGGGCGCCAGACGCGAATGGTGGTCGTTGATGTGCAGGATCCGCAGCTCCAGCTCCTGGCCAGTGGTCGACTCTGCGACCGGCCGGACCGCGCAGCCGGCCAGCGCGGCGAGCAAGGCCATCGACAGGGCGGCGAACCGGAGGGGGAAACGTGCGCGCTGGTGCATTCGGTCAACGCCTGCCAGAAAAATAGCTGGCAAGCCTAAACCCGCGGCGAGCGCATGGCGAGTCGGACGAATGCGGACTTGACCCCTCGGCGCGGGCCGCCGTTACGCCATGTCCCCGGTGTCAAGCCGATGTGCTGGCAGGCCTCAGGCAGTCCCGACGAAGCGGTAGTAGGGCACCCGCAGGCCCGGCAGGTAGGGCAGGCGCGCCCGCGATTCGATCAGCCGATGCTGCGGCATGTGGCGGCACAGGGCGTCGAGATGGGCCGGGTCGAGGTGCACGCCGTCGTGGGCGAACCAGCGCCGCCAGAAGGTGCGGCTGGGCCAGCCGTGCTGGGCGCGACCCTCGCCGGCTATGGCGGCGGAGACGTGGAAGTCGACCACCGCGACCTGCCCGCCCGGCTTGAGCATGGCCAGCGCGTTGTCGAGTGCGCCACGCCAGTCGGGAATCATCGTCAGCGCGTACGACAGCAGCACCAGATCCGCTGGCGCCTGCGGACGATGACGGGTGGCGTCGGCGCAGCTGATCACCACGTTCGGCCAGCCCCGTGTGCGGCGGCGCGCGATTTCCAGCAGGGGCTCACACAGGTCGACCAGCTCGAAGTGAAGATCGCCGCGCCGTTCGACGGGGAAGTACTCGAGGTTGCGGCCGGTGCCGCCGCCGAGTTCGACGATGCGCGCGCCGATCGGCAGTTCCAGCGAGGCGATCAGCTCGGCCCGACCCGGAAGCAGCCGCTCGCGGAAGCGGTCGTAGTGTTCGGCCTGCTCGCCATAGAAACCCGCGAGGCGTTCGGCATGCTCGCCGTCGCGCGGCATGCCGCGCAGGAACTGGCGCAGCACCGCGAAGTCACCGCGCAGGCTCTCAAGCGCCGGCATGCGGGCTCTCCGGTGCGGTTGAAGGCCCCGCCGTGTCCGCTGGCAGCGTCCGCCCGCTCGCGGTGGGCGCGTGCGTCGCACTGTCGACCTCGGAGAACGCACGCTGGCTGGACCCCGCCGGCCAGTCGGCGATCACGAAACCGGCGTAGGTGTGCACGCGATCCTGTGCCTGCAGACGGTCGGCCAGAGCGTCCTGGAACACCAGTGCCTCGCGCAGCGGCTGGCCCTTGTGGCCGACCTTGATGCGGTCCAGATAATCGGGCCGCGCTTGCGCGCTGCGCAGCAGGATGCGTGCGTCCGGCGCGGCGCGCTCGAGAATGCAGTCCCACTCCTCGACCAGGGCGTCGGGGTAGTAGCTGCTCATCCAGTCCATGTGGTCGAGCAGCACGAAACGGTCGATCGGGCGATCGTGGCGCTTGAGGAACTCGGTCACCGTGCAGGTGTGCAGCTCCAGCGCTTCGGCACGACCGCCGCGCAGCGCGGCATGGCCCTCGGGCTTCAGATATTCGGGGCAGCTCGCCTGCGAATAGTGGCCATGGAAATAAACCTGCCAGAAGTAGTTGTCGCGCAGCGGCAGCTCGCGGATCACGTACTCCAGGCTGGCGCGGATGAAGCCGGCGATGCGGTCGGGGTGCTGGGCTTCGACGAGCTTGCGCTGCGGGTAGGGCACCCCCAGCAGGTTCATCACGAACTGCCGCGACAGCAGCCAGTTGAAGGGGCGGCTCCACAGACGCGGTGCGATTTCGGTGTCGTAGACCTGGCGCTGGGCCTCGATCGTTTCGCAGGCGAACAGCGTTTCGAAGTGCTCCTTGAGGCGAGGCTGCAGTTTCAGGAACGTGCCGAAGCCACGCGCGGCGAGCCCCGACAGTCCGTGGAAGTAGAAGCTGCCGCGCGGGCTGGCGAACCAGCGCCAGTGCTTGTCCCACCATTCGCGCGTGAACTCGCCGAGCTGCGGGCGCAGGCGTGCGACGTAGAGTTCGCCGGCACGGGCGTGGAAGCCTTGGCCGAAGAAGGCGAAGTAATCTTCGTAGTCAAGCGCGCGCGCCGCTGCCAGCTTCAGCTCCAGCAGGGCGTTCTGGCGAGGGTTGGCGTCGATCGCAAAGACCCGCCCGGCGCCGCCCAGAACGTAATCGAGCGCGTTGCAGCCGGCGCTGGTGATGACCAAAAGTTCATGCTCTGGCTGCAGCGCCAGCGCCTGTCGGTCGACGGCCGGATCTTCCCAGCAGGCGTTGTAGACGAGGCTGCGCGCGTAGATCGCATTGAAGATCCGCTGATCCAGCCGGTCCTTGAAGCGGGTCGGCGTGGCCGCGCTGGCGCGCGCGGTGGAGGGTGCGGTCTGCGGCAGGGACAGGGCCATCGGGGGCTCGCGCTCGGGATCCTGCCGCCGCAGCCTAGGGCGCACGCATGACGGCGGGATGACGCTTTGGCGAAGCGAATGCGTCGGCCCTTCGCGGCCGATGCGAGTGCGTCCAGCCACGCGCGGCAACTGCACCACTCAGCGCTGCGGCTGCGCTGCCAGCACCTCGATGCGCAGCCGCGCATAGCGCGCGCTGGCGTCGATCGCGACGATGTCCTGCTCGCCGGGCTCATCAAAGGCGTGCCTGAAACTGCGCTGCGCCGGTAGCGTTGCCAGCAGTCCGCCGTTCACCAGCCAGCGCACGTCGCCGCTGGCGCCGGCGGCGACGAGGTCCAGGGTCGGCGCGCTGCGACGTCCACCGGGTGCTCGGATGCGACTGCCCTCGCGTGCGCCGGTGATCTGCAGGTCAGCCAGCGCTCCGCGCGCGCCCTTGCATTCGCTGGCCAGCGGCGGCGGCAGCCCGCGTGCGCGTTCGTCGCCGCCCAGCCAGGGCGCAGACAGGCGCGGCCAAAGTGCGCGTGTCTGCTCGATCTCGTTGCCGCGGCGACAGGCGCCCGCGCGCTGCTGGCCGCGTTCGACCCAATAGCGCTGGATCGAAGGTGGCTGGGCTTCGCCGGCCGGCGCCAGCGTCAGCGGCGCAGCACCGTCGAGCAGCCAGGCATCCATGCGACGGTGACAGTGCCGCGCCTCGGTAACGTCCGCACGGGCGCCCAGCGGCCAGCAGATCGGCAGCTGCGAGACGCTTGCCGGGTGCGGCTGCGGCGGCTGGTGATACTCGGCTGGCACGCTCGCGTGCACGGCCTGCAGCAGGGGCAGGGCGGTGATGGCACCGAACTGTCCAGGCGAAGGCGTGCCATCCGGGCGGCCGACCCAGACGCCGATGGTGACACCGGCGCTGCCGCCCACCGCCCAGCTGTCGCGGAATCCATAGCTGGTGCCCGTCTTGTACGCCAGCTGGCTGCCTGACGCGCGCGCGAAAGCCGCTTCATGGCTGTCGGGTGTGGTGCGCAGGACTTCGGCGATGATCCAGGCCGCGCCTGCCGACAGCAGTCGCCGCTCCTGCGGCGGATCCTCCGGCCGGAATCGCAGCTGCGGGGCCTCGCCCTGACGATGCAGGGCGGCAAAGGCGGCGACCAGATCCTGCAGGCGTACTTCGGTGCCACCGAGCACCATGCTCAGGTTCGGGCGGTCGCCGCTGGGCAGGCGCAGGCGCAGGCCGGCGTGCTCCAGCCGGGCGGCAAAGCGCGCCGCTCCAAGCTGCTGCAGCACGGCCACTGCCGGCACGTTGAGCGACTGCTGCAGCGCATCGGTCAGGCTCACGGGCCCGCGGAAGCGCTGGTCGAAGTTGTCCGGTCGATAGCCTTCGAAGTCCTGCGGTGCATCCACCAGCAGGCTGGCCGAGTGCACGCTGCCGGCATCGATCGCCAGGCCATAGACGAAGGGCTTCAGCGTGCTGCCCGGCGAGCGCCAGGCCTGCACCATGTCGAGGTGGCCGTAGCGGGCGTC
>JBIJCA010000155.1:0-10526 GCA_044344935.1 Aquimonas sp. | reverse complement strand
GCTGCCGAGATAGGCGCGCACCTCGGCGCTGCGGTTGTCGAGCACCAGCACGGCCGCGGACGTTCGCGGCGGCAGGCGATCGACCCAGGCCGCGAGCCGCGCTTCCAGCCGCAGCTGCAGATCGTGATCGATGCTGCTGCCGATGCTGCGCAGCTGCGGATGCGCGCGGCGCAGGCGCTCAGCCAGCAGCGCGGCCGACTGTGGAATGGCCAGGCTGCGCGCCACCACGTTCTCGGCGCGCGCGTCCTCGACAGCCGCATGCGACCAGACCTCGAAATCGGCCAGCCGCTGCAGCACCTTGTCGCGGGCCGCGCGCGCTCGCTCGGGGTGACGATCCGGACGCAGCCGGCTGGGCGCTTGCGGCAGCACCGCCAGCAGCGCGGCCTCGGCCTGCGAGAGCTGCGCTGCCGGCTTGCCGAGATAGGCCCAACTCGCGGCCTGCACACCTTCGATCGGACCGCCGAAAGGCGCGTAGTTCAGGTACAGCTCAAGAATCTCGCGCTTGTCCAGCCGCCACTCCAGCTGCAGCGCGCGCAGGCTCTGCCTGAGCTTGCCGCCGAGGCCCGGAGACTGCGGCTCCAGCAGACGCGCGACCTGCATGCTCAGGGTGGATGCCCCGGACACCACCCGACCGTGACGAATGCCCTGCGCCAGTGCGCGCAGCGCGGCGACCGGGTTGACCCCGGGGTGCTGCCAGAACCAGCGGTCCTCGTAGGTCAGCAGGGCCTCGACGTAAAGCGGCGACACTTCATCCAGCCCCACCGGCAGCCGCCAGACGCCTTCGCGATCGGGAAACGCCCGCAGCGGCCGGCCGTCGCGCGCGGTGACCACCGTGGCGCCGTCGGCGTCGAGGTTTGGCAGTGGCGGCGGAAACAGGCGATCCAGCATCAGCGCGGCCAGCAGCAGCGCGACCAGGGCGATGCCAGCGTGGCGCCAGCGGTGAGGCCAGCGTCGCTGCACGGGTTTCGGGTGTGGGGGCGGCGGTGCAGGCGCAGTCATCGTGGATGGGCGAATGCTTCGCTACGGGTGAGCCTGCTGCAGGGCGCCGTCGGTGTGCGTTCAAGCGTCAGGCGGGATCGACCCCTCTCCCCCGACCCCTCTCCCACAGGGGGAGAGGGGAGCACAGCGGCGGACGCCTTTCCCGCGAGGGCAAAAGGGAGCACAGCGGCGCGCGCATCTGCCGGAGCGGGAGGGGGGAGCCCGGCGGCAAGCGCATGCAACTTGCCTCCGCTGTGCGGACAGTGTCGCCGCGCCGACGGTTCGGTCAGGCCTGGAATCAAGTGCGGCACGGGCGGGCAGGCGGTCATCGGCGGATTATGGCCGGCTGCGATGGCGCCTGCCGTTTGGTGTGGCGAATCCACGCGCGTGCGTCGTGATCACCGAGGCACCCGGACCTGCCGCGACATTCGGCGTCACTGCGGCGCCGCCCAAGCTGCGAAGCGGCCTCGCAGCGCTGGGCTCAATCGACGGGCCTTCGTAGGTTGGGCGAAGCGCAGCGAGGTCCAAGGTCGCGGCCTGAACCCTCGCCGCCGTCCACGCACTTGCCCGAACCCTCGCCGGGCTCGGAGGCTTCACCAACGCGCATGCAGTGCATCGTCACCTGCTGCCGCTCAGGACGCCCCAGACTCGGAGCGCAGCACCGTGACATGCTGCTGCGGCCATTCGTCGACCTGGGCGGCGGCGAGCAGGCTGAGCAGGGTGTTGCGTTCGATGCCGGCGGCAGTGTGCAGGCCGACCCAGCCGTTCTTGCCGCGCCGCTTGGCCTCGTAGAGCGCCTGGTCAGCGAGGTTCACGCTCTGCTCCCACTCGCCAAGCGCCGGCCAGTGCGCGGCCAGCGGCCAGGGCGCGAAGCCGATCGAGCAGCTCAGCGACAGACTGCGTCCCGAGCGAAGCTCCAGCGGCTCGCGCGCGATCGCCGAGCGGATCCGCTCGGCCAGCGCGCGAGCCTCGTCGCGCGGCAGTTCGCGCACCACCAGCAGGAACTCCTCGCCGCCCCAGCGCACCAGGCGATCCTCGCCTCTGCAGTAGTGACGCAAGCGCTGCGCGAACTCCACCAGCACCTCGTCGCCGGTCTGGTGTCCAAGGCTGTCGTTGATGCGCTTGAAGTCATCGATATCGATCATGAAGACGGCGAGACCGTGGTGTCCGCGCGGCCGGCTGGCGACCTCGCGCTGGACCCGCGGCGCAAGTTCATCCAGCCACTGCTGCAGGTCGCGTCGATTGGCGACCTGGGTCAGAGGATCGGTCCGGTTGGCCTGTTCCAGCTGCAGATTGCTGCGGGTCAGCAGGCTGTTCGCCTGTTCGAGCTCGGCGGTGCGGGCTTCGACCTCGCGGTTCAATCGCGCCACCAGCTCTCGCTCGCGCCGCATGCGCGCCCGCAGTTCCAGCGTCACCAGAACGATGCCGAGCACGCCGAACAGGGCGTAGCCGAGCCATGCCGACGGCGCCGCCCAGGGCGGCGGTGCCATCACGATCTCGAGCGCACGCGTGCTGCCGAAGCGGCCGTCGCGGCCGGCCGCCTGCAGCTCCAGGCGATAGCTGCCGGGCGGCAGAAACGCGTAGTTGATCTCGGCGCGTCCCTGCGGCAGGGCCGTCCACTCCGATTCCAGCCCGATCAGCCGGTAGCGCAGACGCGCCGATGCGGGGGCAGCGCTGTCGAGCGCGCTCAGCACGAGTCCGATCGTGCTGTCGCGATAGCCGAGCTGCAGTTCGCGCGCGTAGGCGATTTCCAGACCGCCGGTGCGCTCGCGCTGCGCCTCGCGACCGACTGCGGTCGGCAGGCGCAACCCGGCAATTGCGACGCGCGCGCGCGGAGGTTCGGGCTCCTCGCGCCAGGGTTCGATGACATCCAGGCCTTCGGGGCCGCCGAACCACAGCCGCCCCTGCGCGTCGCTGTAGCTGGCACCGTTGTTGAACTCATGGTTGCGCAAGCCGTCCTGGCGGCGCAGTACGCGGATCGCGCCGCTGTTGCCATCAATCACGTTGAGACCGTCATTGGTGCTGATCCAGACCCGTTCGAGTGCGTCGCGCTGGATCCGGTAAATCACGTTGCTGGACAGCCCGTCGCGCTCGGCATACAGACGCTGGAGCCGACCCTCGTGGTCGAAGCGATGCAGGCCGCCGGCAAAGGTGCCGACCCAGACGCCATCGTCCTCCGCCAGGAGCGACCACACCGAAGGGTGGGCAAGTCCGTCCTGCAGACCCAGCGCGCGCGGCGGCTCGGATTCATTCCAGAGCCACACGCCGTCCTCGTTGCTGCCGGCCCAGAGCTGACCATCGCGATCGCGAGCCAGGCTGGTCAGGAAGCTGCTGCGCAGCGCCAGCGGTACGGCCGCGAAGGATTCGTCCGGCAGGCTCAGGTCGAGCAGCCCCGAGCGGGTGGCCACCAGCAGGCGACCGCTTTCGCGCAGCAGTGCGGTGACGCGGCGGCGCTCGGTGCCGGCGATCAGGCGAACCCGCTTCTGCGCATCCATCCGCCACAGGCCGGCATCCGTCCCCAGCCAGGCGCCCCCTTCCGGTTCGGGCTCGATGGCGCGCACCGACAGACCGCTGAGCTCGGGCAGGCTGCGCCCGAGTCCTTCCCGGGGCTGGATCAACAGGCCCGAGTCGAGGCCGACCAGCAGCGCGTCACCCACACTGCGTATGGCCCGCACGCTGCGATTGGCGAAGCCCAGTTCGACCGGGTCGGGCGCCAGCTCGCGGCGCAGCAGCGGCGACAGGCTGCGCGCCCTGAACAGGCCGCTGGTGTAGCTGCCCACCCACAGCACGCCCGTGCTGTCCTCGAACAGCGCGGTGATCTCGCTCTGCGGCGCGGGCTCCACGGTCAGCCGCAGCAGTGAGGGGGACCCCAACGGTTCGTGCAGCCACAGCTGCCCGTCCGCCATGCCGAGCAGCACCTCGCCGTCGCGCCGGGCGAGCACGCGGGTGATCCGCTGGGGCTGGCCGTCGGGCCGCGCTGGCAGACCGATCTGACGCAGCTGCTGGCCCAGCCCATCGAGCGTGTAGAGCCGCCCCGAACGACTGCCGATCCAGCTCTGCCCGCGCGCCTGCCCCAGGCTGCTGCACTCGCGATCGCGATCGGCCTGCCACAGCTTGCGGGTACTTCCGTCAGCCGAGATCTCAAGCAGTCGACAGTCCGAGCCCAGCCACCAGACATCGCCGTCCGGCTGCACCCGCAGCGCAACGCCCTCGCGCGTGTTGGGCAGCGGCGGCCCCGGTTCCAGGCGTGCATCGACCCGGCGAACGCCATCCGGTGAGCCCGCCCACACGCCGCCCTCGGGATGCAAGGCGAGCAGCTGCACCTGGCCGCTGCCAAGCGCTTCAGGCGGCAGCCACTCGCTGCGGCCGTCGCGCTGGTTCAGCCGCTGCAGGCCGGCATCGTTCAGGCCCAGCCAAAGCCAGCCCTCGCGATCGAAGCCGAGTGCGTCGATGCTGCCGCTGGCCAGTTCGATCGGCATGCCCGCGGGCTGCGTCGCCTCTCCACCCGCCGGCTGGAAACGCAGCACCTCGAAGCGATGCCCGTCGAAGCGATTGAGCCCGTCCTGGGTGGCGACCCAAAGGAAGCCCAGATCGTCCTCCACCATGTCGACCGCCGACGACTGCGACAGGCCGGATCCGGGGCCATAGCGTTCGAGGTCGAGAAAAGGCGTCGACGTCGCATCCACCCGTGCCATCGACGCGCAGCACAGCAGCGCAGCGAGCATCCAGGTTCTGCGTGGGCTGTCGATGAATCCTGGCACTGGCAAAGGCGACTCGTTCAGAAGTGTGGTGTCTGCAGGGCCCACCCGGACCGGGGGCACGAAGGCTGCCGCGAGGGCGACAGGCGCGAAGCCGGACCCACCGACTGCGTCCGCGCTGGGCCGCATTCTGCGGCGCAGCGAATGAAGCCAAGCGATCCCTGCCATCACGCAGCGGCTTCATCGCGGCGGCACCGTGATCGGATCCCGCGCCCCTCGGTGCCGCAGGCCGCGGAGCGCGAGCGCTTCATCCGTGGATCGGGTCAACGCAGTGCCAGCCCGCTGAAGAGGTCTACCAGCAAAGCGCATGCCAAAGCGGGCTTGGCGCCGACGACGCAAGCGACCATGATGCCTGCGGCTTCACTTTCTCGACGAGGTAAGCGATGAAACCTCCAGCGTCCCCCTCCGTGGCCCTGCTCGCTGCCCTGCTGCTTTCGCCTGCATCGCAGGCCAGCGAGGGAGTGGATGCCCTGTGTCTGGACTGCCACCGTCCCGCCCAGGACCGCGGCGCCGTTCCGGTCATCGAGGGCCAGCACGCCGACTACCTGCGCGCGCAGCTGCAGCGCTTCCAGCACAAGCACCGCGAGGGCTTTCCCATGAACGCGCTGAGCGCGGGCCTGCAGGAGTCGCAGATCGACGCGCTGGTCACCGAACTGTCCGCTCGCCCCTGGCGACCTGCCGGCCCGGTCGAAGGCCTGGACACCCGCGTCGGCCGCGAGCGCATCGATGCGCTCGACTGCAGCAGCTGCCATGGCGCCGACTTCGCCGGCGGTGGCAGCATTCCGCGTCTGGCCGGCCAGCAGGCGGCGTATCTCGAGCGCCAGATCCTCGGCTTCGGCGACGCCCAGCGCCACCATCCGCCGGTGGGCGGCGGCGTACGCATGTACTCGATCGCCGCCGAAGACGCCGCCGCCATCGCGCAGGCGCTGGCGGCGATGCGCTGAGCGGCGCTCGCCGAGCCCGGGTGGTTGTGGTGGAGATGAGCGCGGAGCGGATGAGCGCGATCTGTGCTTATCGACTTCGCTGACGGCAAAGCGTCACGCGCGCTGGACAAGCGCAGCGCATCCACCAGCGCGTCTGAAGGAGGCCGGCCGCACAGCGAAGCCAAGCCCTCCGGCCATCCGAATCCGCGCGCGGCAAGGGCCACGTCCGAGGCGCTCGACTCTGCCGATCGGCCGTTCCGATGCTTTCCCGGGACGCAGGCGAATCCGCCATTGACCTCGACCAGCTCTGACTTCGTCTGCTGCCCGCTCCACACCGCGGAACGTTTTGCTGCACCCGCACTTGGAGGCCGTGCGAGTCGGTACGCATACTCCTGAAACGCGATCGCCGTCACACCGAACGGCGACGGTACAGGAGGGAACCATGCTCACTTCACAACGTATCGGACCGCGCGCCCTGGCGCTTGCCATTGGAGTCGCACTCGGCGGCTTCGCCTCGATTCTCTCTGCCCAGGCCGTGCCCGCACCGGGCCTGAAAGCCAACGGCAGCATCTCCTACGACGCCGAGGGCGTGCCCACGGTCACCGCCGCCACCGATGAGGACGCCGCCTGGCTGATGGGCTATGCCCACGCCCGCGACCGCTTCTTCCAGATGGACCTGCTGCGCCGCACCGCCAGCGGCACGCTCGCCGAACTGGTGGGCCCCAGCGTGCTGGCCCGCGATGTCGAGATTCGTACGCTGGGCCTGCGCCGCGCCGCCTGGGCCAGCTGGGCCAAGAGCTCGCCCGAGCTGCGTGGCCAGCTCAAGGCCTATTCGGACGGCGTCAACACCTGGCTGAAATCCAACCCCGTACCCACCGAACACCAGGCGCTGGAGCTGAGCTCGGCCGACGTGTGGTCGCCCGTCGATTCGTTGGTGATCGGCAAGCTGCTGGCCTTCCAGCTGAGCTTCGATCTGGACATCGACTACACCGTGAAGCTGGGTGCCTACCAGCAGGCGGGCGCTGCCGCGGGCTTCAACGGCGCGGCCCTGTTCTTCGAAGACACCCATCGCAACATGCCCGGCGACGACCGCGTCACCGTGCCGGGCTTTCTGGCGGGCCTGAGCGCAGGGGCAGGCGAGGGTGGTGATGCGGCGGGTTCGAAGTCGACCGCAGCGCCGGGCTTCGACCCCGACGCCGTGCCGATGGTCGACGCGCAGCTCATGCAGGCCGCGCAGAACTACGTCGAACGCGTTCAGGACAACCCGGTGATCGGCCCGCAGCTGAGCCGACGCGAGAACCGCGCCGGCTCGAACTGGTGGATCGTCGGCGGCCAGCACACCGCCTCGGGCAAGGCCATCCTCGCCAATGACCCGCACCTCGGCCTCGACACGCCGGTGCTGTTCCACGAGGGCCATGTCATCAGCAACGACCCGCGCTACCCGACACCGATGAACACCGTCGGCGCCATCGCTACCGGAACCCCGGTGCCGATCCTCGGCTGCAACAGTCACTTCTGCTGGGGCCTGACCACCAACCCGATGGACGTGACCGACGCCTACGCCGAGCGCTTCATCCTGAACACCTACGGCCTGCCCACGCACACGCTCTTTCAGGGCAACGCCGAGCCCGTGTTGTGGGTGTTCCAGAGCTACTTCGTCAACAACATCGGTGACGGCGTGGCCGACAACGTCACCCGCAACAACTCGATCGGCTATACGAACGGTGGCATCACCATCCTCGTGCCCCGCCGCAACAACGGCCCGGTGCTGAGCATCACTGGCAACACGGGCATTTCAGTGGCCTACACCGGCTGGGGCGCCACGAACGAACTCGAAGCTTTCAGTCGCGTCAACCGCGCCACGAATCTCGAAGGTTTCCGCGCCGCCGTGCAGTTCTTCGACGTGGGCTCGCAGAACTTCGCCTACGCCGACAAGCAGGGCAACATCGCCTACTACGCCACCGCCGAAGCGCCGATCCGCGAAGATCTGCAGCGCAACACAGTCACCGGGGTGCCCCCGTACCTGATCCGCAACGGCCAGGGCGGCAACGAGTGGCTGCCGCGCAGCAACAGTTACCCGGCACAGGCGGTGCCCTACGAGGTGCTGTCGCCGGCCGAAATGCCGCAGTCGGTGAACCCCGCCCGCGGATACCTCGCCAACGCCAACAACGACCCGGTCGGCAACACGCTCGACAACAACGTGCTCAACGAGCAGCGCCCGGGCGGCGGCATCTACTACCTGGCCCCCGGCTATTCCAGCTACCGGCAGGGCCGCATCGACCGCGAACTGCAGCGCCTGATTGCCCGCGGCGGCATCACCATCGAAGACATGAAGGCCCTGCAGGCCAACACCCAGTTCATGGATGCCGAGCTGGTGCTGCCGCATCTGCTGGGTGCGGCCGACCGCATCGGCGCCTCCGACTGCCGCGTCACCTTCGACCTGACCGACCCGCGGATCGCGCAGTCGCTCGCGCTGCTGCGCAGCTGGGACTACAGCGCCCCGACGGGCATCCGCGAAGGCTACGACCGCGGCGACAACCCGCTGAACCTGCCCGAGCCAAGCGACGCGCAGATCCGCGCCTCCGCCGCCGCCACGATCTGGTCGATGTTCCGCGGCCAGCTGGTGCGCAACGTCATCGACCATACCCTGGGCCAAGTCGGCCTGAGCAGCCAGCTGCCCGGAAACAACGAAGCCTATGTGGCGGTGAAGCGTCTGCTCGACACCTTCGACGCGCGCCAGGGCCGAGGCGCTTCGGGCCTGGACTTCTTCCGCAACGTGCCCGCCGCCTTCGCCAACACCCCCGCCGCCCAGCGCCGCGACTGCATCCTGGTCGGCAGCCTGAAGAACGCGCTGGACACGCTGTCCAGCGAAGCCTTCGCCCCCGCCTTCGCGCGCTCGACCAATGTCCTCGACTACCGCTGGGGCAAGCTGCACCGCATCGTCTTCGACCACCCGCTGGGCGGCCCCTTCAATCTGCCGGGCACCAACCCGTACCCGTTCCAGAACCTCAGCGCCCAGCTGCCCGGCCTGGCCCGACCCGGCGGCTACGAAGTGGTCGATGCCTCCGGCCACGGCGTGCGTTCCAACACGGTGAACGGCTTCATGTTCGGCAGCGGCCCCGTGCGCCGCTTCATCGGCGAAATGAGCGACCCGCCGACCCTGCTGCAGATCATGCCCGGCGGCCAGGACGGCAAGATCGGCGGCCCCGGCTACATCAGCCAATTGCCGCGCTGGCTGGTCAACGACTACAAGCCGCTGGTGCTAGACCCGGCCGTTTCGCAGGCATCGGAAGTGGCGAGAATCGAGTTCACGCCGCGCTGAGATGTCGTGCCTGTTGAGTAGGAAGTAAAGACAAAGGGCCCGCAGATGCGGGCCCTTTGTCTTTCGGCAATCTGCGCGCGAGGCGGGATTGAAAGGGGTCGTGAACTGGGATAGGGTCGGCAGCGCTGGGTGGGGGCTGTCGTGTTTGCGGGCGGGTTATGCGACAGGGAAGACGTGGGTGGTTCTCCAAGTTATTGTTTTAATTAAGGTTCGGGTGCCTGCTGCGGTTCGAGGCGCCAGGCTATACGACAGACTAGACGTCACTTTGACGTCTACATTGAGTTAGGTTCCAATGAAGGCTCTTTCGTACGCCCAGCAACAGGCGGAGCAGTTCACTCGCCTCACCGGGAAAGTGATTGATCGCTGGCACGGAGTCGAGATGGCGATCCGCGACTGCGGTCTAGATGGTGGCCCGGAGTTCGCCGAGGCCGGGTGCGAGTGGTTTCAGTTTCTAGTGCTGATCGCTTGTGTTGAAGGCCGCGAAGAAGTCGTCGGCACCTGCCAGAACGACGATACCTGGGGGCTATGCTTGCTACCGTCGGGATCAAGTGATTCTGCTGGCGAGGACTATTCAGGAATCTTTCGTGAGCGGATGGTCTCTGAGTTGCCGGTTGGCTTGGTTGAGTCGGTGTCGCCAACCTTTGACGCGCATGGGGAGCTGGAGAAGATTGTCCTTGTTGTTGGCGACGACCGTGTCGAGATGGTCGCTGGCGAGTACTACGAGCAGCTGGATGGATCGCTCCGTATTCAACTGAGCGGCGATGAGAGTGTACTTGTCCGTGTTGGAGCCTAACTATGTGTGTATGGACTCCCCCGTCAACCGCTGACGAGTTCGCTGTTCTCTTGTTCCTGCTGTCCCGTTCTTCCCGCGCCTGAGCAAGCGGCTGCATTTGGTCCGAGTTGCGCCGTCCCTGCTCCGCAGTCCGGCCCGCACATCCTTGTGCGGGCGTTCGACGGCGCTGCGAGCAGTGCTCGCAGGACGCGCCGGCTCACCCTCATGGAATCCGCGAAGCGGGGCCATTCGTTCAAGCCGCAAGTGCCGTGCGAGCACGATCGGCGCAGCTGCCTCGGGGGCCGTCGCACAGGCATCAGGGTGAAGCGGTGCAGCGCGTGAATCCGTGAGGTTTGAACCGGATTGCGGGCTCGGCTCGATTCGCGCAATGCGCGCTGCGGCGGTTGGGGTGGAGAGCCTGGCCGTGGTGATCCGCAGCCCAGTGGTGCTGGCGGCCTTGTTGGTGAGCGCAACCGCCGCTTTGTTGTGGCAAGTCCGTTCGGCCAGCGCCAAGGCCCATTCCTGGGTTCGATTGAGCGGTTTTCTCTGTTTCTGGGCGAGCTTCGCGGCCAGCAGTGCCGACCGTGCGCCGTGGATGAGCAGGGTGCGCAGGTAGCTGTGGCCGCGTCTGGTCATGCGTAAGCGTGCGGCGAAGACACCTACCCTAGCGGTGCAAGTTCTGCTGGACCAACGGCCGCTGCAGGCGTCCACCCCTGCAGCGGCAGCAACAGGTCGATGTCGCTATTGCGCGCGGTGGGCAGGCGGTTGAGCAC
>JBIJCA010000065.1:0-17784 GCA_044344935.1 Aquimonas sp. | reverse complement strand
GTTCGCGCTGTTCAAGCTGGTGCTCCGCTTCCGCTCCGCACAAGTGGGACTGACCCGGGTGCTGATCGCCATCGCGGCCAGCTGGGTCGCAGTCAACAGCGCCCTGATGCGCACGCTCACTCCGACGCGCTTCCTGTTCGAAGGTATCGACGGGCTCAAGCCGGAGGGCTGGTATCTGGTCATCGCCAACCATCAGAGCTGGGTCGATATTCCCGTGCTGCAGATGGCCATGAACCGCCGCATTCCGATGCTGAAGTTCTTCCTGAAGCAGCAGCTGATGTGGGTACCGGTGATGGGCCTGGCCTGGTGGGCGCTGGATTTTCCCTTCATGCGCCGCCACACCCGCGAGCAGATCGAACGCAACCCGTCACTGCGCGACAAGGACATCGAATCCACGAAGCGCGCCTGCGCCAAGTTCCGCTACACGCCGGTGTCGGTGATGAACTTCGTCGAGGGCTCGCGCTTCACGCCCGCCAAGCACGCGCGCCAGAACTCGCCCTATACGCACCTGCTGGCGCCCAAGGCGGGCGGCGTGGGTTTCGTGCTGCAGGCCATGGGGGACAGCCTGCAGGCGCTCATCGATGTCAGCCTGCTGTATCCGGCGGGGCGACCGAGCCTCTTCGATCTGCTGGCCGGGCACATTCCCGAGGTCAGGCTGCGCGCGACGCTGCGCGAGTTGCCGGCCGACATGCTGGGCCACGACTATCTCGAGGATGGCGAATTCCGCGCGCGTTTCCAGCTCTGGCTGAACGCTCTGTGGGCCGAGAAGGACGCCGAGATCGGCCGCATGCTGGCCGCAACGCGCGCCGAACGGGGCTGAAGCAGGCCAGCGGAGTCCGCCGCCGAACCTCGGCGCGAGGCGGCTCGACCTATGGGCTGAGCGAGGGACATCTGCCCCTCGCTTGATCCCGATCAAGCCGGTCGCCGACCCGCAGCGCAACACTGCGCGCCATGCCGACGATCCCGCCCTTCCATGCCGAGCTGTTGCGCCGTTACGACCGTCCCGGTCCGCGCTACACCTCCTACCCGACCGCCCCGCACTTCACTCAGAAGTTCGATGCGCGCGCCTACCGTCAGGCTGCACGCGAGAGCAACGAGGACCCGATTCCACGCTCGCTCTCTCTGTACGTGCACGTACCGTTCTGCCTCTCGCCCTGCTTCTACTGCGGCTGCAACCGGATCATCACGCGCGACCTTCGCCGCGGCGAAACCTATCTCGGCCATGTCCAGCGCGAAATCGGTCTGGTGGCTCCGCTGTTCGATCGCGACCGCGAGGTCGTGCAGCTGCATCTCGGCGGCGGCACCCCGAATTTCCTGAAGCCCGAGCTGATGGAGCAGCTGATCCTGAGCCTCGGTCGCGAGTTCCGCTTCAGCACACGCGCCGACCGCGACTTCTCGATCGAACTCGACCCGCGCAGCGTCGACCCCGACGGAATCGCCCAACTGGCCGAGCTCGGCTTCAACCGCGCAAGCCTCGGCATCCAGGACTTCGACCCCGAAGTGCAGGAGGCGGTGAATCGCGTTCAGAGCGTCGACGAGACGCTGGCAGTGATCGAGGCCTGCCGCAGGCACGGCTTCCGTTCGGTCAATGTGGATCTGATCTACGGGCTGCCGCGGCAGAACCTGGCGGGCTTTGCGCGCACCCTGGATACGGTGATCGCGACCCGACCCGACCGTCTGGCGGTCTACAGCTATGCGCACCTGCCCGACCTGTTCAAGGCACAGAAGCAGATCAAGGTCGAGGACCTGCTGCCTCCCGCCATGAAGCTTCGCCTGCTCGAGCTTGCGATCGAAAAGCTGTCGGCTGCCGGCTACCACTACATCGGCATGGACCACTTCGCCCTGCCCGAAGACGAGCTTGCCCGCGCGCAGCGAAACGGCAGCCTGCAGCGCAACTTCATGGGCTATACCACCCACGCCGACACCGACCTGATCGGCCTCGGCATGAGTGCGATCAGCCGCATCGGCGATCATTTCAGCCAGAACGCTCGCGAGCTGGGCGCCTACGTCGCCGCCGTTGAAGCCGATCGCCAGCCGGTGATCCGCGGTCTGGATCTCGACGGGGATGACGTGCTGCGCGCCGACCTGATCCAGCACCTGATGTGCCAGGGCGAGATCGACAAACGCGATCTTGAGTCGCGCTACGGGATCGACTTCGACGCCTACTTCGCCGACGGCCTGGAACAGCTGCCGCCGCTCATCGAGGATGGCCTGGTCACGCTTGAACCGGGCTTCATCCGGGTGACCCAGCGCGGCCGCCTGCTGATGCGGATCGTGGCCATGTGCTTTGACCGCTATCTGCAGAACGTCGCCGAGCCGGTGCGTTTCTCCAGGGCGATCTAGCCAAGCGCCGGGAATCTCCGAGGCCACGCAAGCTCCAGTCGACAGGTTCGCCGCAGTCGGCCGCGCGCGGTAGACGCGCCTGTGTCCATGCCAGCGGAGCACTCGGAAGCACCGTCCGTTCGCGCACCGCGATCGTCTGGCTCGATTTGGGGCCCCATGAAGCCACGTCTTCAAGCCCCTGCTGGCCGCTCGCACGCCCCCGGCGATCGCACCAGCGCCCAGTCCTGCGGCGCCTGCGCCGACAGCCCGATCAGACACGGAAGCAGGGCCGCGAGGCTGATCAGATCCTGCCGGTGATGGCGGCGCACACGTTCGAGCGGACGCGGATCACCGCTGCGCAGGCTTGCAAGAAAGGCGGCGGGCACCTCAGCGCCCGGCAGATCATCGCTGCGTGCAACGCCGAGCAGACGCGTTTCAGCCTCGGCGAGGCGACAGCTCGGCCACACGCCGCGAAAGCGACGCCGCACCGCCGGCAGCAGATCGTGGTGCGGCAAGCCGGCAAGCGGATCGCGCTGACGACACAGGCGATAGCGCGCGCGCAGCAGCGGCGCATCGAAGCTGCGGCCGTTGTAGCTGACGAGCTGGAACGCCTCCTCTGCCAGCCACTGGGCGAAACGTTCGAGCATCGCCGCTTCGGCACCGAGTCGGCTGATCCAGAGCTGTCTGAGCTCCAGCCCGGCGGCGTGCCAGCGGGCGAAGCCGAGCATGAAGGCACGCGTGCCGGTACCGCCGGCGAGCCCGGTCGTCTCGGTATCGAAGTGCAGCAGCCGGTCGCTGGGCAGCAGCTGGGGATGCAGGTCGGGCAGCCACTGCCATTCTGGCGGCGGTTCCAGCGCCAAGCGCTCGATGTGTTCGAACAGTCCCGGACTGATCTCGCTGCCCGCCCAGGCAGCGCTCGCGGCCGCGCGATCCTGGCGGGCGTCGCCGCCATGCGCCGGCTCAAGGAGATCGCGCTGAACGGACGGCAGCCCAAAGTCGCCGGCACGCCCGAAGCCGCCGCCGTCGCGCCGCTGATCGGATACGCCCGGCGTTGTCGTCTGGCCCGCGCGCAGGTGACGCCGCAGCAGCGCCTTGAGGCCCGCCGCCGGCGTCGTGCGGATCGAGGATGCCGCATCGGATGCTGCCGGCACACGACGTTCCGGTGCGGCCTCGGCGCTGCCTGCCGTCGGCGTCGGTTCGAATCGGGCGCCGGCCTGTCCACTGAGTCGACGCAGGCGCTCTGCCAGCTCACTCATGCTCGCCCTGCCCCGCCCACAGAGCCAGCACGCGCTGCGCCAGCTGCTTCGGGCTAGCGCCCTGCACCGCCTGCTCCTCGTCCATTTGCAGCGCCGGGCCGACGCAGGCCGGGCAGCCGACCGCGCAATCGCAGGCCTCGACCAGCCCGAGGGCTGCGCGCATCAGTTCCGTTCGGCGGTTGAACAAGGGCTCGGTCATGCCGATGCCGCCGGGATAGTTGTCGTACAGGAACACCGCCGGCGCGAAGCGGGTATCGGCCTCGGCAGCGTCCGGCAGATCGCGGCCGAAACCGTCGACGCGGCTCCAGCCACCATCGCCGCTGCCGACCGACTGCTGCAGGTCGCGGGCTTCGGCCATGGCCGACAGCCCGGCCACCAGATGCAGGGCATGCGCGGCCGCAAGAAACGCATCCAGCGCGTCCTGCCGGCTGTCGAAGCTGGCTTCGAGCGTTTCAGGCGGCAGCGACCACCACAACGACGTGGTGTGCAGCTCCTGGTCCGGCAGGTTGACCGGCCCGTAGCCGATGTTCTCGTGGGTGTAGTAGCGGATCTTCTTGTAGCCCGACACCCGCCGCACCACATGCACCTCGCCGTGGTGACAGGTGCCGTGGCCCGCGTTGCTGCCGTCGAAGCGCTCCAGCACGCGCAGCCGCGTGTAGTCGATGGCATCCGTGTAGTAGTCGACGCTGACCCGGGTCACGTAGGCCTTGCGGCCGGTCCAATCGAGCTTCTCGACCTGGAAGGGCTGCGACTGCAGCAGATAGATCGCGCCCTCGTAGAGCGTCAGCGCCGCCGCCGAGTAGTCGACCTCGGCGATGATCTGCTGGCGACCGTCGCTGCGGTCGACCACGACGAAGTTGCCGTCCGCCACCGAACGCAGCGACACCGCATTGGCCGGATAGCTGTCGGCGATCCACTCCCAGCGGCCGGACTCCTGGTGCAGCACCTCGGCCTCGGCCAGCACCTCCAGCCAGGGCGCGGGCTCGACGCTGCCGAAGCGTTCGCCTTCGACAAAGGGCAGCTCGAAGGCCGCACAGCGGATGTGGTCGAGCAGGATCAGCGGATGGTCGGCGTGGATGCGCGCCATCTCGGGCGAGGCCGACTCGAAGAACTCCGGATGCCGCACGATGTACTGGTCGAGCGCGGTGCTGCCGGCGACCAGCACGCCGAGGCTGGGCTGACCACGGCGGCCGGCGCGGCCAAGCCGCTGCCGGGTCGACGCGATGCTGCCGGGATAGCCGTTCAATACGACAACATCCAGCGCGCCGATATCGACGCCCAGCTCCAGTGCCGAGGTGCCGATCAGGCCATCGATGCGGCCTTCGCGCATCGCCCGCTCGACCTCGCGGCGCTCGGTCGGCAGATAGCCGCCGCGGTAGCCGCGGATGCGCGGTGGATGCCGCGGGTCGTGGTCGAACACATCCTTCAGGTATTTGGTGATGACCTCGACCAGGAGCCGCGTCTGCGCGAACACCAGCGCCTTCAGGCCGGCCTTGATCGCCAGCCGCGCGATGCGCGTGCTCTGCGAGCGCGCAGACGCACGGATGCCCAGCTCGCGATTGACCATCGGCGGGTTCCACAGCAGCAGGTGCTTCTCGCCGCTGGGCGCGCCGCTGTCGGTGATGGCCTGGACAGGCGCGCCGATCAGGGCCGAGGCATGTTCCGCCGGATTGCCGATCGTCGCCGAGGCGAGGATGAACTGCGGCTTCGAACCGTAGAACCCGCAGATGCGCTGCAGCCGCCGCAGCACGTTGGCCAGATGCGCGCCGAACACGCCGCGATAGCTGTGGATCTCGTCGATCACCACATAGCGCAGGTTTTCGAAGAACTGCGCCCACTTGGTGTGATGCGGCAGGATCGCCTGGTGCAGCATGTCCGGGTTGCTGATCACCAGATCGCCGTGCAGGCGGATGGCCTGGCGCGCATCGCCGGGCGTGTCGCCGTCGAAGGTGTGGGCCTTGATGCCCAGGTTGCCGGCGCGGTTCAACTCCAGCAGCTCGGCCAGCTGATCCTGCGCCAGGGCCTTGGTCGGGAACAGATACAGCGCCTTGGCGCGGCTCTCGATGGCGCCCGCCAGCACCGGCAGGGTGTAGCAGAGCGTCTTGCCAGACGCCGTGGGCGTCACCACCACGAAATGCTCGCCGGCCTGCGCGCGCTGCCAGGCCTCGGCCTGATGGCTGTAGAGACGCTCGATGCCGCGCGCGCGCAGCGCGTTGGCGAGTGCAGCCGGCAGATCTGACGGCAAATCGGCATAGCGTCCTGCCTTTGCCGGCTGCAGCGAATGTCCGGTGATGCGGCTGCCGTATTTGCGCTTGAGCTTGCTGGTGAGCCGATCAGCGTGCAGCAGAGTCTGCCGTGGGGCCTCGGCGATCGCGCGACTATGCGATTCGATCAGCTGGGGAGCGTAGGGAAGTGGTGCAGGAACGGACATGGGCGGCAGCTCGCGGCAACGGACGCGCAAGCGGAGCGCAGGTGCGTCTCAGAGGCTGAGACCAAGCCGCCACGGCGCAGCTTGCGGCGCATCGGCGCAAGGCAACAGTTGCCTCGCCTGCTAGATTCAACGCTGACATCCACCCGCCGAAGCCACCATGCGCAGCATCCGCAGCCACATCGACGTTCCTCTGGCCGCTGGCCAGAACCTGGTCCTGCCAGAATCCACCGCCACCCATCTGCTGCGCGTGCTGCGTCTGGGCGAAGGCGATGAGGTGCTGCTGTTCAATGGCGACGGCTGCGACTACCGCGCGCGCATCCACAGCGTCAGCAAGCGCAGCGCCGAGGTGAGCATCGAAGGGCGGATCGAGGTCGCGCGCGAATCATCGCTGCAGGTCACCCTGGCGCAGGCGCTGGCCCGCGGCGAGAAGATGGACTGGGTGCTGCAGAAGGCGACCGAGCTGGGCGTCAGCCGCATCGCGCCGGTGGTGACCGAGCGCACCGAGGTCAAGCTGGACGCGGAACGCGCGGACCGGCGCCTGCAGCACTGGCGCGGCGTGGTCGCCAGCGCCTGCGAACAGTGCGGGCGTGCGCGTCTGCCGCAGATCGACGAGCCCTGTGCGCTGGGCGACTTCCTCGTGCAATCCAAGGCGCAGGGACACCTGATACTCGCGCTCGATCCCGAGGGCGAACACCGGCTCTCCGCCTTGCCCGCCTTCGAGCAGCTCACCCTGGTCATCGGTCCCGAAGGTGGCCTCAGCGCACGCGATCTGGCCCAGCTGCGCGCAGCCGGTGCGCAAGGTCTGCGGCTCGGCCCGCGCATTCTGCGCACCGAGACCGCAGGCATCGCCGCCTTGGCTGCCCTGCAGGCGCTGCGCGGTGACTGGAGCTGAGCGAGGCTGCGCGTGATCGACGCGGCAGGGGGAACGAAGCTTGAGAGCACGATCGCGCTGGTCGGCTTCGATGGAGCGACAGCGTCTTTCGTGTTTGTAGGGTAGATAAGCGCAGCGCATCTACCAGCACGTCCGATCGACGCCGAGGGCGGAACGAAGCCCAGGCCCTCCGACGCGATCGACGCGTCAGGCAAAGCGCTCCGAGCCGAACATGACGCCAAGTTCTGGTGGATGCGCTGCGCTTATCCACCCTACAACAACGAGTGACGCCAGGCCTCAAAAGAAACCCAAGCGCGCAATCCGCGCTCTTCGCGCTCTTCGCGCCCTACGTGCCCCCCGCGCCCTTAGCACTTCAGCCCCGCCACACCCGTGCTGCATGCACAGGCGCAATGCTCACTGCCGCAGCTGCTCGAACTCCGCCAGCAGCCCCCAGCTGCGCAGGCTGCGGCCGTGCAGGTGGCGCTTCAACTCCTCGCGCAGCAGGCGCCGCAGCGAGGGCAGGAGGGGCTCGGCAGGAGCGTCTTCGCCACGCAGCGCGATCAGGGCCGCCCCTTCGATTCCGGCCTGCTCGGCGACCCCCAGACGCAGCGCACCGGCCTCGCCCAGCCAGCGGTAGCGGGCCTCCGGCTCGATCATCTGCCCGGCGTGATCGCCGTCCAGTGCCAGCTCGAAGCCCAGCGCCTTCAGCAGATCGCGCTCGAAGCAGCGCAGCGGCCAGGCGAGATCGCCGGCGGCCAGCTGCGACAGCAGCAGCGCGTAGCGACCGAACAGCGCGGTCTGGGCCTCGCCCCGGTTCAGCAGTTGAACCAGCAGCTCGTTGGCGTAGAAGCCGGCCATCAGCGCATCACCGCCGAGCCGCGGCGCTGGCCCTGCGACCTCGACCTCGACCAGCTGCGGCAGCTCGCCGCGCCCCTGCCAGGCCACGATCAGCGGCGAGAACGGCTGCAGCAGGGCCGCGCGACCGCCCCCCTTGCCACCCTTCGCACCGCGCGCCATCAGACCGAAACGGCCGTGGCTGGCGGTGAACAGCTCCAGCAGCTGACTGCTTTCGCGAAAGGCGCGCGCATGCAGCACATAGGCGGGCTCGCCTTCGATGCGCGGGCCGGGGCTGCCGCTGCGCGACACGCGACTACTCGGTGTAGCCGAAGCGCTGCAGCACCTGCTCGTCGTCGCTCCAGCCCTCGCGCACCTTGCACCACAGTTGCAGGAAGACCTTGCGGTCAAGCAGGCGCTCCATACCGATCCGGGCGTCCATGCCGATCTGGCGCAGCTGTTCGCCGCCCTGGCCGATGACGATGGCTTTCTGGCCCTCGCGCTCCACCCAGATCACCGCTGCGATGCGCGCCATGCGGCCGTCTTCCTCCCAGTTCTCGATCTCGACGCTGGTCGCATAGGGCAGCTCGTCGCCCAGCTTGCGCATCAGCTGCTCGCGGACCAACTCGGCGCAGAGGAAGCGCTCGCTGCGGTCGGTGACCTGGTCGTCGTCGAACAGCGCCTCGCCCTCGGGCAGGTGCTTCAGCAGGACCTTCTGCAGCACCTCCAGACCCTTGCGCTTCTGCGCCGACAGCGGCACGACCTCGATGAAGTCGTGGTCCTTCATCACCTGCTGGATGAAAGGCAGCAGCGCGCCCTTGTCCTTGAGCTTGTCGACCTTGTTGATCACCAGCACGCGCGGCACCTCGGCATCGACCAGGGCCTTGTAGGCGCGCTCGTCGTCTTCGCGCCAGCTGCCGGCTTCGATCACCAGCACGCCGATCTGCACGTCGGCCAGGGCACCGCGGGCGGCACGGTTCATGTAGCGGTTGATCGCGCGCGGCTCCTTGCCGTGCAGGCCGGGCGTGTCGACGTAGGCGATCTGGCCGCCCTCGATCGTGCTGATGCCGAGGATGCGATGGCGCGTGGTCTGTGGTCGCCGCGAGACGATGCTCACGCGGAAACCCACGAGCGCGTTGATCAAGGTGGACTTGCCGACGTTCGGTCGGCCGACCACGGCCACATGGCCGGCACGGAAGCCGGCAGCGGCAGGGGTCTGGGAGGTGTTCATGCGGATTCCTTGGTGGATGCATCAAGCAGCGCCGCCAGCACCTGGGCGGCGGCCTGCTGTTCGGCTTCGCGGCGCGCACCGGCGGTGGCGCGCGCTTCAATGGCGTGGCTTTCGACCCGACAGAGCACCTCGAACTGCTTGTCGTGGTCGTCGCCGCTGGCTTCGACCAGCCGATACTCCGGCAGGCCGAGCTGGCGGGCCTGCAGCCATTCCTGCAGGCGGGTCTTGGGGTCCTTCTCGGCCTTCAGGCCTGGCGGGAGCGCGTCGATCAGGGGTTCGAACAGCGCGCGCACGCGCTCGCGGCAGACCTCGAAACCGGCATCCAGATGGATCGCACCGATCAGGGCTTCGACGGTGTCGGCCAGGATCGATTCACGGCGGAAGCCGCCGCTCTTGAGCTCGCCGGGCCCCAGGATCAAGCGATCGCCCAACTGATGCTGCCGCGCCAGCTCGGCCAGCCGCGGCTCGCGCACCAGCTGCGAGCGGGCGCGGGTGAGTGCCCCTTCGTCAGCCTTGGGAAAGCGCTCGAACAGAGCCTCGGCGACCACCACGCTGAGCAGCGCATCGCCGAGGAATTCGATGCGCTCGTTGTTGCGGCCGCCCGCACTGCGGTGAGTCAGCGCCTGCCTGAGCAGGTCGGGGTCGGCGAACGCATGGCCGAGCGCGGAATTCAAACGGAGCCCTGCGGCATCAGTCAGTGCTGCCCTGGCGCTGCAGTTCGACGGTCTTGTCGAACATGGCGACGAAGTCGAGGTTGTAGAGCAACGGCTTGCGGACCTCGTACTTGATCGTGAGGTTGTAGCCGGTGCCAGCGCGGGTGATCTTGATGTGGTTCGGCTTCACCGACTCCACGTAGCTGATGTAGAAGCGGCGATTCAAGAGATCGCGGATCTTCTCTGGCGTCATCTGGCCAACGCCTGGCTCGCCCTGAAGTCCCTTCATCGCCGTGTAAACGGAGTGGTACTCCATGTACACGGGTGACAAACGCATGATGAGGAAGGCGAAGAAGCCGACCACCGCCAGCACCACGATGAAGCCGAGGAGGGTGATGCCGCGCTGCCGGGTGCCGAGTTTCATGGGAGACCTCTTCCAGGTGGATGCGGAACGGATGCGCGCCAATGGTCGCGAAGGCGGCCGAGGTGCGCAAGCACGGAGAATGGCAGGGTCGCTGACTTCCCTGTTCAAATGCCCTGCTCGGCCAGGAAGGAAAGCAGCCGGGCCTCGTCCCAGACCGGCACGCCGAGCTCATTGGCCTTCACCAGTTTGCTGCCGGCAGCTTCGCCTGCAACGACGAAACTGGTCTTCTTCGACACGCTGCCGGCCACCTTGGCACCCAGGGTTTCCAGCTTCGCCCCGGCTTCATCGCGGGTCATGGCCGAGAGCGAGCCTGTCAACACCACGGTCTTGCCGGCCAACACGCCGCCCTCGACCTCATGCGGTGCCGCCGCGCGCAGCGCGGCCATCGCGGCATCGATGGCGCGCAGACGCGAACCCCACTGCGGATCGGCCAGCAGGGCGAAGCTCGCCGCCGCCGCATCGGCAGACACACCGAGCGCGGTCAGACCGCCCTCGCCCGCAGCCTCAAGAGCGGCGAGGTCACGGCGGACTTCACCGATGCGGGCGATCGAGGTATCGCCGAGACGTCCAAGCGGCGCGCCCAGCGCCTTGGCCGCGCGCAGCAGATGGCCGAGATCCAGTCGCGTCGCCAGCGAGGCCGAGGGCTGACCGGCCTGCTGCGGCTGCACCCCGTTGGCCAGCAGCGCGTCGATCACTTCGTTGTTGTGCGGCTGCGCGAAGAAGCTCGCGATCGAGGCCGCGACTTTCGGCCCGACATCCGGCACCGCCAGCAGCAGGATCGGATCGGCCTGACGGATGGCTTCCAGGCTGCCAAAGCTGCGCGCCAGCGCCTTGGCGGTCTCTTCGCCGATCTGCAGGATGCCCAGACCGAACAGCAGGCGCTCAAGACTCGGCCGACGGCTGTGCTCGATCGACTCGATGAGGTTCTCGGCCCATCGCGTCGCGACCTTGCCGGCCTTGACGGTTTCGGGCGTGGTGCCGTCACGCGCATCGGCGCGGCGACGCATCTCCAGCAGATCGTCGAGAGTGAGTCGGTACAGATCGGCCACGCTCTGGACGAAGCCGAGATCGACCAGATCCTCGACCAAGCGGTCACCGAGGCCCTCGATATCCACGGCGCGGCGCGAGGCGAAGTGGATCAGCGCCTGCTTGCGTTGGGCCGGACAGAACAGGCCGCCGCTGCAGCGCGCGACCGCCTCGCCCTCAGGCCGCACCACGGCGGAACCGCAGGCCGGACATTCGCTTGGCAGCAGCCAGGGCGCGCTGCCTTCGGGGCGGCGCTCGGCAACCACGCCCAGCACTTCGGGGATGACATCGCCCGCGCGGCGCACGATCACGGTGTCGCTGACGCGCACATCGAGCCGGGCGACCTGGTCGGCGTTGTGCAAAGTCGCATTGGTGACCACCACGCCGGCGACCTGCACAGGCTTCAGCCGCGCCACAGGTGTGATCGCGCCGGTACGCCCCACCTGCACGTCGATCGCCTCGACTTGGGTCATTTCCTCCTGCGCGGGGAACTTGTGGGCGATGGCCCAGCGCGGGGCGCGCGAAACGAAGCCGAGTGCGCGCTGCTGGTCGAGCCGGTTCAACTTGTAGACCACGCCGTCGATGTCATACGCGAGTGCATCACGCTGCGCAGCGATGCGCCGGTAGTACGCGACAAGCCCTTCGAAGCCGCGCGCGGTGTCGACCTCGGCGCTGACCGGCAGGCCCAGCCCGGCGAGGCGTTGAAGCATCTGCGAATGGGTGGCCGGCAGTGCGAAGCCCTCGTGCGCACCCAAACCATAGGCGTAGAAGGCCAGCGGTCGTTGCGCGGTGACAATGGGATCGAGCTGCCGCAGCGAACCTGCTGCTCCGTTGCGCGGGTTCGCGAGCGTCTTCTCACCGCGCTGGAGTGCGCGCTCATTGAAGGCGTGAAAGCCGGCGCGGGGCATATAGACCTCGCCGCGCACTTCCAGAACAGCCGGCGCTTCGCCACGCAGGCGCAGCGGGATCGCGTGGATCGTCCGCAGATTGGCGGTGACGTCCTCGCCCTTCTCGCCGTCGCCGCGGGTGGCGCCCTGCACGAGCACACCCAGCTCGTAGCGCAGGCTGATCGCCAGTCCATCGAGCTTGGGTTCGACCGAGAACTCCGGCGCGGGATCGCCGGTCTCCTCGACGATGCGGCGCACGAACTCGGCGACCTCGCGGTGGCGCAGCTCAAGTGCTTCCTGCTCGACATCGTCAAAGGCATTGGCCAGCGAGAGCATCAGCGGCTTATGCAGCACTTCGTCAAACGCGGAATCCGAGCGCGCGCCGACCCGCAGGGTGGGCGAGTCGACCGTGCGCAGCTGCGGATGCGCGGCTTCCAACGCCTCCAGCTCGCGCATCAGCCGGTCGTACTCGGCGTCCGGAATGCTCGGCGCATCAAGCTGGTGGTAGCGGTGGTTGGCCTCATGGATCAGCGCGCGCAGCTCGGCCGCGCGCGCAGTCAGGGCTGCGTCTGCCATCTATACGCCCTCATGCCGCGCCAACCATGCGGCTGGCCTCGTCGATATCCACCGAAACCAGGCGCGACACGCCGGGCTCGCGCATGGTCACGCCGGCCAGCTGGCGGGCGGCTTCCATGGTCGACTTGTTGTGGGTGACGAACAGGAACTGCACCTTTTCGCTCATCTCGGTGACCATCGACGAGAAGCGGCCGACGTTCGCTTCGTCCAACGGCGCATCGACCTCGTCGAGCAGGCAGAACGGCGCGGGGTTCAGCTGGAAGATCGCGAACACCAGGGCCACCGCGGTCAGCGCCTTCTCGCCACCCGAGAGCAGCGAGATGTTCGACACGCGCTTGCCCGGCGGTCGCGCCATGATCGCCACGCCAGTGTCGAGCAGGTCCTCGCCGGTGAGCTCCAGGTAGGCGTGTCCGCCGCCGAACAATCGCGGATACAGCGCCTGCATGCCGGTGTTGACGCGATCGAAGGTGTCCTTGAAGCGACCGCGGGTTTCCTTGTCGATCTTGCGGATCGCGTTCTCGAGCGTCTCCAGCGCCTGGCTCAGGTCCAGGTGCTGGCTGTCGAGATACTCCTTGCGCTGCGATTGCTCGCCGTACTCCTGGATGGCCGCCAGATTGACCGGCTCCAGGCGTTTGATGCGCGTCTCCAACTCGTCCAGGGTCTTTTTCCAGGCTTCCGGGGTGGCGCCTTCCGGCAGATTGTCCAGCAGCGCCTGAGGGTCCTGCTCGGCTGCAGCGATGGCCTCGGCGAGGCTCTGTGACTTCAGCGCCAGCGCCTGTTCGTCGAGACGCCGGCGCGACAGACGCTCGCGCAGCAGCAGGGCGCGCTGGTCAAGCTGCTGGCGACGCTGCTCATAGTTGCGCAGCTCGCCTTCGATGCCATCGACCGCCGAGCGCGCCGCCGACAGTCGCTTCTCGACGTCGATGCGACTGTCCAGATACACCTGCAGCTCGTTCTTCAGGGCTTCAATCGGCGCATTGCCCACCGACAGCTGCTCGGCCAGTTCGGCGCGGCGTTGAGCCAGCTGCTGCAGCTGGTTCTTCATGCGCAGAAGACCCTGTTCGAGGCCTGCGCGCTGGCTGCGCTTCGACTCCAGCTGCAGGGCCAGGTGATGGCCGCGCTCGCGCAGTTCACGCACGCCCGCAGCGGCCGACTCGCGCGCGGCGAACAGACGGTCGCGCTCGCTCTCCAGCTGCAGGCGCAGGTCCTCCTGCTCGCCCATGCGCTCGATCGCATGCTCCAGTCGCGCCCGCGAGTCGCCGGCCTGATCCTGCGCCTCTTCGATCGCGCCCGACAGCTGTTCCAGCTCGGCCTCGATGCGCTGGCGTCGCGTCTGCGCCTGGTCGAGCTTGCCGGTGAGGCTCTGCAGCTGGCCCGACAGCTCGGCCACGCTTCTGTGCGCGAGATACAGGCCGCGCTGCGCATCCTCGCGTTCGATCTCGGCCTGCTGCAGGGCGTCGCGCAGTTCGTTCAACTGCTCGACCAGGGCCTGTTCGCGGAGACCCTGGTTCTGGATCTCCGCGCGCAGGTTCTGGATTTCGCGCTCGCGCGCCAGCGCGCCCTGCTGGGCCTCGCCCGAGCGCAGCACGCGGGCGAAGCGTGGCGACAGCCATTCGCCGCCGGCGGTGATCAGGCTCTCGTCTTCGGCCAGCGAAGGAAGGCGCGCGCGCGCCGACTCCAGCGACTCGGCGACGTGCACGCTTGCCAGCAGTCGGCGCAGCGCGGACGGACCTTCCACCTTGGACGCCAGCGAGTCGGCCGCTGCCACCAGCACTTCGTCGCTTTCCGCCAGCAGGGCCAGGCGTCCTGCGCGCAGCGCGGCCAGCGCTTCTGCGTGTTGCACGGGGACATCGACGATGACGCCCTCGATCAGGCTGCCGAGCACGGTTTCGACCGCGGTCTCCCAGCCCGGCTGCACCTTGAGCACGCTGCCGGCGCGCGGGTGCTGGTCCAGCCCCTGGCTGCGCAGCCAGTCGAGCACAGCGCCCTTTTCCTGGCCCAGCGCGGCCGCCTGCAGCGCTTCCAGCGAACCCAAGCGACCGCGCTGGCTCTGGATTTCCTTGCGCACCTCGGCCAGCTGCGATTGGTTGTTGCGCTGCTTCTCCTGGATCGCCAGCGCCGCCTGCTTGCGGGCCTCCAGTCCGTGGGTCAGCGCATCGACCTGGGCACGCTGGGCTTCGGCCTGTTGGTTGGCATCAGCGAGCGCGGACTCGATCGCGGAGACATCCAGCACCTGCAGCTCGCCTGCCAGGGTTTCGCGCCGCCGGCCCAGCTCCAGCATCTGTCGGTCGAGGTAGTCGATGCGGGTGCGCTCGACTTCCGCCGCGCGCGCGGCTTCCGACTGCGACTGACGCTGTGCGTCCGAATCCTGCTGCCACGCAGCCAGCGCACGCTCGGCCGCCTGCAGGGCCTCAGCGCGCTCGGCCAGCTGCTCGCCGACTTCGCTGGCGGCAGGCTCCAGCTCCTGCACGACCGCGTCGAGGTCGGCCAGTTTGCAGGCGTCTTCTTCGATATGCGCGAGCACTTCGGCGTGGGACGCATCCGCCTCGGCCTTGCTCTGGCGAAGGCGCTGGCTGAGTTCACCCTGATGGCGGATCTGCTGCTCGACGCGTGCGATGTCGCTGCTGAGCCGATAGCTCTCGGCCTGCACCTTCGACAGCGCCTCGCCGGCCTCGCCCTGCTGCACGCGGGTCAGCTCGATCTGCGCCTCGACATGGCGCTGTTCGGTGACAGTCGCTTCGAGCTGCAGGTCTTCTTCGCCCAGGCCGGCGCGCAGTTCGGTGAGTTCGCGTTCGACCACGCCGAACAGCATCGCCTTCAGCTGCGCATCGCGCTCGCGCTGCTCGGCCCGCAGCTGCTGGTACAGCTCAGCCTGGCGCGCCTGGCGCTTGAGGTGCTCGAGCTGTTTGTCGACTTCCTCGCGCACGTCGTTCAGTCGATCGAGGTTCTCGCGCGTGTGGCGCATGCGCGTCTCGGTCTCCTTGCGGCGCTCCTTGTACTTGGAGATGCCGGCGGCTTCCTCCAGATACACGCGCAGGTCCTCGGGCCGGGCCTCGATGATCTGGCTGATCATGCCCTGCTCGATGATCGAGTAGCTGCGCGGGCCGAGGCCGGTGCCGAGGAACAGGTCGGTGATGTCGCGGCGACGGCATTTGGTGCCGTTGAGATAGTAGGCGCTGGCGCCGTCGCGGCTGACCATGCGCTTGACCGAGATCTCGTTGTACTGCGCGTATTCGCCGACGATGGTGTGGTCGCTGTTGTCGAAGATCAGCTCGACCGTGGCGGTGCCCACCGGCTTGCGGCCCGAGGAGCCCGAGAAGATGACGTCGGTCAGATTGTCGCCACGCAGGCGGCTGGCCGAGCTTTCGCCCATCACCCAGCGCACGGCGTCGATGATGTTCGACTTGCCGCAGCCGTTCGGCCCCACCACGCCGGTCATGTTGGTCGGCAGGTGCAGGGTGGTCGGGTCGACGAAGCTCTTGAAGCCCGCCAGTTTGATCGTGGACAGACGCATCCGGCGCGTTCCTCTAGCGTGATGTCACTGGGCCTGCGGCGCCGGGCTGCTGGCGCCGGGAGCAGCAATGCGCGCGCTTTCGCGGAGCGCCCGCACGCGTTCGGCAATCGCCTGCTGGGCAAGCTGCTGTTCGATGCCAGAGCGCACTGACTCGAAAGCCGGCGGCTGGAAAGCGCGGCTCGCGACACGCCTCAGCACATGGAAACCGAAGCGGGTCCGCACCACCACAGGAGCGACCTCGCCGTCACCGAGCTGATCCAGCAGTTCGGCGAACTCCGGCGGCGTCTGCGCGCGATTGGCCCAGCCGAGATCGCGCGCCTGCAGCGCGCGACCGGCGTGCTGCTCCATCAGCGCCGCGAAATCCGCGCCGGGCTGCAGAGCTTCTGCGAGCGCGGCGGCGGCGTCCGCCTCATCGGTGTAGAGAATGTGCTGGGCGCTGTACTCGACCTTGCCCGTCCGCTCGACTTCGCGCGCGTAGTAGTCGCGCAGCTCCTGCTCGTCGATCTGGATTTCGCTGCGCATCGCGTTCAACTGGTGGCTGGCGAGAACCTGCATGCGCCCCAGCGCCAGTTCAGCCTGCAGCGTTTCCTCGGGCGCCGAAGCCCCGCCCAGCCCGGACTGCGCCAGCAGCAGGGTTTCGACCAGTCGATCCAGGGCCTGCTGGCGCTGCTCCGGATCAGCGATGTCGAGGCCCACGCCGCGGGCAAAGGCTTCGAAGACCGGCTGGGTCACCGTTTCGGCATTGACGACGGCGACTACGGGGCCTTCCGGAGTGCCCTGCAGCACCTGGGAGTCAGAAGGGGGCTGAGTGTTGCGGTCGGAGCACGCGGCCAGCGCCAGCGCGGCGATCAGCGCGAACGCAGGGGAAGCGGTGCGGGTCAGATTCATCCCTGGAACTCCTCGGGGGCATAGGCGCGCATGGACAGCGCGTGGATATCGGTCTGCATCAGCTGACCCACAGCGGCATACACCGCTCGGTGGCGGGCAATGGCATTCAGTCCTGAGAATCTCGGGCTGACGATCAGCAGCGAGAAGTGTCCGCGGCCGTCGCGCGCACCCTCATGCCCGGCGTGTTTGTGGCTGTCGTCGCTGATCTCGAGCACGCTCGGCTGCAGCGCTGCCAGCGCCGCGCGCAGGGCCTCCAGGCGGGCGCTCATGGCAACACCGGCCGGAACGGCAACACCTGCACCGACTCGTACACGCCGGATTCCATGTAGGGGTCGTCCTGCGCCCACGCGCGGGCTGCGGCGAAGTCGTCGAATTCGGCGATGATCGCTGAGCCGACGAAGCCGGCCTCGCCGGGGTCCTCGGCATCGATCGCAGGCAGCGGCCCCGCCAGCTTGAGACGTCCTGCATCCCGCAGGACCAGCAGCCGTTCGATATGGGCCGGGCGCGCCTGCAGGCGCCTGGACAGCGAATCGGGCGCATCACAGCCGATGATCAGGTACCACATGGCGCGGACCTCGCAGTGCGTGGAACAGTGAAGTGCCGGGCGCGGGCAGCGCGCAGCGGCTGCGGGAGAGAGGCCGGGCTATCCAGCCGCGGCGCCAACCGCGCATCATATGCGGTCTGACAAGCCCCCCTCAAACCCCCGGACCAAAGCGCCGGGCTGCCCGCAGGGGCGCCATCCAAGGAACCGGACCCCGCATGGGCGACCGCATCGAAGTGCACCCCCTCAACCCGCAGGCGCGACAGATCCAGCGCGCGGTCGACCTGCTGGGCAAGGGCGGGTTGATGGTGGCGCCTTCGGACGCGGGGT
>JBIJCA010000385.1:0-3494 GCA_044344935.1 Aquimonas sp. | reverse complement strand
GCGCGGCTGGGTGGCGCCTTGGCCGAGATCGCCTGCGATCCCGCGCGCGCCCTGCGCATGGCCGAAGCGGCGCGCGCGCTCGCCCGCGTCGACGCCGCGGAGCGCGTTGCCACTGCCTGCATCGAGGAGGCCCGAGCATGAGGCGCCTGTCACATCACGGCGACATCGCCACGGCCTTCCGCCGCGTGCACTTCGTCGGCATCGGCGGGGTCGGCATGAGTGGTATCGCCGAGGTGCTTTGCACGCTCGGATACACGGTTTCGGGCTCCGATCTGGCGGAGGGTCCAGTCACTGCCCGTCTGCGCAGCCTTGGTGTGCGCGTCGAAATCGGACAGCGCGCCGAGAACGTGCGCGAAGCCGATGTCATGGTGGTCTCCAGTGCGGTGCGCGCCGACAACCCCGAACTGGTCGAGGCGCGCGCGCAGCGCATTCCGATCGTGCCGCGCGCGGAGATGCTGGCCGAGCTGATGCGCTTCCGCCGTGGCATCGCCATCGCCGGCACCCACGGCAAGACCACCACCACCAGCCTGACCGCCAGCGTGCTGTCGGAAGGCGCGCTCGACCCGACCTTCGTGATCGGCGGCAAGCTGCTCTCGGCGGGCGCCAACGCCGGCTTGGGACAGGGTGATTGGCTGGTCGCCGAGGCTGACGAGAGCGACGGCAGTTTCCTGCGCCTGACACCGCTGATCGCGGTGGTCACCAACATCGACGCCGATCATCTCGAGAACTATGGCGGCGACTTCTCGCGGGTGCGGGCGGCGTTCTCGGAGTTCCTGCACCGCCTGCCGTTCTACGGCCTTGCAGTGCTGTGCATCGATGACGAGGAGGTGCGCGCGTTGGCCGAGGAAATGCCGCGGCATCTGATCACTTACGGCTTCGACGACAGGGCGGACGTGCACGCCAGCGCGGTGCTGCAGCGCGGGCCGCAGATGCATTTCACCCTGCATCTGCCCGGCGAGTCGCCACAGGCGATCGTGTTGAACCTGCCGGGCCGCCACAATGTGCAGAACGCACTCGCGGCGGCCGCCGTCGGCTGGCAGCTTGGCGTCGAAGGCGCCGCAATCGCGCGCGCGCTCGCCGCCTTCCAGGGCGTGGGCCGGCGCTTCAACCGGCTCGGTGCACTGGCTCTGCATGAGGGAAGCGCCGAGCTGGTCGACGACTATGGCCATCATCCGCGCGAGCTGGCGGCGACCATTGCCGCTGCGCGCGGCGGCTGGCCCGACCAGCGACTCGTGCTTGCCTTCCAGCCGCATCGCTACAGCCGCACCCGCGATCTGCTCGACGATTTCGCGGCGGTGCTGAGCGAGGTCGATGTGCTGGTGCTGACTGAAGTCTATCCCGCCGGCGAGGCACCGATCCCGGGCGCCGATGCGCGTGCGCTGGCGCGCGCCATCCGCGCCCGTGGCCGCATCGATCCGGTGCTCGTCGCGCATCCGCGCGATCTTGCCGCGACCCTGCCGGACCTGCTGCAGGACGGTGACCTGCTGATCCTTTCCGGCGCCGGCGACATCGGCCGCAGCAGCCAGGCCCTCGCCGCGGACGGGCTGGATCTCAACGCCCACAAGGAAGGGGCCACATGACCGCGAAAATCAACGATCCCGCGCGCTTCGGCCGCGTCGCCGTGCTGATGGGCGGCACCTCCAGCGAACGCGAAGTCAGCCTCGATTCCGGCCGGAACGTGCTGGAGGCCCTTGTGTCGGTTGGCGTCGACGCCTTCGCCGTCGACGGCATTCAGGCGCTTCGCGCACTGCTTGCCAAGGGCGCGGTCGATCGCGTGTTCAACATCCTGCATGGTCATCACGGTGGTGGTGAGGACGGCATCGTCCAGGGCCTGCTGGAAGCCTTCGGCATTCCCTACACCGGTTCCGACGTCCTCGGCTCGGCGCTGTCCATGGACAAGATCCGCAGCAAGCAGGTGTGGCTCGCCCTCGGCCTGCCGACGCCGCGATACGTGCGGCTGCGCAAAGGCGAGGACGTGCAGGCTGCTGCGCGCAGCCTGGGATTGCCGGTCATCGTCAAGCCTGCCTGCGAGGGTTCCAGCGTCGGTGTCAGCCGGGTCTTCAGCGCGGAAGATCTGGACGCTGCCGTCGAACTGGCGGCGCGCTATCCCGGTGAAATGCTGATGGAACAGCTGATCGAGGGCGGCGACTTCACCGTCGCAATCATGGCCGGCCGTGCCCTGCCGAGCATCCAGATCGTTCCCAAGGGTGCCTGGTACGACTACGAGGCCAAGTACGTCTCCGATGAAACCCGCTACCTCTGCCCCGGGCTCGAAGGCACCGCCGAGCTCGAGATCGGCCGCCTGGCGCTGGCGGCGTTCGACGCGCTCGGCTGCCGCGGCTGGGGCCGCGTCGACGTGATGCGCGACCGCGAAGGCCGCAACTGGCTGCTGGAGGTCAACACCGCACCCGGCATGACCAGCCACTCGCTGGTGCCCAAGGCGGCCCGCCAGATCGGCCTGTCGTACGCAGACCTCTGTGTCGACATTCTCGCGCAGACGCTGGAGGGCGGCCCGACCCGATGAACGCCGTTGTCCGCCTGATCGCCTGGCTGCTCGCGCTCGCCGTTGTCACCCTGCCGGTGGTCGCGGTGCTGAACGGGTGGTTCGCTTCCGAGCGCTGGCCGCTCAGCCAGCTGCGCGTGTCCGCGGAGTTCCAGCGGGTCAGTGCCGAGCAGTTGCAGGCGGCGGTGCGGCCACACCTGGGTCAGGGCTTCTTCGCTGTGGATCTTGAATCCACGCGCGCGGCCGTCGCCGCCCTGCCCTGGGTAGAGCAGGTGGCCGTGCGCAAGCTGTGGCCGGACACGCTGGAGATCGTGCTGGTCGAGCATCGCGCGCTGGCACGCTGGGGCGAGTCGCGCCTGCTCTCGGATCGCGGACGCCTGTTCGAAGTGCCGGACCTTGAAACCCTGCAGGGCCTTGCCCGCTTCGACGCCGAGGATGCCCAGATCGCCGAGGTGATGCAGATGCATGCGCGTGCGCAGCCACTGCTGGCTTTGATTGGAGATCCGCCGATGCACTTGCAGCTGTCGCCGCGCGGGGCCTGGACAGTGCAGCTTGCCAGCGGTGCGGAGCTGGTGCTCGGGCGCAGTGAACCGCTGGCCCGACTCGAACGCTTCGTCGCCGCTCTGCCGGAACTCAAACGTGCGCAGTCGGGACCGCTGCTGCGCGCCGACCTTCGCTACGCCAATGGCTTTGCCCTGCAATGGGCTGACCCGCCAGCGAGCGATGCCGCTTCCATGGAAAACCCGTCATGAACCGCAAAGGTGACAAATCCCTCATCGTCGGCCTCGACATCGGCACGTCGAAGGTGGTGGCGCTGGTCGGCGAGTACACGCCCGATGAGCCGCTCGAAGTCATCGGCATCGGCAGCCACAGTTCGACCGGCCTGCGTCGCGGTGTAGTGGTCGACATCGAGTCGACCGTGCACTCGATCCAGCGCGCGATCGAAGAGGCCGAAGTCATGGCCGGCTGCGAGATCCGCTCGGTCTACGCG
>JBIJCA010000363.1:0-3787 GCA_044344935.1 Aquimonas sp. | reverse complement strand
GCCGCCGCGGCGGCGAAGTCACCGCGCTGATGGTGCTCAAGTGCCTGCAGCATCTTGAGGATTGCCGGCTGCCCTGAAGTGCCGGCCAGTTCGCGCTCGACGAACTGGATGTCCTCACGCAGGGTCGGCACCAGTACCGTGGACAGGGCGAGCACGACGCCCACGAACACACTGCCGATCAGCATCAGCTTGTGCTTGAAGCCCAGCCGGTCGATCAGTCGTGCCGCGGGTTTGACCGCGCGGTAGAGCAGGGGATTCATCTGTTGCATGGCGTTTTCGACCCTGGCTGTGCGGATCCGGTCCGTGCTGCGCCCTGCGGCTACAGGATCACCCTGAGCACGCGCGCCGCCCGTCTCATCGGGAGGATCGCCTCGGGCGATTCACACGCGACTGCGGTTGCTGCGTTGCAAGGCGCGTGCGCGGCAACATGCGTCGGATTGCCAGCACGTCGACGGCGGCGGCGATGCAGTCAAGGCGATGCCCGGCCGATGCGAAGCCAGGCAACGCCACATCGGACATTGGACTCGGGCAGCGACCGCGTGAGGTCACGCCGTCCGATCGCGGTCGGGCTCGCCGCGATCGGCGTGAAGCCTGCGCACTAGAACTCCGTCCACTCCATGTCGTCTGCCGCACTCGAAGCGCTCGGTGCGGCCCGTACCGGGACGAGCTTGGGCGCCGGCCGGGCGGGCCCGGCGTTGGCAGCGCTGCGCGGAGTCGACCTGGCGGGCGCCGCAGCGGCCTTGGTGGCGGGCCTGGACGCGTTCTGCGCCTGGGGCTTCGGCGTCGTTTCGGCGGCCGGGTTCACGGTCCGCGCGGAGGTCACCGCCGAGGACGGCTTCGCAGGCCGCCTGGCCTCGCCGGCGTCCACCGCCCGAGCGGCTGGCGGCGTGCGCGCAGCCGTCTGGGTGGAAAGCCGGAAGCGCGACACTGCCACTGCCAGTGAGGCCGCCTGATCCTCCAGCGAGCGCGCCGAGGCCGAGGCCTCTTCGACCAGCGCCGCGTTCTGCTGGGTCACTTCGTCCATCTGGGTGACGGTCGCGTTGACCTGTTCGATGCCGCTCGACTGTTCGGCCGAGGCCGCGCTGATCTCACCCATGATGTCGGTGACGCGCTTCACCGAAGTCACGATCTCGGCCATGGTCTTGCCGGCCGAGTCGACCAGGGCGCTGCCGGTGGCGATCTTGTCGACGGTGTCGCCGATCAGGGTCTTGATCTCCTTGGCCGCACCCGCCGAACGCTGGGCCAGCGAGCGCACCTCGCTCGCCACCACAGCAAAGCCGCGGCCCTGCTCGCCGGCGCGCGCGGCCTCGACCGCGGCGTTCAGCGCCAGAATGTTCGTCTGGAAGGCGATGCCGTCGATGACGCTGATGATGTCGACGATCTTGCGCGAGGCCGCGTCGATGTCACCCATGGTGGTGACCACTTCGCCGACCACGGTGCCGCCCTTCTCGGCGACTTCGCCGGCGCCGATCGCCAGCTGGTTGGCGCTGCGCGCATTCTCGGCGTTCTGGCGCACGGTCGAGGTCAGCTCTTCCATGCTGCTGGCGGTTTCTTCCAGCGAGGCCGCCTGCTGCTCGGTGCGGCCCGACAGATCGCTGTTGCCAGCGGCGATCTCACGCGCGGCGGTGTTGATGCTGTCAGTGGTGTCCTTGACTTGGCCGATCAGTTCGCCCAAAGACTTGACCGTGCTGTTCGCGGCCTGCTTGAGGGCGTCGAACTGGCCGGTGTACTCGGCGCTTATGGTCTCGGTGAGATCGCCCTTGGCGAGCGCATCGAGCACCCGGCCGACATCGCGCAGACCGCTGTCGCTGACCGCCATCAGGCTGTTCAGGCCCTCGATCATGCGGCGGAACTCATGCTGGAACTGGTTGGCGTCGCCGCGTGTCCCGAAGTCACCGGCGTTGGCGGCGGCGACGAGACGCTGGATCTCGGCGCTGATCGCGGCCAGGTTGGCCTTGGTCGTGCGCATGGCGTCGGTGATGCGCTTCTTCTCGCCGGGCAGGTCGGGCATGTCGACTGAGAGGTCGCCGACCCCGTAGCGGCCCATAAGCTCGACCGCCTGCATATTCACCGTGATGTGGCCGGCGACGAGCTCGTTGGTGCCTTCCGCGAGTGCTCTGTACTGGCCCTCGAAGTGGGCCGCATCGATGCGATGGCTGATCAGGCCGGCCGCGTGCTGGTCAGCCATCTCGGTCTGGGCGGCGGCGAAGCGGCGCACGGCTGCGCCGACCGACTCCATGGCGTTGGCGATCTGCCGCAGCTCGTCGTTCGAGCGCACGTTGACGCGTTCGCGGAACACGCCGCCGGCCAGATCATTGGCCGAAGCCGCGATCTCGCGCACCGCGCGACCCACGCTCTGGGTGAAGCCGACAAACAGATAGGCGGCCAGCAGCAGGGACAGCAGGATGCCGCTGACCACCAGCGTGCGCTGGGTCTGCAGGGCGGACAGCCGTGCTTCGATGCGTGCCTTCAGCAGAGGCTCGGCAACGCCCAGAAGCGCATAGACCGATGCGTCCGCCGCCTGTCCCAGAGCCAGCAACTCGGCGTCGTCCATCACGACCTCTTCGGCGTCCAGCAGGCCCTCTTTCATGCCTTGGCGGAGCGCGGCGAAGGCGGAGTTGACGGTGTCCAGGCTACGGGTGACTTCACCGTTCTCAGGCCCGAGGTTGCCGACAGCGTCCGCCAGCGTGTTGAGGGCACCGCCGATTTCACGGTCCGAGCTGGTCAGGTCGATGCGGTCCTCCACCCACACTGCGCCGCCGTCGATCACCAGGTTGCCGAGTGCGCGGATGCGCAGCGCGCGGTCGAGCAGGGCCGGCGAGTGCTCGGTCACGACCTCACCCAACAGCAAGGTGCTGACGTCACTGTCCAGATACAGACCGCTCGCCACATTCAACGCGGAAAACACATTGCGCACACGCTCGATCAGGGCCATGTCGCGTTGGACAACGACGTTGATGTCGTCGGAAGTCTGCGCGACCTCGGTGGCGGCGTCCTTCAGCAGCTTCACGGCTTCTTCCAGGCGAGCGTTCGACGGCAGCAGCAAGGACTCCGATTCCAGTAGTTCGACTTCCTCCAGGATCAGCTGGCTCAGGCGCGCGGTTTCGGCTGTCGCCTGGGCGTCGCCGGCCAGTCCGCGCCGGGCTGCCGCCGCATGGCCAGAGACGTTCCTGATCAGGTCGATCGCGTTGGGAAAGGCTGCCTCGCCGGTCTGCACCTGCTGCAGATGGCTGACTTCCTTGTTGATGTCCCGCACCAGGAGGATCGCGAGTACCACCGCCACCGCGACGAACACCGCGGCGATCAATACCAGCTTGGTGTTCAGGCGCAGCCGATCCATGAAGCGGGTCGACGGGGCGGTGACGGCTTGCAGCAGTTCAAGAGGCGTCATGGACGTGGCTCGGTGGTGGCGGACGGAAGCCCCAGCGGGGCCGGATTCGTTCGGAGCCCGAAGGGGTGCAAGCAGCGTGCCCGTGGGCGCGACGGAGCTTCGACAGGGTGTCGGCAATCCGTCGGTGATTCCCCGGTACGGGCATTGCACTGAAGCCCCTGTTCGCACTCGCGAGCGCCTTTCCCGGGCTTTCCAGCTGGCACAGCCCGTGTTTCTTCTGACTGCCCAGGAGTCGCCCATGCGCCCCTCTGAACTCATGCTTCCAGCCCGCACGCTTGTTCTGGCCCTGCCCTTGGCAGCACTGCTCGGCTTCGCACTGCCCGCGCTTGCCACGGCGGGGGCGGCCACGCCGCTCAAGACCGACCCGCCGAACTATCCGGCCGAAGCGGCCCGCCG
>JBIJCA010000061.1:0-18479 GCA_044344935.1 Aquimonas sp. | reverse complement strand
GCTGACCGCCCCCTTGCGGGTGATGAACAGCTCGCGGCCGCCGTGGGTTTCGCGCTGCACGTAGTTGTGATGGCAGTTCACCGCCTCCTTGTCGGTCTGGAAGCGCTTGGGGATCTCATCAGCCAGCGCCGCCAGCGCGCGCCGCATCATCAGCGCGCGGTTGGTGCGGGCATAGCGCTGCGCCCAGTCGACCGCGAACACGTACTGATCGAAGTGCGGGCTGCCTTCCTCGAAGTAGGCCAGGTCCTTGTCCGGGAGGTTGGCGATGTGGTGCTGCATGTCGCGCTTCGCCAGCTCGATGAAGTGGGTGCCAATGGCATTGCCGACGCCGCGCGAACCCGAGTGCAGCATCAGCCACACGCGCTCTTCCTCGTCGATGCAGACTTCGACGAAATGGTTGCCGGTGCCCAGCGTTCCGAGGTGGTTGGCGTTGTTGGTATGGGCCAGACGCGGCTGCCATTCGCAGAGCTGCTTGAAGTCGTCCTCAAGCCCCTTCCAGGCGGTGGCGACCGAGGCCGGCACCTGGTCCCAGGCGCCGGGATCGCGCTTGCCCGGCTTGCGTCCGTGTGGAATGGCGCGCTCCAGCCGGGTGCGCAGCATGGCCAGCGAATCCGGCAGGTCGCGCGCGGTCAGCGTGGTGCGGCTGGCGATCATGCCGCAGCCGATGTCGACGCCGACCGCGGCCGGAATGATCGCCTTTTCGGTGGGCACCACCGAGCCGACGGTGGCGCCGATGCCCAGGTGCACATCGGGCATCACCGCCAGCCAGGGCCCGACCACGGGCAGGCGCGCGATCTTGCGCAGCTGCTCGCGGGCCTGGTCCTCCAGCGGCACGCCGCGGGTCCAGAGCTTGATGGGCACCGCTCCGGGATCGTGAATGAGGTTGAAGTTCTCGGTGTTCATGGTGGCGTTCTTCTGGAGGATTCAATCGATGGATCGAACAGCGCGACAAGTTCGGTGCGGAGACGTCACAGTTGGGAATGTAGTCCCCGCGGCATTCGGGCGGTTCGACGTTCCGCTTCACTTCGGCGACAAGGTGGGTTGGAGACAGGCCAATGCTCTAACCGCTGAGCTACGGGCAAGGCCCGGCGGGAATCGAACCCGCGACCGTTGGTTCAATGTAGTCCCCAGAGCATTCGCGGAAGGGAAACCGGTGGTGCTTGGACAGGTGCTGCATCTGCCGACGAGTTGGAGCGAGAGGTTTCGCCGGTATGAGCGGCGCGCCTGACTTGAACAGGCCAATGACCATGTACTCCCGCGGGCATTCGGTGGATGCAACAGGTTTCAGGTTCAGAGGGTCTCGGCTTCGATGCGCTCCACCCAGTGCTCGGTGCCGCCTTCGCCGCGGGCAAATTCGGCGATGCGCTCGAACACCGCGTCCGAGAAGCCACCCACATTCAGCACGTCGGCGCGCTCGGGCAGCTGGCTGTTGGCATAGGGCTGCAGATCGACGCAGACCAGACGCGCGGCCGGGTTGCGACGCTTGAGCTTCTGCCACTGCGCCAGCGCTTGGGTGCCGTCGGGGTGCCGCGCGTCCAGCCAGCTCTGGTTGTCCGAGAACAGCACGACCAGGTCCGGTGGCTCCCGCTGCGCGGCTAACTGCGCCAGCGGTGCGCTGATTGCCGTGCCGCCGCCGAGCAGCGCCGACAGCGACTCGGTGACCTGCCGCAGATCGCCTCCCGCGGCCCGCCATGGGCGCACGGCCTCCGCGAACGGCAACACCTGGGCCTTCGGGTTGCGGGCCAGCAGCGCCGCCGCAAACAGCGCGGCCACATCGACGCAGCGCACCGTGGTGGTGGCGCCGCGACGATGCCCTGTCAACGGCGACTGCATCGAGCCCGACACGTCGACCGCCAGCGCCAGCGAGCCCGGCAGCGCGGGCACCGCCCGCACCGAAGTCTCGAGCGCCTCGCCCAGCGCCTGCTGCAGCCGCGACGGCAGCTGGGTCGCTGCACGCTGTGCCGCCAGCAGCTGATACGGGAACGCACCAGCGCGCCGGATCAGCGCAGGATCCGCCAGCCGCTTGGCCAGACGATTCGCCACATGGCCCTCTTCGAACACGCCGTGCCGCTGGAAGGTGTTCAGGTTCATGCGCAGGGTGGTCCAGCTGCACTGCAGGGCAATCGCTTTCCAATGCGCCGGGCTGAGCTGCAGACCGGTCAGCAGTTGGAAGGGCAGGTCCGGCACCGGCTGGCTGGCGTCGCGCTTGAAGGCCTCGAAGGCCTGCAGCGCCGGCGGCAGCCGTTCCGGCAGGTAGGGCCGACCCAGCGCATAGGCGAACAGCGTCTTGCGCTCGCGGGTCAGCGGCTTGGGATGCACCATCCGGATCACGTCCGCCAACGAGGGCTGCTGGCCCACCATCGCGCGGATGAACTCGGCGTCGCTGCAGGTGTTCAACCAGTCCTGCACCAGCCGCTTGGGCAGCGAACCCAGGCTGCGCCGCGCCACCCGGCCCGAGCGCAGGATCTGCACGAAGCCGCGCAGCATGCGTCCCGAGTCGATCACCCGCGGGAAGATCGCCTGCAGCAGCTCGCCGTTGAAGCTGGCCAGATACGCACAGAGCAGGGCAGGCGTGTCCTTCATGCGGCCGTGCCGGCGGGCATGGACGGCCGTGCGGGCCACGAAGGCGCTGTCGACGTCGAAGCAGGCCGCCAGCAGGGCATCCAGCTGCGACTCGGCATCGCTGTAGAAGGTCGAGTTCAGGCAGCCGGTCATCGCCAGCTGGGCCAGGGTCTGCTTGGGCGACAGCGCATAGGCCGGCGCGCCGGCCTGGTTGCGCGTATCGGTGGGCTGCAGGGCGGAGCTGCCTGCGGTACCGAACAGCAAGCGATGGATCATGGCGATTCTCCTCGAACTCCTCCGGCGAACTGCCGGGTATGCTCGGGACATATCAAGGGGCGTGCCAAGCTTTCGAGGATCACTCAAGGCATTGAAAAATAGGGCTTTACGTGATCCCAGGCCCATTCGGATAAGATCAGGTTCTATCTCATTGGCGAGTGATTTATCTGAATGGATAAGCTCGAAGGCGCGCCTGAGCGCAAACCCCTGGTGGTGATCGGCTTCCTCGGCACCTCGCTGGATGCTGGCGGTGGCGCGGGGCGCTGGGAGAAATGGCGGCCCACCGTCAGCCTCGGCATGTTCGAAGACCTCTGGGTCGATCGCATCGAACTGCTGCTGGATGCGCGCCGCTTCGGCGATCTGCTGAAGCAGGTGCAGGCCGATCTCGCGATGCAGTCGCCGCACACCCAAGTCAACGCGCACGACCTGTATCTGCAGGATCCCTGGGACTTCGAGGCGGTATACGCGGCCTTGATGGATTTCGTACGCGGCTACCCCTTCGATCCGGAGCGCGAGGACTACCTGGTCCACATCAGCACCGGTACGCACGTGGCGCAGATCTGCTGGTTCCTGCTGACCGAAGCGCGCTTCCTGCCGGCGCGCCTGCTGCAGACCTCACCGCCGCGCAAGCAGCTCGCGGGCGATCCCGGCAGTTTCAGCATCATCGATCTGGATCTGGCGCGTTACGATCGGATCGCCCAGCGCTTTGCCGCGGAACGACTCGAAACCGCACAGTTTCTGAAGTCCGGCATCCAGACCCGCAGCGCCGCGTTCAACCGCATGATCGATCAGATCGAGCGCGTGGCCGTGCGCTCGAAGGCGCCGATTCTGCTGATGGGCCCCACCGGTGCGGGCAAGAGCATGCTGGCGCGCAATCTGTTCGAGCTGAAGAAGCAGCGCCACGACCTGCGCGGACGCTTCGTCGAAGTGAACTGCGCGACGCTGCGCGGCGATGGTGCCGGCAGCGCCCTGTTCGGGCACGTCAAGGGCGCCTATACCGGCGCGCAGAACGAGCGGGTGGGCCACCTGAAGAGTGCCGACGGGGGGCTGCTGTTTCTGGACGAGATCGGCGAGCTCGGGCTCGACGAACAGGCCATGCTGCTGCGCGCGATCGAGGACAAACGCTTTCTGCCCTTGGGCGGCGATCGCGAGGTCAACAGTGAGTTCCAGCTGCTGGCCGGCACCAATCGCGACCTCGGTGATGCAGTGGCGCAGGGGCGCTTCCGCGAGGATCTGTATGCGCGCCTGAATCTGTGGACGTTTTACCTGCCCGGCCTCAAGGAACGCAGCGAGGACATCGAGCCCAACCTGGACTTCGAGCTGGAGCGCCATGCGCGACTGCAGGGCGAGCGTGTGGGCTTCAACCGCGAGGCGCGCGCCGCCTATCTGCGCTTCGCAACCAGCGGTGAGGCGATCTGGCCAGGCAACTTCCGTGATCTCGGCGCATCGCTGACGCGCATGGCAACTCTGGCCGAAGCGGGGCGCATCACCCTCGACAACGTGCAGGAGGAGATCGGCCGCCTGAGGCGTCTGTGGGCGCCGCAGTCGGGGCTGCGCCAGGCTGCGGAGGGCACTGACCTGCTGGTCGAGGTGATGGGTGAGGCCGCTGCCGAACTGGATCGCTTCGATCGCGTGCAGCTGGCCGACGTGCTGCGGGTCTGCCGTGAGTGTCGAAGCTTGAGCGAGGCGGGACGTCGTCTGTTCAACGTCAGTCGCGAGCGCAAGCGCAGCAGCAATGATGCGGATCGGCTGCGGAAGTATCTCGCGCGCTTCGATCTGAGCTTCGAGTCGATCGGCGTGAACGCGTGACGGAAACCGATCACCGCGAGCGGGCTGCACGCCCGCCCGCGGTGATCAGCGACAACTGGCTTACCTCTGCCGCGAGCACTTGTTTGGATCGCCGCCCGGATCCCTGCCGAAAGCCGCCGTGGTGCAAGCGACGCTGTTGCCGACGCCGACGAAGCGCAGCACCCAGTTGCCCTTGCGGCCATAGGCCACCCAGCCGGTGCCGGAGCTCACTGCGCAAGTCTCGTCGACATCCGCGCACTTGCTGAAGCCGCTGGGGTAGTCGCCGGTGCCCGACAGCGGCGGCGGGTTACCTCCGCTGGAGCTGCTCGACGAGCTGCTGGACGAGCTCGCAGCGGTGCGACGGCCTGACACGGCCGGCGACTCCGTCACCACGCCGTTGGTGGTGTTCCGGATCCAGAACCAGTACTGCGTGCCGGCCACCGCGGTGGTGTCGCTGTAGCTGCGGATGCTGGAGCCGACGATGCCGATTCGGGCCCGGCCCGAGGGGTTGGAGTCGGTGTCGCGATAGACCTCCTGTGAGCCCAGGGTCAGGTTGACCGGGGTCCAGCTCAGATTGACGGCGCTGGTGGTGCCGCTGGCGGTCAGAGTGATGGCCGCGGTCCCACCGCTGCTGGACGAGCTGCTCGACGAGCTGGATGAGCTGCTGGACGAACCGCCCGAGCCGCACTGCGGTGCCGTGGTGGCGAGGTTGGTGCCGGCGCCTGCGGTGGCCAACACCAGGCACTTCACCTGCGCAGCCGGAGCCACTGCCAGGCTGTAGCCCAGCGCCTCGGGGAAGGCGCGCGTGGTGCGCCAGTCAGTCGCGTTGACGGCGCTGCTTCCGCCCGACCAGGTGATGCCGGGGCCGAGGAAGTTGTCGCGCAGATCCCAGAAGCCGATTTGCCTGCTGGATCGCGAAGTCACCGGATTGTTGGCGTTCTCGAAGTAGTTCGCCTCGATCAGGGATACGGCGCCCATGCGGACGTTGATGCCGGAATCGGTGACGCGGCCGAAGTAGTTGTTGACGATGTGGCTCAGGCCGAAGCGCTGCAGCGGCAGGCGGGCCTGCACGTTCTCGAAGCGGTTGCGGTAGTACGTGGTACGGGCGTTGTTGTGGGCGGTGAAGCCGTCATCGTGGCCGTTCAGTGCGACCTTCTGGTAGTTGTAGACGTGGTTGTAGGAGAAAGTCACGTTGCGCGCGCTGCGCTTGATGTCGAGGGCGCCGTCGAAGGTGGCATCGCCCGCACCCGAGCAGCTGGTGAGCGTCCCGAAGACCGTGTTGTGGTCGATCCAGACGCCTACAGGGAAACGGTCAGGATTGCTGGAATCTCCTGACACCGAGATCGCGTCGGAGTCCTCGCCGCCCGGCAGCAGGCCGAGCGTCATGTTGCGGAGGATGATGTTGCGCACGTTGCCCACGATGGAGATGCCGAAGTTGGCGCTGGAGCCGTTGGCGCCCTGGATGGTGATGTCACTCTTGTCCCTGATCTCGACGATGTTTGCCGGCCTGCGCCATTGTGTGCAGGGGTCGGGAATACTGGCGAAGTTGAACTGGCCGACGTAGTTGATGACGAGACCGCCCGAGCCGCTGTAGGCGTTGATGACCTCTCTCATCCGTTCGGGCGTGCTGACACTGATGGGCGCGCGGCTGCCGCCGCCGGTGGTTCCCGCCGCATAGCCCATGGCTTGGGCGTTGGCGGTATTGCTGAGCGCGAAGCTCAGTGCGAGAGGGCTGAGGGCGAGCGCCAGCGCTCGTGCGATCAATCGATTTTCGATGTTCATGTGGTGTCCTTGTGACTGTGGTGCCCGTGCTCCGGGCTGGGTGGCCACTTTCGAACGGAGTTGCCATTCGTCAGAACGGCGCGCGATCGGTTGTGCACCGTCGACGCTCCATGGTTGCCGGTGTCAATTTGCAGTGCGGCCGCTCGAATGGGCCTGCGAAACAGCTGGATGTTCGTGTGTCGGACTTGCTTGATCTGGGCCGCAAAATCACGCTCAGGAATCCATGCGCTGGACCGCAGCGTGGGCTGTGTTGACTGTCTGACTTCGCTCTGGGCGAGGCCTCTGGGCCCACGTTGGGACGCACGCTTCTGCCGGCCGGTGCAGTCGGTGTCTTGCAGGCCACCGCCACTTAGTCCGTCCATTGAAGGCGTGCTGCGGCAAGGCCTCGCCTCCCTTCCGGGCACTGTGTGTGCCGGATCGACTTGCATGTCGCTTTCGAGGCAGCCCGGCGGATCGAGCTCTCCTGCAAGCGCCCGAGGCCAGTCCCAGTCCCTGGCGGAGGTGCAGCTGGCACAGCCGCCAGGGACACGTTCAGCGGATCAGTTCTGCCGCGAGCACTTGTTGGGATTGCCGCCCGGGTCGCTGCCGAAAAGCGCAGTGGTGCAGGCGATGCTGTTGCCGACACCCACAAAGCGCAGCACCCAGCTGCCCTTGCGCCCATAGGCCACCCATCCGGTGCCGGAGCCCACGCTGCAGGTTCCGTTCAGATCCGCGCACTTGCTGAAGCCGCTGGGATAGTCGCCGGTGCCCGACAGCGGCGGCGGGTTACCTCCGCTGGAGCTGCTGGACGAGCTCGCAGCGGTGCGACGGCCTGACACGGCCTGCGACTCCGTCACCACACCGTTGGTGGTGTTCCTGATCCAGAACCAGTACTGCGTACCGGCCACCGCGGTGGTGTCGCTGTAGCTGCGGATCGTGGAACCCGCCAAACCGATTCGGGTACGGCCTGCGGGATTGGAGTCGGTGTCGCGATAGACCTCCTGCGAGCCCAGGGTCAGATTGACCGGGGTCCAGCTCAGATTGACGGCGCTGGTGGTGCCGCTGGCGGTCAGATTGATTGCGGCGGTTCCACCGTTGCTCGACGAGCTGCTCGACGAGCTCGACGAACTGCTTGACGATCCCCCCGACCCGCACTGTGGTGCCGTGGTGGCGAGGTTGGTGCCGGCGCCCGCCGTGGCGAACACCAGGCACTTCACCTGCGCGGCCGGCGCCACGGCCAGGCTGTAGCCCAGGGCTTCCGGGAAGGCACGCGTGGTCTGCCAGGTGGTCGCATTGACGGTGTTGCCGCCGGGCGAGGACCAGGTGATGCCGGAACCCACGAAGTTGTTGCGCAGGTCCCAGAAGCCGATCTGCGAGCTGTCGCGCGAGGTCACCGGATTGGCGACGTCCTCGAAGTAGTTGGCCTCGATCAGCGACACGCCGCCCATGCGGACATTGATGCCCGAAGTGGTGATGCGGCCGAAGTAGTTGTTGATGATGTGGCTGAGGCCGAAGCGCTGCAGCGGCACGCGTGCCTGCACGTTCTCGAAGCGGTTGCGGTAGTACGTGGTGCGTGCGCTGTTGTGGTCGGTGAAGCTGTCGGTGTGACCGTTCAGCGCCACCTTCTGGTAGTTGTAGACGTGGTTGTATGAGACGGTGATTCGGCGCGCCCCGCGCTTGATGTCGATACCGCCGTCGAAGCTGGCGTCGCCTGCGCCAGAGCAGCTGGTGAGCGACGCGAAGATGGTGTTGTGGTCGATCCAGATGCGCTCGGGGATACGGCCCGTGCCGCGGCCTTCGACGGTGATCGAGTCGGCGCCTTCCCCGCCCGGCAGCAGTCCTATCGTCATGTTGCGGACGATGATGTTCTGCGAATTGCCGACGATGAAGATGCCGAAGTTGGCGCTCGATCCGTTTGTGCCCTGGATGGTGATGTCGCTCTTGTCCTTGATCTCGACGACGACCGGATCCTTGCGCCACTGCGCACAGGGGTCGGTGATGCTGGCGAAATTGAAGCGGCCGTTGTAGTTCAGCACGAGGCCGCCGCTGCCGCTGTAGGCGTCAATGGCGGCACGCATCTGTTCGGGCGTGCTGACGGATACAGGGGCGCGGCTGCCCCCTCCGGTGGTGCCGGCGGCGTAGCCCATCGCTTGCGCGTGGGCGGAGTCGCCCAGCGCGAAGTTCAGGAGTATCGGGCTGACAGCGAGCGCAAGCGCCCGTGCCAGCAGTCGATGGCTGGTGATCATGGTAGGTATCCCCGCGAAAGTGATGCCCGTGATCGGGCGAGCTGGCCGTGCGCGAATCGGATCGGCATCCTTTCGAACAGTTCGGCTTCGGCGGGGCACAGTTCACGCCGAATGACTACCGGTGTCAAACGGCAATGCAACACGATGCAAAGTGGCTGAAAAAAGGCCTTCCGAGTGTCTGAAGCCCCTCAATCTGCGGCACCGCAAAAATCACGCGTATGAATGTCCCACTGTTGTCTCATGTGGCCGACGATTCTGTCGCAGGACAAGATGCTGTCTCATCCGAGCAGTGTGTCCGGTCTTTCCTGCGCGGCTGTCAGCCCCCGCGCGCGCAGACGCCACCCCATGGGGATGGCGTCTGCTTTTGCCAACATGGCTAGGGATCCGGCGCAGAAATGCAGGCCCCACCATGCGTCGCATCCATTGCTCCGTGCCCAGCGCGAATGGACGCGTCCGAGGTCGCTTCAGTCCGCGCGCAGCGTGATGGTGTCGAGTGCCCCGGCTGGCGGGGCATAAGGCTCCGCAGTGGCGTCGGACGCGAGGAACTGGACGGGAACGAGAACCTGGCTCGGGACGGCGCGGCCTTCGCGGGTCGCTGGATTGAAAGTCCAGCGCTCCACCGCCGACGAGGCGGCGCGGTCGAGCAGGTCGGTGCCCGTGCTGTCGACGATGTTCACCGTCTGCACGACGCCCGCCTCATCCACGCCGACTTGCAGCAGCGTTGTTCCTTGCAGACCTTGAGCCTTGGCGCTCTGCGGGTACTCGGGTGGACTCAGGCGTCGGTAGCTCGGCGCGCGGTAGCTGGCGGGTTCGCCGGTCGATGCTGCCGCGTCAGTTGCATCCAGCGAGAATCGGACGGGCACCTGTATCGAGGACACGATCGGTGTGCCGGCGCGCTTGGCAGGGTGGAACTGCCACTTCGAAACAGCCTCAAGCGCTGCATTGTCCAGAAGTCCGCTGCCTGAGCTGACTGACACCGAGACCTGTCCGGCTGCGCCGTCGCTGAGCACCTCGACCTGCACCAGGACGTCTCCCTGCAGCCTTTGCTCAACGGCGTCCTTCGGGTACGTCGGGGGGTGCAGTTGACGGTAGGTGACCTCGGTGTCGTTGCCTTGTGGTGGTAGAGACTCGACCATCGGCAGGGGCCGCGGGCTGGACGGCAGCGCGGCGGGCATCGTGGCCGTGGGTGTCGAAGGCAGCGCTGGCCCGGCGGGCGGCAAGCTGGTCTCCGCATCTGCAGCTCTGGCGGTCAGTTCCAGGCTGAAGCGTTCACTGCCATCCGGGTTCTCGAGTGCGATTCGCCCGGGCGTGCCCTCGCCGAGGTTGAGGCTCGGACTGGCGGCCAGTTCGCTGCCGCGCCTGATGTGTCCGGAGACTTCGATCTGCCCGTTCTCCGACGGCTGCGCAGTCAGATCAATGCTCCAGATCTGACCGTCGGGAGCTTCAAGCCTGAGGCCGAACTCCTCGCCTGCGGGCGTGATCATCCGGGGCGTATGCGTCGGGCCCTTGTCGATCGAGACCTTCATCTGGATATCAAGCAGGTCGGCGTCGACCAAGCGCGGGTTCTGTTGGGCCCAGGCCAGGCCAGCGAAGCCGGTTCCCAGCGCGAGGCACAGCGCGAAACCCGTGAGCAGTCGGTTCAGCGAGGGCAGCGGTCGAGTCATCATTGTGATGCGCTCCTTCAGTGGATGCGTGCCAAAGGCGGGACAGCCCAGAGGCGCCGCGGGGTGTGCGCTGGAACTTCCGAGGAGGGCTTCCCCGTAGCTGCGTCGGCTTCCTGGGTTCAGCGCCAGCACGCGCGCATCACAGGCCAGCTCCTGGTCGAGGCGATAGGCGCGTTGTGCGAGGCGCAGCAGCGGGTTGAACCACTGCAGTGCGCAGAGCACCGCGAAACCGAGGTTCCAGTAGACGTCGCCGCGACTCGCATGCACTCGCTCATGGGCAAGCACCAGGCCCTGCTGCTCAGGGCCGTAGCGATCTTCGAAGTCTTGCGGCAGAACGATGCGAGCGCGCAGGCCGAGTACGGCCGGCAGGCCCTCGCTGGTCTCGGCCTTCCACAGGTCTTCCCGCAAAGGCCGCAGCGCGCCCAAGCTGCGGCGAAAGCGGAATTGCTGGACGACCATGGTCACGACGGCGCACACGCATCCGGTCAACCAGATCAAGGCGAGCGCTGTCCAAAGATCAGCCATCCCGAGCGCTGCTGGCGCCGCGGCCGCCTGAATCGCCGCAGGCGCGCCGAAGGCCGCAGTGACCTGGTCCAGTACCAGGGTGTTCGGCGCAATCGAGGGCGCGGGCAGCAGCACCGCCAGAACCGCCGCGGGCAGCAGCCACCACAGCGCATAGGTCACGCGCGCACCGAACACTGCCCGCACCGGTCTTCGCAGCAGCAGGATCACCACGCAGGCTGCGCTCGTGACGAGCAGCAGTTCGATGGCCTCGGCGGTGAGGTTCGAAGGCAGTCCGATGCCCGCGCTCATCGCTGCGTCCTCTTGTCCGCGTCAGTTTCGCTGCGTTCAAGCAATGCGCGCAGGGCCTTTCGATCCTCCTCATGCAGGCCCTGATCGGCCTGGAACTGAGCGACCAACGGCGCCAGTCGACCCCCGAAAAGTCGATCTAGCAGGCTGCTGCTCTGCTGCCGCACCCAGTCCTCGCGCCTGAGCACAGGCGCGTACAGGTAGCGGCGGCCGTCGCGCTCGGCGTTGATCGCCCCCTTGTTGAGAAGGCGATTGAGTAGGGTCTTGATGGTGGGCTCCTGCCAATCCTGCTGGCCTGCGAGCGCCTGTACCACCTCCTCGGCGCTGCGCGGGCTGTTCGCCCACAGCACCTCCATGACAACGGATTCGGCCTCGCTGATCTGCATGGGTGTTTACTCGTGTAATCGTCCGAGTCGTGAGATTACATGCGTAAACAAGAAAGTCAAGACAGGGAGCATGTGAGAACCATCCGCCTGCTGCGGCCGCGTCTGGATGCCCGTGGCGGCAGCGCCAAGCGAATTCTGCGGTGACTAACTCGCCAAACGCCCTGGAACTGGCGCACCGCGCTTTGCCACGCACGCGCAGCGACGCCCCCGCTATGGGGTCAGGGACCTTTCACACGCTCAGAGACAAAGACGACGGACTCGGAGGGCGCGGTGGTTCAGTGTGTTCTCACTGCGCCGCGCCTGCTTCGTTCAAGTCGGGGCTTCACGTGCACGGGCGGCTACAACGGCAACCGAATCCGCGGGGTGTGCGTACGCCGCGGGGAGCCCCCACCAGAAGGCACCTCATGACGACCGCGTCGATCCCAACCCGAAGACGCGTCGCGCTGTCCAGAAGCTGCAGATGCCTATCCCGCGTCCACTGGAGCGAGCACATCGCTGGCGCGACCAGTCGGTGTTGCGTCAGAACACCGGGCCCAGCAAGCGAAGCCAGCCCGCTCTCAGGTGCTGGGCCTGCGGAACACGACGAAGATCACGAGATCCGCTTCGCCACGTTGTCGAAGCCCGTGACGGCTACCGCTGCGGGTCAGGATCGCATCACCGGGCCCGACCTCGCTGTACTCGCCGTCCAGCATCAGCTCACCCTGTCCCGACAGGACGTAGTAGATCTCGTCCTTGTCGTTGGTGTGTTCGCCGATGCTTGCGCCAGGATGCAGGGCGCGCTTGCGGAACACGATGTCGAAGCCTTCCGCGTCCTCGAAGAAGGGATAGGCGGTGGTGCGGCCTTGGCCCGCATGGGGCCCGGGTTGCGGGGTTGCGAGTGCGGACTCGCGTTGTACGTAGGAATCCGTACGTGGCCCGGCCGCCTGCGCGCTCGCACCGGGCACACAGGCGAGCAGTAGGGCGGCGAGCCAGCCCAGCCCGAGCCGTGAGGTGCTGGCAGCCGAGACTGCAGCGCCGCCAAGAGCGGATTGGCGCGCAATCGACACGGCGGACTCGCGCGGCCCGGCGAGCACGCTCAGAACAGGCCGCGCACGTAGCCGGCGATGGCTTCGTCCTGGCAGTTCGGGAAAAACAGTTCCTGGAATCTCTCGCCGGCCACGGCCGCCTTCAGCAGGTCCTGATCCACTTCCTTCAGCACTGTGAGCATGTTCCTGCAGCTGGTCGCCTTGAGCTGGGCGAGGATGCCGCGGTTCTTCGCCATGATCGCGGCACGCTCTTTCGGATAGCCGAGCCCGCGCTCGCCGTCGAACAGCTTGCGGTAGCAGTCCTGCAGGTTGAGCTCGGCTGCCCAGCCGAAGCCCTTCGCGTACGGCATCGAAATCGCGTTGCCATCGTTGATTTGACCAAACAGGAAGGCGTCGGTCGGATCGATGACGAGGCCGCAGAACACGCCGGGCATCGCGTTGCAGGCGAGCATCGAACCCATCCCGGTGCCGCAGCCGGTGACCACGAAGTCGGCGGCCTTCGAGTTCAGCAGGATGCCCGCCAGCAGGCCGTTCATCACGTAGGTCAGCGAGGCCTTGTCCTCGGCCGAGTACATGCCGTAGTTGAACACCGCATGGCCCAGTGGCTCGGCAACCGCCTTCAATGCGGTGTGGATGATTTCGTTCTTCGCAGCCTGGCTGTTCTCGGTGATCAGCGCGATCTTCATGGCGATGTCCTGGGGAAATGGCCGCGCTCAGCGGCGCGGATGAGTCGGGAGTCGGTGCGCCTGTCGGCAAGACCGGCGCGAGCGGGCGCCCAGTGCAACGCTCGCGGCGGATGCGTGTTCGACAGGCGCACGGACGGGGGTGAACGTGGCAGCGAGGAGAGCAAGGTCAGCGCGCCAGCCAGCCGCCGTCCACTGGCAGCACGGTGCCGTGCACATAGTCGGAGGCGCGGGACGCGAGGAAAACTGCAGCGCCTGCGAGGTCCTCCGGCGTCCCCCAGCGCCCAGCCGGGATACGCGCGAGGATGTCGCGATTGCGCTGTTCGTCCGCCCGCAGCTGGGCGGTGTTGTCGGTGGCCATGTAGCCCGGTGCAATGGCGTTGACGTTGATGCCCTTGGCCGCCCACTCGTTGGCCAGCAGTCGGGTGATGCCAGCCAGCCCAGACTTGCTGGCGGTGTAGGAGGGCACGCGAATGCCGCCCTGAAAGCTGAGCATCGAAGCGATGTTGATGATCTTGCCGCGGCCCTGGCCGATGAAGTGGCGGCCCGCCGCCTGGCACAGGAAAAATGCGGCTTTGAGGTTCAGATCCAGCACCGAATCCCAGTCGGCTTCGGTGAAGTCGAGAGCGTCAGCGCGCCGGATCATGCCGGCATTGTTCACGAGGATATCCAGCCGTCCGAGCTTCGCGAGCGTCTCGCTCACGATTCGCGGGATCGGCTCCAGCGAGGTCAGGTCGGCCCGGACGAAAGCGAACCGCCGCCCCAGCGCTTCCACCTTGGCGGCGGTGTCATCCGCGCCGGAGCTGCTCACAGCGGCGATGTCGGCGCCGGCTTCCGCAAGAGCCAGTGCGATGCCCTGACCGAGGCCCTTGTTGGCGCCCGTCACCAAGGCGACCTGGCCCTGCAGGCTGAAGGGATTGCCCATCGTGTTGCTCCTCCGAACATCCCGGTGCCCGCGCCTGACAGGCGAGGCGCTCGTGGCGGGGATGGCGCCCGCGAGCTGAATGACTACCGGTGTCATTGTGGCGGGGGAGTGCGACTGGAGCAAGCTGTGCCGCACCATGACCGGGATTCGGGATCCGGTTCAACTGCGGTCGGTCTGCGGTTGAGCCAGCTCGGCGCGCAGGAAGCCTCTCGAAATCAACGCTTCCTAGCGTGGCTCACGAATGACCCGGAGCCAGGTGGTGTCCTCGCCGAGAAGCGCCCAAGGGCCGTCCTCGCTTGTGGCATGGCGCAGACGCAGTCCGGCCGGACCGCCTGCCTGGAAGTAGCTGAGATGCAGGGCGTGTTCTCCCGCCTCCAGCAGTACCCGGCAGCGCTGCGCCGACAGACCGCGCTGGGCGGTGAAGGCGCAGATGCGGCGCTCGTTCAGGGCGAGTGCAAAGCCGTCATCGCTCTCCACCTCGAAGTGGATCACCCGCGCCTCCGGTACCCGCAGCTCCACCCGCAGATCGATGAAGAACTGCTCGGCCGGTCCGATACGTCCCAACACGGGGTGCCGAAGCTGGCCATCATGGGCGAGGTCGAGTCGATCCACCCACACCGTGCTGCGCTCGACGCCGACCCGGGCCTGATCCAGGTGATCGATAGGTGCCGCATGGGTTTCGATGACCAAGGGCAACACCGCGTCCACGCCGGGCGCGCGCATCAGCAGGCAGAGCAGCACCGCCGCGGCGCCGAGCAGACCGGACAAGGTCATGTTGGCGGGGTCGAGGCGCTTCATCGCACCGGCTCCAGTTTCCAGACGTCCAGCCACGCGCGCCGTTCGACCTCGCTCTCGTCGATCGGCCAGCCGTAAGTGAACGGTGCGAAATAGAGAAAGCCCGCCAGCATGAGACCCAGATAGCCCAGGAGATTGAGCTTCGGATGCCAGTCGCCGCGGGCCAGCGACTCGCGGAACACGTAGCTGAACACGAGCGCCAGGTTGACGATGCCGAAGCACAGCGGCAGCAGGTAGTGATAGAGGTACATCACCCGTTCGATCTGCAGCATCGACAGCATGTAGCCGAGGTACAGCGCGCTCATCAGCGCGATCCAACCGAGCAGGCGGGTGTCCCTCGGCCTGAGCCCGAACACCGACCACGCGCACAGCAGTGCGGACGACAGCAGTATCCCGGCCAGTACCGGCAGCCAGATGACCGGGTTCGCGACGAGGTAGGTGTAGTCCACCTTGACCTGTCCATCGGTCTCGACCTTGGCCCAGCGATAGTTGATGGTCTTGCCGCCCAGCGGCCAGTGCAGCGCCGGGCTGCCGTTCTCGCCCGGCTTGCAGGCGTCAAAGCGGGGCACGCCGTCCGAGTACTCGGCGATGTAGCGCAGATGGTCGCGAAGGCCCAGCGCGAAAGTGGCGGGCGAGGCGGCGTGGCCCGCGCCAAGCGCGCTCAGAAAGGCCGGCGACGCCTTGTAGACTCGGCCTTCGAGGATGCGATCCGAGCTGGCGATCTGGATCCAGAACACTCCCAGGAACACCACGGCGACGCCGGCCGCGGTCATCGCCCCGGTCGCAGCGGCGCGGATAGCGGCGGGCATGATCCGCAGGCTGCGCCGCCGCTGCCACAGCTCGACGCCGAGAAGGGCAGGCGGCAGCAGCAGCAGCGGCGCCGCGTTGAGCTTGACCGAAAGCGCAAGGCCGATCGCGGCGCCGATCAGCAGGTAGTGGCGGAGCCGGACGCCGCCCGGTACGGACAGAGCGCGCGCGAACAGCCACAACGCCAGCAGCACGAAAGGCAGCTGGATTCCTTCCAGCATGGCTGCCCGCCCGTGCGTGACCAACGCATTGTCGAGCGGCAGGCAGAGCCCGAAGCACAGCGATACGGCGCGGCTGCGGGTGGCGTGCAGCAACAGGAAGTACATCAGCGGGGTCGACAGGATCAGGCCCAGCACCGAGGCCAGGCGAACCCCCGCAAAGCTGTACCCGGATGGCAACTGAGCCTGGCTGATGTGATCGGTGAACAGCAGAGCGCTGGTGTCGCGATCGGCATTGGCGCCGACCGCCGCTTCGCCAAGCGCGATCAGCATTTTCCCGAGCGGCGGATGATTCTCCATGTACATGACGCCAGCGAGCTGCTTCTGCGCGGAAGCGACGTGGTAGTTCTCATCCCAGAACAGGGATTCCGGCTGCCAGTAGCGGGTACCGACCGTGGCGATCGCCACCAGCACCAGCAGCAGCGGTGGCGCCCAGGTCGCCCAGGCCCGCGTCCGAAACGCCAGCATCCAGCGGCCCGGCGCTGCGGTCTTTGCCTCCTGCATGAACTCACCTCTGTCTGGCTTCAAGTCGGGCGGTCGATGTTGCAGTGCACGTTGACACCGGTGACATCAATTATGAGGATCAGCGCCGACGCCGCCAAGGGAAGGTGTGGAACACACCGTCGGCGTCGATGTGCCGCGCGCGAATCGCGCGCTCGATGGGCCTGACGCCCATCGTCCCCGAGACTCCGCCCATGCAGGCCGGGTCGCGTCCATCGCTGTGCGGATTGTCTCCCAGGGGAACCTAAGGTTCGCCCGACATCCGCGTCAATGACTGCCTTGGAACCACTGCGCCGGGATGCGCCTGGGGCCGAGGCGGCGCGCAGGCATCGCCGCATCGGGCGATGCCGCCATCCGGGGCGGCGGAGCAGGGGTTTGTTCGGCTGCCGGTACCATCTTGGGGAGAGCCGAATGTTGTTCCGTCCGATACCGCTTGTGGATGCTCTGGGCCTGTCCGTCGTACTGGGAATCATCGCCGCACCGGTGGCAGCGCAGGCCAACCTGCCCTTTTTCGAAAGCTTCGATGGCGCCAGCACAGCCACGCTGACGACGCCCGGCTACCGTGCTCTGCCAGGTCTTGAACCGCAGGTGCAGATGTTCCACCGGCTCGCTGGAACCGTTGCCGCAGTGGACGGCGGCGTCGCGCTGAGCGGGGCCCGATTGAGCATCGGCAACACCACGCCCACCGTCACAACCACCGCTGCCAGCGGATTCACCGGCGTTTTCGGCCTGGGTTCGATCTGGACTGTTTCGATGTGCGTGCGCTCGGCCCTGCTGGCGGATCCACTGGTGGACAAAAAGTTCCAGGTCTATGTCGACAACAACAGCACCGGCCAGGCGAACTCGCCCCACGGCGGCCCCTCGCGCCTGCTCAACCTGGACATCTCCTCACTGCAGGCGAACAGTGTCGTCAGCGTGAGCAGCACGATCGGCTCGCCGACTTCGTTTGTCGCGCTGCGTACAGAAACCGGCGGCACAGTGACCGTGGACAATCTCACGCTCAGTCTTGGCGACGCCCAGTCGGCGACCTTGGCGACCTGTGATTCGGCGTCCAGCAGTTCAAGCAGCTCCAGCGAGTCCAGCTCATCCAGTTCCAGTGAATCCAGCAGTTCGAGCAGTTCGAGTGAATCCAGTTCGTCAAGCTCCAGCCAATCGAGCAGCTCCAGTTCGTCAAGTTCATCAAGCTCAAGCAGCGGTCCCGGCGACACCCTGTTCGCCGAGGAGTTCGATCTCGCCAGCACCAGCACCCTGCTCACTGCGGCCTACCGCAGCCTGCCCGACGCGCCTTCGACCTCCATGTTCGTGAGCAGCTCCACCTCGCGGACGCGGGTGGTTGCCGGCGCTCTGGGTATCGAAGGATTGGTGTTCGGCATCGGCAATCGCCAGCCGTTCACCGCCACCACGGGGACCGACACCAGCACCAACGGCATCTTCGACCTGAGCCAGACCTACACGGTGTCGTTCTGCTACGTCGGTCGCCGTGGTTCGGATGGAACCCGCAGGCTGCAGCTGCAGGTGGACAACAACACCAGCGGCGGCGCCAACTCGATCCATGGGATCGCATCGCGGATCTTCAATCAGCCCATGGGCGATCTGGTGCCGGGGACGGTTTACAGCGTGACTTCGAACGTGGGCACCGCGACCTCCTTCTTCGTTCTGCGCGCGGAGACCGGCGACGAGGCTGTGATCGACAACCTCCGCCTCGATCGAGGCAGTGTCGGCTCCTCCACCTGTCCGCCGCCCTCGAGCTCGTCGAGTTCGTCATCAAGCTCATCTTCCAGCTCATCTTCCAGCTCCAGCAGCACGAGCAGTTCCAGCTCCAGCAGTTCTTCGTCGACGCCGCCCACCCCGGGCACGCTCACCTGTCCGCAGGCCAACACGGTGCCGGGTTTCGCTTCGCTGGCGGGGGGAACCAGCGGTGGCGCGGGCGGACGCCAGGAAACCGTGACCACCGGTGAACAGCTGGTGGCGGCGCTGGCTGCGCAGACGGGTAACCCGCAGCCGCTGACCCTGTTCATCAACGGCGTGATCA
>JBIJCA010000248.1:0-7010 GCA_044344935.1 Aquimonas sp. | reverse complement strand
ATCCAGCGAGTCGCATGGCGGTCCCAAGCAAGAACCGGTCGATGCGCCTGCACGCGTGCTGGAGATTCCGGTGCGGCTGCAGGCGTGATGGCCCTCGCGAGGTTCGTCATTGCGGCAAGCCCGGCCCCTCACCCCCGTCCCCTCTCCCGCGGAGAGAGGGGTGCAAAGCACAGCCGTCGCCTTTCGCGCCGTAGCAGCGATGTCTGCTTGGGTGAACCTCTTTCCCTGAAGCGCCCGCATAAAGCCCCTCTCCCCACGGGAGAGGGGTTGCAGAGGGGCTGCTGAGCCTCAGTCTCCCGTCTGGCGAATCCCCTCCCGCCGCATTCGCGAATCTCACTTGGACACCCCATGTTCTTCCGCAACCTGACCCTGTTCCGCTACCCCACCTCGATCAACGACAGCTTTGAAGCGCTAGACGAGAAGCTCGCCGAGCACGTGCTCAAACCCGTCGGCCCGCTGGAGCTGTCCTCGCGCGGCTTCGTCTCGCCGCTCGGCCGCGGCGAGCTGGCGCTGTCGCACCGCGTCGCCGAGGCCCTGCTGCTGACGCTGGGCAGCGAGGACAAGCTGCTGCCGGGCTCGGTCATCAACGCCGTGCTGTCGGACAAGCTCGACCACATCCGCGAGAGCGAAGGCCGCAACCCCGGCGGCCGCGAGCGCAAGCGCATCAAGGATGAAGTGCTCACCGACCTGCTGCCGCGCGCGTTCTCGCGGCCCTCGCGCTGCTCCGGCTATCTCGACCTCGGTCTTGGCTGGTGCGTGATCGACAGCAGCAGCCGCAAGAGCGCCGAGACCTTCGTCACGGCGGTCCGCGAAGCGCTGGGCAGCTTCCCGGCGGTGCCGGTGAACGCCGAAACCAGCCCCCGCGCGCTGATGACGGCATGGATCGACGGCGAACCGCTGCCCGAAGGTTTCGTGCTCGGCGATGAGTGCGAACTGCGTGATCCGGTCGACTCAGGCGCGATCGTCAAATGCCGCCGCCAGGAGCTCACGGCCGAAGAAGTGCGCGAGCACCTCAAGTGCGGCAAGCAGGCCTTCCAGGTCGCCCTGGTGTTCGAGGATCGACTGAGCTTCGTGCTCGGCGAGGATCTGGTCATCCGCAAGCTGAAGTTCCTTGAAGCCGCCACCGAGTCGCTGGAGCAGGGCGAGCGCGATACCCAGCGCGACGAGATCGATGCCGTGTTCGCACTCATGAGCGGTGAGCTGCGCGTGCTGCTGAAACGGCTCGAAGAGATCCTCGGCCTCAGCAAGGCGGAGGCCTGACGGAGCGATGGCCCGCCTGCTGCGCTCGGAACGGCGACTGCGCCTGCCCGACGGCAGCGAGGCGGGCATCGTGCAGGTGCGCGATGCGCGGGCGCGCCGGCTGAAGCTGATGGTGTCCGAGCGTGGTCCGCGTCTGACCGTGCCGCGCGGCGTTGGCGAACTGGAGATCCAGCAGTTTCTTGAGCAGCACCGCGGCTGGCTGGCCCAGCAGCTGCGCGCGCTGCAGGTGCCCTCAGCCTTGCCCGGGCAGGGCGGAGATGCCTCGGACGTTTCCGACCCTGCGCGTCCTGGGCATCTGCTTCTCCGCGGCGCGCAGCTGCCGATCGAGCGCGTCGAATCGCGGCGTCTCGCTGCCGTCGCTTCGGGCGCGCAGGTCGAGCTGCATCTGCCGCCGCGCTACACGCCCCTGCAGCTGCAGCGGGTGATGGCGGACTTCCTGTTGGCCGAGGCGCGTCGCGACATCGGCCAGTGGTTGCCGCAATACCTGCCGACCCTGCCGACCGCACCGCGCAGCCTTCGCCTGCGGCCGCTGTCCAGCCTGTGGGGCTCGCTGAATGCCGCCGGCGCCGTGTCGCTCGACCTGGCCCTGGTGCAGGCGCCGCCGCGGGTGTTCGAGTACGTGCTGGTGCATGAGCTCTGTCACCTGCTGCAGCGCAATCACTCGCCCGCGTACTGGGCCGAAGTGCGCGCCCGCATGCCCGACCACCTGCAGCAGCGCGCGTGGCTGAAGCAACACGGGCTGGGACTCAAGGCGCGGCTGCGGCAGCTGCTGGCGATCGAGGCCTGAGGTGGCGTTTGCCCGGGGGATCGGGGATTCTGGATTCGGGATTGGGCATTCGGGATTCTCAGCGCGCGAGCCCGCACTGCGAATCCCGAATGCCCGAAGAGGCGGTGACCGGCGGCAACGCGTTCTCGGCGAGGGTTCCGCCGCTCTCGGCTTGGACATTGAAGACCCAAGGGCACGTTGCAGGCACGCAGCGGTGCGCGGCGAGGAACGCATGAAGCCAGAGCCGTCAGTCAGGCCAGGCGCCGGGCGGGCCCAGCCTCTGGGCGCACCCGGAGATGCAAAGCCGCGCTCCGGACCGCGCATCGCACTGCTGCTCTGGATCGCGCTGCTGCTGTCCGCTTGCAGCAGCGCGCCCGAGCCACTGCGCATCGAAGGGCGGTCCATGGGTACGGGCTGGTCAGTGCAGATCGGCGATGCCGATGCCGACGCGGCGCGCGCGCGGCCGCTGATTGAAGCGGAGCTGGCGCGCGTGGTCGCACAGATGAGCACCTGGGAGCCGGATTCGGATCTTTCGCGATTCAACGCGGCCGAGCCGGGTGCGCGGCAGTCGCTGCCGCCGCAGCTGCGGGAGGTGCTCAGCGCCGCGCTTGAGCTGGCGCGCGACAGCGGCGGAGCTTTTGATCCGACCGTCGGCCCGTGGGTGGAACTCTGGGGCTTCGGCCCCGGGCGCCCGCGCCAGAGCGCACCCGCGCCCGCTGCGATCGAAGCCCTTCGCGCACGCATCGGCTGGCAGCGCGTGCAGATCGAAGGCGATCAGCTGATTCAATCGGGCGGACTGTCGCTGGATCTGTCCGCCATCGCCAAGGGCCATGCGGTGGACCGTATCGCTGAAGCGCTGCAGGCTGCGGGCTACCGGCATCTGCTGGTCGAAGTCGGCGGCGAGCTGCGCGGCCACGGCCAGCATCCCGATGGACGCGGCTGGCGCATCGGGCTGGAAGGTCCGAGCGCCGAAGGCGCGGCATCCGGCATCACGCTGCGCGACCAGGCGGTCGCCACCTCGGGCGACTACCGCCAGTTCTTCGAGCAGGACGGTCGCCGCTACTCGCACATGATCGATCCGCGCACCGGCTACCCGATCGTGCAGGCCGGCATCGCGGTCAGCGTGGTGCATGTCTCGTGCATGCAGGCCGATGGGCTGGCGACCGCGCTGGCTGTGCTCGGCCTCGATGAAGGCTTTGAATGGGCCAGCGCCCGCGGCCTCGCCGCGCGCTTCGTGAATCGACAGGACAACGCGTGGGTCGAGCGTCGCACGCCCGCCTTCGAAGCCCTTGAGACGCTGCGCTGAGCATGCTGCACCTGCGCGGCGGCCTCGCTGGGCTGATGGGGCTGCCGGGTGCGCGCGCCAATCAATTCGCGGGCACGAACTGGCTGCTGTTCGTCGAGCGCCTTCCGCAGCATGAGCGCGTGCTCGAGGCCGAGCTGCAGGCGCACCCGGGCTCCGGGCGTGTGCGGAAGCTCGACCTGCGGTCTTCGCTTGGCACCCATTCGCCAGCCCATCTGAAGGACGCGTTGCGGACTCACGCCGACCGCCTGCGCGACTGCTTGGAATGCGGCGCCCACTTGCGCGTCTGCGGCTGTTGGCGCGGCATGGGCGAGTGGGTACGCGCCTGCCTGGTCGAGCTGCTCGAAGAGTCCGCGGTGGACGCGCTGCTGGCGGCGGGGCGCTATCGACGGGAGGTGTTTTGGGAGCGGGGATTCGGGATTGGGGATTCGGGATTCGCGGGGCGAGCCGCATCGCTTGCGTCACTGCAGCGCTGGGAACCGCACTCATCGCGCCGGGCTCGATAGCCCGCTCTTGCGAATCCCGAATCCCGAATCTCCAATCCCGTTCACGCCGCTCCGCGGCGTGAATACGTATGCACACGAAGGCACCCCCGCCCCCAGCCGCTAAGCTGTCGGCCGGTCGCGGCGACGGTTGTCGTCGCGGCCATCAGGCAGTTCCCGGGGAGGGCGGGGCACACGCAGCGCGTCCATGAATGTTGCGGTGGCCCGGACTGCGGATCGCGAAGCGCCATCGCAGCGCGCTTCGCCGTGCGACATCCCCTGGACTGTGCGTCGCCTGGGCCAGTGTGCCCCGGCACCGACCGTCGCAGCGAGGGAGCGAAATGTCGAACCGCAGCAAGTCGCAGTTGAGCTTCTGGCAGATCTGGAACATGTCTTTTGGCTTCCTGGGCATCCAGTTCGGATTCGCCCTGCAGGGAGGCAGCATGTCGCGCGTCTTCCAGACGCTCGGTGCACCGAAGGATGAGATTCCCTTTCTGTTCCTCGCCGCGCCTCTGACCGGCTTGATCGTTCAGCCGATCATCGGCTACTTCTCTGATCGCACCTGGCACCCGATCCTGGGTCGCCGGCGACCCTACTTCGTCATCGGTGCGGTGCTGTCGTCCATCGCGCTGCTGGTGATGCCGCATTCGCCCACGCTGTGGATGGCGGTGGGAATGCTGTGGGTGCTCGATGCTTCCATGAATGTGAGCATGGAACCCTTCCGGGCGCTGGTCGCCGACAAGCTGCCCGAGGAGCAGCGCTCCTACGGCTTCGTGGTGCAGACCCTCATCATCGGCATCGGCACCTGGGTGGCCAGCAACCTGCCCTTGTTCGTGACCTGGCTGGGCGCGTCGAACCAGGCCGGCCCGGGCGTGGTGCCGCCCTCGGTGCAGATCGCCTTTGCCATCGGCGCTTTCGTCTTCCTTGCCAGCATCCTGGTGACGGTCTTCACCACCACCGAGGAGCCGCCTGAAGACATGCAGCGCTTCCAGCAGGAGCGTCGCGAGGGCAACTTCTTCGCCAACATCAGCCGCGACATCCTGCAGATGCCGGGGCAGATGCTGAAGCTCGGCATCGTGCAGTTCTTCAGCTGGCTTGCCTTTTTCGCGATGTGGAGCATGAGCACGCCGGCGCTGACCAGTCATGTGTTCAAGGCCCCCGCGCCTGACCCCGCCGCATTCGACATGGGCGTGCCGGCACAGGCGCAGGCGTTCTCCGAGGCCAATGGCGCATTCCAGAATGCGGCGGATCTGGTGGGTTCCTACACGGGCTACTACGGGCTGTCCTCGATGGCGGTGGCTCTGCTGCTCGCGTTCTACGCCTCGCGCTTCGTGCTGAACCGCCGACTGGTGCACTTTGTCTCGCTGCTGCTGGGCGGCGCCGGCTTCCTGTCGATGGCGTTGGTCACCCAACCTGTCTGGCTGATCGGAAGTTTCGCCTTGGTGGGCGTGGCCTGGGCGAGCATCCTTTCGATGCCCTACGCGCTGCTTGCCAGCGTCGTCGAGCCGAAAAAAATGGGCGTCTACATGGGCATCTTCAACATGTTCATCGTCATTCCGCAGATCGTCGCCGCCAGCCTGCTGGGGCCCGTGCTGACCAGTTTCTTTGGCGGTGACCCGATCTACGCCCTGATCATTGCCGGCAGCAGTCTGATCGTCGGCGCGCTCTGCCTCGTGTTCGTTCGCGAGCCGGGTGCGCGGATCGCCTCCGTCGCTGCCGGTGCGCACTGAAGCCCCGCCCGATCACCACTCGAATGGCGCGCTCGGGCGCGCCCGCACTGGAGTCGCTCATGCAGATCCGTCCGCTTGTCCTCGCCCTTTCGCTCACCCTGCTGGCCGCCTGCAGCAGCGAGGCGCCCGCGCCTGAAGCCACAGCACCCGCGGCGCCTGAACCCGCGCCTTCCGACCGTTTCATCGGCACCGCCGAACCCTTTGCGTCCGAGGCCGTGTACTTCGTGGTCACCGACCGCTTCGTCAACGGTGATCCGGCCAACGACCAGCGCGAGCAGGGCGGCGAGCGCGGCACCTTCGACATCCCGCTGAAGTGGGAGGATGGCCGCACCGACAACGTCGGCTACCTCGGCGGCGACTTCAAGGGTCTGCTGGACCACGCCGGCTACATCCGCGAGATGGGTTTCTCGGCGCTGTGGATCACGCCGATCGTCGACAACCCCGATTAAGCCTTCACCGGCGGCGACCCGATCACCCAGACCAGCTTCCTGACCGATCGCGGCAAGTCGGGCTACCACGGCTACTGGGCCAAGAATTTCTACACCCTCGACGAGCACCTACCCAGCGAGGGGCTCGACTTCCGCGCCTTCACTGCAGCGATGCAGAACGCGGGTCTCAAGATCGTGCTGGACATCGTCGCCAACCACGGTTCGCCGGGCTGGTCGATGCCGGTCGATCAGAAGGAGTTCGGGCGGCTCTACGACGCCAGCGGAACCCTCATCGCCGACCACGGCAACCTGCCGCCGGATCAGCTCGACCCGGCCAGCAACCCGCTGCACGCCTTCTACAACGTCAAGCCGGATCTGGCCCAGCTGTCCGACTTCAACGAGGCCAACCCGGCGGTGATGGACCATCTCGTCGGCGCCTACCTGCAGTGGATCGAGCAGGGCGCTTACGCCTTCCGCGTCGACACCGTGCGCCATGTGAAGCCGGAGTTCTGGCGCGTCTTCGCCGAGCGCATCCGTGCCAAGCATCCGGGCTTCTTCATGTTCGGCGAGGTGTTCGACTACGAGGCGGCGAAGACGGCGATGTACACGCACCCCGAGAACGGCGGCATGAGCGTGCTCGACTTCGCGCTGAAGAAGGCGCTGCTCGAAGTCTTCGAGAACGAGGGCTCGGACTTCGCCACGCTGGCGCCGGCGCTGTATCTGAAAGACGGCCCGTACGCGAACCCCTACGAGCTGATGACCTTCTACGACAACCACGACATGGCGCGGATGAACGCCAGCGACGCCGGCTTCATCAATGCCCACCACTGGCTGTTCACCGCGCGCGGCATCCCGGTCATCTACTACGGCTCGGAGATCGGCTTCGAGCGCGGCGCGGTCGAGCACAACGGCAACCGCAATTACTTCGGCGTCGAGGGCATCGAGGTCGCACGCAGTCACCCGATCCGCCAGGGCCTGATCCGCGTCGCCCAGCTCCGTGCTCGCTTGCCGTCGCTGCAGCGCGGCCTGCAGTTCAACCTG
>JBIJCA010000135.1:0-11487 GCA_044344935.1 Aquimonas sp. | reverse complement strand
AGCTTGAAGGCGATGAGGCTGCTTTCTACCGCGTGCTGCAGACCGAAGACACGAACCAGACCGCGCTGGTGCTGCTGAACAAGTCGGCCGAGCCGCGCGCCATCGCACTGGGCCAGCATCTGCAGCCCGGCGACTGGAAGGACGCGGAAAGCGGCGAAGTCATCAAGTTCGGCAGCGAGGCGCGCATCGAAGTGCCGGCCAACGGCCTGCGCGTGCTGCTGTGGGAGGCGCCGCTGAGCGATGCGGCGCTGCTTGAGGCGCTGCGCGCGCAGGCGGGCTGAGCTTCCCGTTCGGCAAGGCTAGACCCTTGCCGGACGCAGGTTGGGCCAAGCGCAGCGCGGCCCAACTTCGCCTTCCCCGATTCCTGACATCGCGTCCGATGCTCGGCGTTGCCCACATCGTTTTCTTCGTCGCGGGCTCGGGTCTTGCGATGTTGGGACGCGCCTTCGGCTTGTCCCAACCTACTCGACCAAGTGTCCTGTTCGTCGAGGGGCGGATCGTTGCCGTTCGTAGGTTGGGCCAACCGCAGCGCGGCCCAACGCAACACTTGCGTCGATTACGATGCAGCGCTGTTGGGACGCGCCTGCGGCTTGTCCCAACCCGCCTGCCTCGATCCGTTGGTCCGGACTCAATGCCCGTTGCCGTTCGCGCTCTTGAAGCGATCGGCAATGGGCTGAACCGCACCTTCGAAGCGTTCCTTCAGCAGCGGCTCCGGCAGGGCCTCGAACTGGATGTCGGGCTCGGGCGCGCTGTGCGTGGGCAGGTGGTCGACGAAGTGCCGGATCAGGTTCAGCCGGCCGCGGCGCTGGTCGTTGAAGTCGATCACCCACCACGGCGCATGGGTGGTGTGGGTGGCGCGGAACATTGCTTCGCGGGCGTTGCCGTACTCGGCGTACTTGGCGCGCGCGGCGAGGTCGACCGGGCTCAGCTTCCAGCGCTTCAAGGGGTCGGCTGCGCGCTCGGCGAAGCGCAGCTCCTGTTTCTCCTGGTCCACTGACAGCCAGTACTTGAACAGAAGAAGCCCATCGTCGATCAGCATTTTCTCGAAGGCCGGGGCTTGCACCAGGAAGCGCTCGTACTCGACGTCCGTGCAGTAGCCCATCACTTTCTCGACGCCGGCGCGGTTGTACCAGCTGCGGTCGAACAGCACGATCTCGCCGGCTGCGGGCAGTTCGGATACGTAGCGCTGGAAGTACCACTGGGTGCGCTCGCGATCGCTCGGTTTGGGCAGGGCCACCACCCGGCAGGCGCGCGGGTTGAGCGTGTTGGCGATGGCGTTGATCACGCCACCCTTGCCGGCGGCATCGCGGCCTTCGAGCAGCACCACCACGCGATTGCCGGTGTTCTGCAGCCAGCGCTGCACCTGCACCAGTTCGCGCTGCATCGGTTTCAACAGTTCTTCGTAGCCCTTCTTCTTGATCTTCATTGGCGCCTCCCGTGGAGGCACGATGGTAGCTCGCAGGGCGCTATTGCCCCAGCAGCTTGAGCTCGTCGACCTGGGCTTCGCGGGTGAGCGTCTGGATCAGCTCGCCCAGATCGCCCCCCATGATTTCGGGCAGGCGGTAGAGGGTCAGGTTGACGCGGTGATCGGTGACCCGGCCCTGCGGAAAGTTGTAGGTGCGGATGCGCTGGCTGCGATCGCCGGACCCCACCTGCAGGCGCCGTGATTCGGCCTGCGCCTGGGTCTGCTGGCTGCGCTGCTCATCCAGCAGGCGCGCCTTCAGCAGGCTCAGCGCGCGGGCGCGGTTCTTGTGCTGGCTGCGCTCGTCCTGGCACTCGACCACGATGCCGCTGGGCAGGTGGGTCATGCGGATGGCCGAGTCGGTCTTGTTGACGTGCTGGCCGCCGGCGCCCGACGCGCGGAAGGTGTCGACCTTGAGGTCGCCGTCGCGGATCTCGATGTCCTCGATCTCGTCGAGCTCGGGCAGGATGGCCACGGTCGCCGCCGAGGTGTGGATGCGGCCCTGGCTTTCGGTTTCCGGCACACGCTGTACGCGGTGGGTGCCGCTTTCGAACTTCAGTGCCGAGAACGCACCGGCGCCCTCGACGCGGGCGATGACTTCCTTGAAGCCGCCGTGCTCGCCCTCGCTGGCCGAGAGCAGCTCGACGGTCCAGCGCCGCGTTTCGGCATAGCGCGTGTACATGCGGAACAGGTCGCCGGCAAAGATGGCCGCCTCGTCGCCACCGGTGCCGGCCCGGATCTCGAGGAAGATGTTGGCCTCGTCACGTGGATCCCGCGGCAGCAGCAGCAGGCCGAGGTCCGTGTCGAGCGCGAGCAGCCGGGCTTCGAGCTGCTCGATTTCCTCCTGCGCCATGTCGCGCATGTCGGGGTCGGACAGCAGCGCGCGTGCCGCGTCAAGATCGCGGGTAGCGCTGTCGTAGGCGCGCAGGGCGCTCGTCAATGGCTCCAGCTGCGCGTACTCGCGCGACAACTCGCGGAAACGCCGGTTGTCGGCGGCGACCTCGGGCGAAGCCAGCAGCAGGCCGACCTCTTCATGGCGCTCGGCGAGCGCGTCGAGTTTTCTGCGGATGCTGGGGCTCATGGGGTATCGGTCGGGGCGTCGTCGCCGGTGGCTTCGTTGGCGCTGAACAGCTGCTCGGCGGCGCGGAAAAGGTCGAGCTCGCCGCGCTGGGCAGCGCTGCGCAGGCGTGCCGAGGGTGCGTGCAGAAGCTTGTTGGTGAGGGTGTTGGCGAGGTAACGCAGGACATCGTCCGTCGGCTTGCCCTGGGCCAGCATCTGCTGGGCGCGGGCGAGCACCTGGTCGCGTTCGATCTCGGCGCGGGCGCGGATCTCGCGGATCAGGCCCTGACGATCGGCGGCCCGCCACCAGCCCAGAAAGTGCTCGACCTGCAGTTCGATGATCGCCTCGGCCTGGCGGGCGGCTTCGCGGCGCGAGCGGCGGTTCTCCTCGATCACCTGATCGAGGTCGTCGACGGTGTAGAGGAACACGTCCTCCAGGGTGGCGACGTCCTCGGCGATGTCGCGCGGCACTGCGAGGTCCAGCAGGAACATCGGTCGGTGCCGTCGCTTTCGCAGCGCCAGCGCAAGATCGGCGCGGTGCAGGATGGGTTCCCGTGCAGCGGTGGCCGAGATCACGATGTCGGCTTCATGCAAGTGGCGCGGAAGATCCTCCAGCGAAAGCGCATAGCCGCCGATCCGCGCTGCCAGCACCTGCGCATGCTCGAGCGTGCGATTGGCGATCAGCAGGCGCTTGGTGTTCTGCTCCAGCAGATGCCGTGCGGTGAGCTCGATGGTCTCGCCGGCGCCGATCAGCAAAACGCTGGCCTCGCGCAGGTCACTGAAGACCTGCTGTGCAAGACGCACCCCGGCGAAGGCGATCGAAACCGGATGCGCGCCGATCTCGGTGTCCGTGCGGACCCGCTTGGCGACAGCAAAGCCATGCTGGAACAGCCGGTCGAGGCCGGAACGCAGGCTGCCGGCGTCGCGCGCCAGCTGCCAGGCGTCCTTGACCTGGCCCAGGATCTGCGGCTCGCCCAGCACCAGCGAGTCGAGGCCGGTGGCTACCCGGAACAGGTGGCGCACAGCGTCACCGTCATGGTGCTGATACAGGCAGCTCCGAAGAACGTCGAGCTCAAGCCCGTGGGACTCGGCCAGCCAGCGTGCGGGCTCGCCCTCGTGGCCGTCGCTGACGCTGCAGTAGATCTCGGTGCGATTGCAGGTGGAAACGACCGCGGCCTCCTCCACACCTGCCCGTGCCAGCAGCGAGGCCAGCGCTTCGGGCAGGCGCTCGGCCGCGAACGCCACCTTCTCGCGCAGGGCGACTGGCGCGGTCTGGTGGCTCAGGCCCAGCGCCAGCAGGCGTCGCTGCGGACGGTCGGAAGGGGGGTTCGGGTACACTGCGGGGAGATGTTCCGGCCCGGTTCGCCGCAGCCTGCGGCGGGCGCCGGACACACGTAAGAAGGTCGATGAACGCGCGCGCATTCTACCTGCTGCTGCTTCTCGCGTTGGCTGCAGCCTCATCCGCTGCTCGCGCCGACGACGCCGGTCCCTCGGCGCCAGCGCTGGGCGAGGCTCTGCTTCCCCTTCTGCAAGGCGAGTTTGCGCTTCAGGAAGGCGATGCCGCTGGCGCTGCGCAAGCCTATGTCGAAGCCGCGCGGCTGTCCGAGGACGCCAGCATCGCCGAGCGCGCCGCTCGGGTGGCATTGCTGGCCGACGAGCGTCTGCTGCTGCTCGATGCCCTCAAGCGCTGGCGCCAACTCGACCCGGATTCGCTGGGCGGTCGCCAGTTCGAGCAGGTGGCCCTGATCCGGGAACAGCGTTTTGATGAGGCCGCCGAAGGGCTGGTGGCGCTCCTGAACGAAGGTGAGGAGGGTCGGCGCCTGGCCATCCAGGCGCTTGCCGGCAGCGGCCGCCCCGCGCTGGAGGTGCTCTCGAAGGTGCTAGATGCACCGGATCTGCCGGCCGATTTTGGTCTGTGGGTGGCGCTCGGTGGGCTCGCCCAGCAGTGGGGTGATGCCGACCTTGCCGCCCGCGTGGTCGATCGGGCGGTTGAACGCTTCCCCGAGGATCGGCGGGTCGGCCTGTGGCGGGCCGAAGTGTTGATGCGCCAACAGCGCATGGACGCGGCTGCCCAAGCGCTGGACGCCGTGATTGCCCTCGGGCTGACCGATATTCCTGAACGGCTGCGCGCCGCGTCCCTGCTGGACGGCCTTGGCCAGACCGGTCGCGCCGCCGAACTGCTGGCCGAGGGCGACCAGACCGACGCCACCTTCGCCGGCCGCGCGGCGTATCTGGCCCGGGTCGGCGAGCCAGACGCGCTGCAGGCGCTGTACGGCCTGATCAAGGCGGATGCGGTCGCCGCAATCGGGCCCGAAGCTGCGCAGGACACGACGGTGTTCGATGCCGAAATCAGCGATGACCGCCGCTTCCTGCTCGGCCAGATCGCAGAAGTGCTTGAGGCGACGCAGGACGCATTGCGCTGGTACGAAGCGGTGGTGGATCCGGCTCGCAAGCTCCCGGCGCAGCTGCGGATCGCTGTTCTGCACGAGGAGTCGGGCCAGCCGGAGCGCGCCATCGAGACCCTGCAGTCGGTGCAGGCCAGCGACAGCGAAGACGGCGAGACCCTCCGCAACGCCTTCCTGCTGGAAGGGGAGCTGCTCAACCGCCGTGGTGATCTGGCAGCCTCCGTTGAGGCGCTCAACCGAGGCCTGCAGATCTTCGAGGACGATCGCGCACTGCTGTACGCCCGGGCGCTGACCTACGAACGCCTTGATCGGGTGCCCGAAGCCATCATCGATCTGCAGGTGCTGGTGACCGAGGATCCTGAAGATGCGGACGCGCTGAATGCACTCGGCTACACCCTTGCCGACCGCACCGAGGACTACGACGAGGCCTTGAGCTACATCGAACGCGCCCTGGCACTGTCGCCCGACCAGCCGGCCATTCTCGACAGCATGGGCTGGGTGCTCTTCAAGCTCGGCCGCGCGGAAGAGGCCCTCGCCTATCTGGAGCGGGCGTTCGAAGCTCAGGAGGATGCCGAGATCGCCGCGCATCTGGCTGAAGTTCTGGCCGCACTGGGGCGCGACAGCGAGGCCCGCGAGTTCTGGCAGAAGGGTGCTGGGCTCGACCCCGAGAATCGGGCGATCCAGCGCCTGCGCGAACAGTTCGGACCGTGACCGCCTCGGCCTTCATGCTGGCCGCCGCGCGGTCAGGCGGCGCGCTGCTCGCCTCGCTCGTGCTGCTGGCAGGCTGTGCCCGAGCACCCACACGCAGCCCGGATGCAGCGCTGCTCGCCGCTCAGGCGGGCCGCGAAGTCGCGCTGGCGGAGCAGCCTCTGTGGCGGCTGTCGGGACGTATCGCGGTGTCAGGCGAAGGTGAAGGCGGCAGCGGTCGGATCGCTTGGGAGCAGCGCGGTGACAGCTACGTCATCGAACTGAGCGCGCCGGTGACCCGCAGAAGCTGGCGACTGAGCGGTGACGCCAGCGGCGCGCGGCTGGAGGGTCACGAGCAGGGTGTGCTGGAAGACCGCGATGCCGAAGCGCTGCTTCGTCGGGCATCAGGCTGGTCGATGCCGCTCGATCTGCTGCGCGCCTGGGTGCGCGGTGCCCGTGCCGGCGCCCGTTCCGAGCTGCAGTTCGGCCCGCAGGGCCTGCCCGCGATACTGCTGCAGGGCGGTTGGAGCATCGAGTACCGCAGCTGGACCGAGGTCGACGGAGTGCCGCTGCCGGCGCGGGTGTTTGCGGAATCGGGTCAGCACCGGATTCGGCTTGTGGTAGATCGTTGGGAGATCGGCGGTGGCTGAAGGTTTGTGGCTGCCAGCTCCGGCCAAGCTGAACCTGTTTCTGCGCATCGTTGGGCGCCGTGCGGACGGCTACCACCTGCTGCAGACCGTGTTCCAGCTCATCGACCTGTGTGACCGAGTTCACCTTGAACTGCGTGAAGACGGCCGCGTCGAGCGGCTGACAGGTGCCCCGGGAGTCGCTGCGGAACAGGATCTGTGCATGCGCGCAGCGCGACTGCTGCAGCCTATGGCCGCACCGGGCATCGGCGTTTCGATCGCGCTGGAAAAGCGCATCCCGATGGGCGCTGGCCTCGGCGGCGGCAGCTCCGATGCCGCCACCGTGCTGTTGGGGCTGAACCGGCTGTGGGCTCTTGGACTGTCTGTGGAAGCGCTGGCGGAGCTCGGGCTCGCCCTCGGCGCCGACGTTCCGGTGTTTGTTCGGGGTGAGTCCGCTTGGGCCGAAGGCATCGGTGAGCGGCTTCTGCCCATCGAGCTGGGCCCGAGCGCTTATCTGGTCCTGGATTCCGGTGTTTCCGTGCCGACTCCGGAATTGTTCCAAGCGTCTGAATTGACACGGGATGCGGCCCCCGCGACAATTGCGGGCTTCGTTTCAGGGCAATGCATGGGCAACGCCTTCGAGCCCGTGCTGGTTGCGCGGAGTTCCGCGGTAGGAGAAGCGCTCGCCGAGCTGCGCTCAGCCAGCGAGAACTCTGAGCTGCAGGTGGGCTTGAGCGGCACCGGTGGTTGCTGCTTCGCGCGCTTCGCCAATGTGGCGAGAGCGCGCTCGGTGCAGCTGCGGCTGTCGTCGCGCTGGCGCAGCTGGGTTTGCGAAGGGCTCGACCGTTCGCCGCTGCACGCGGTGCTGGCAGCGGACTGAGGGTCTGGATACACGCGTTTCGAAGTGCTGGGGCGTCGCCAAGTGGTAAGGCACCGGATTTTGATTCCGGCATTCGCAGGTTCGAATCCTGCCGCCCCAGCCAGAGTTCACCTCTCATTCCGTCGGTGCAGCCGCTCACGGCTCGCGATGGTTGCGGCGCGTCGGACACGGAGTCCGCGCCCGCCAGTCCGACTGGGTGCGCCGTGGTGGCCGCCCCGATATCGGCCGCTCTTTGCGGCCCACAGGTGCAATGTGAACACTGACGGCATCCTCGTTTTCACCGGCAACGCCAACCGCCCGTTGGCAAACGCAGTCTGTCGCGAGCTCGGCGTACGTCCCGGCAAGGCCTTGGTCGGACGCTTTTCGGATGGCGAAGTCCAGGTCGAGATCGAGGAGAACGTCCGGCGGCAGGAGGTCTTCGTCATCCAGCCGACCTGCGCGCCGACCGCAGAGAATTTCATGGAACTGCTGGTGCTGGTCGATGCTCTCAAGCGCGCGTCCGCAGCCAGCGTCACCGCGGTGGTCCCCTATTTCGGTTATGCCCGGCAGGACCGGCGCCCCCGGTCGGCGCGCGTGCCGATCACAGCGAAAGTCGCGGCGCGTATGTTCAGCGCAGTGGGCACGGATCGCGTGCTGACCGTTGATCTGCACGCCGATCAGATCCAGGGCTTCTTTGATATCCCGGTCGATAACGTCTACGCCTCCCCCCTGCTGCTCGCCGATGTCTGGCGCACCCAGGGCACCAAGGAGCTGATCGTGGTCAGCCCCGACGTTGGCGGCGTGGTGCGTGCCCGGGCCATCGCCAAACGCTTGGACGATGCCGATCTGGCGATCATCGACAAACGTCGTCCACGGGCCAACGTTGCCACCGTGATGAACATCATCGGTGATGTCTCCGGCAAGACCTGCGTGCTGGTCGACGACATCGTCGACACCGCCGGCACCCTGTGTGCGGCGGCAGCAGCGCTGAAGGACCACGGTGCTCGCAAAGTAGTGGCTTACTGCACCCACCCCGTGCTGTCAGGGGCGGCTATCAGCAACATCAACGGTAGCCAGCTCGACGAGCTGGTCGTCACCGACACCATTCCGCTGTCTGACGAGGCTCGAGCCTGTGGCCGGATCCGTCAGCTCAGCGTGGCTGAGCTGCTGGCGGAGACCATCCGCCGCATCGCCTTCGGAGAATCTGTCAGCTCGCTCTACGTCGACTGACAATCCGGCCCACCCTGGTCGCGGGGTGGGCTTTCAAGCCGCTGCAAGGCGGCTCACTCAAGCAAGAAAGGCAACACACAATGGCAACCCAACATGAAATCAAGGCAACCGTCCGCACGGACGCAGGGAAGGGTGCGAGCCGCCGCCTGCGTCGTACGGGCCAACTGCCTGCGGTGGTCTACGGCGGTCATGCCGAGCCCACCAGCATCGAGATCCTTCACAACACCGTGTGGCTGGCTTCCGCCCACGAGTGGTTCTACAGCTCGATCCTCGACCTGAACATCGACGGCGATGTGCAGAAGGTCATCTTGCGTGACATGCAGCGTCACCCGGTCAAGCCGCAGATCATGCATCTCGACTTCCTGCGCGTGTCGGCCGATGAGGCCATCCGCGTACGCGTGCCGCTGCACTTCCTGAATCAGGACACCTCGCCGGCGGGCAAGGCCGGCGGCGTAGTGATCACTCACGAAGTCAACGAAGTCGAAGTGTCATGCCTGCCGGGCAACCTGCCCGAGTTCATCGAGCTCGACCTGTCGAGCCTGAAGGCCGGCGACACCGTGCATCTGTCGGACCTCAAGCTGCCGGCTGGTGTCGAGATTCCCGAGCTGAAGCTGGGCAAGGAGCACGACGTCGCCGTCGTGATCGCGCGCCAGTCCAAGGCTGGCGAGTCCGACGAAGCTGCCGAAGAGAAGAAGTAAACCCCGACGATCCCGCCGGCCTCGCGCCGGCGGGATCCGACTCGCCGCATGAGCGCGCTGCGACTGATCGTCGGCCTGGGCAACCCGGGCGCCGACTATGCCCCTACCCGCCACAACGCGGGCTTCTGGTTTGCCGATCGGCTGGCAGACAAGGCAGGCGTGCGCTTCGGTCACGAGTCCAAGCTGTACGGCGAAACCGCCCGCGTGACCCTGGATGGGCACACCCTCTGGGTGCTGAAACCCAGTACCTTCATGAATCGCAGCGGTCAGTCGATCGCGGCAGCCCTGCGTTACTTCAAGATTGAACCCGCCGACCTGCTGGTCGCCCATGACGAGCTCGACCTGCCGGCAGGAACGGCGCGCCTCAAGTTCGATGGCGGCCATGGCGGTCAGAATGGCTTGCGCGATCTGTTCGCCCATCTTGGCCACGGCAGGTTCCACAGGCTCCGGGTGGGCATCGGCCACCCCGGCCATAAAGACAAGGTCACCCCCTGGGTGTTGGGACGACCCGGTCGCGACGATGAGATTTCAATTCAGCGCAGCCTGGATGCCGCCCTCGAACAGTTGCCCCTGCTGCTGCGTGGTGACTTTCCGGAGGCGATGAAGCGGTTGCATACCAACGGCGGGATTCGGGATTAGGGATCAGGTATTGGTGCGAGGCTGCACCCCTTCCCGCCCTCCCGTTCCGAATCCCCAAACCCGAATCCTCCATCCCGGACTCCAAAGCCCATGGCCATGAGATGCGGCATCGTCGGACTTCCCAACGTGGGCAAGTCCACACTCTTCAACGCCCTGACCAAAGCGGGCATCGCCGCGGCCAACTTCCCGTTCTGCACCATTGATCCCAACGTCGGCGTCGTGCCGGTGCCGGATCCGCGGCTCGATCAGCTGGCGGCAATTGTGAAGCCGCAGAAGGTCATCCCAACTGCGGTCGAGTTCGTCGACATCGCCGGTCTGGTGGCAGGTGCCAGCAAAGGAGAAGGGCTGGGTAACAAATTCCTTGCCAACATCCGCGAAACCGACGCCATCGCCCACGTCGTTCGCTGCTTCGAACACGGCGACATCGTCCACGTGGCCGGCAAGGTGGATCCCATCGCCGATATCGACACGATCGACACCGAGCTCGCGTTGGCTGATCTCGAAAGTGTCGAAAAGGCACTCAACCGCTATGAGCGAGCCGCCAAGGCGGGAGACAAGGATGCTGCCCTTCGGCGTGATCTGTTGACACGGGTGCGCGCCCATCTCGATCAGGGCCGACCGGTGCGTGGCATGGGTCTCGATGTAGAGGAGCGCGGCCTGCTTCGGGAACTGTTCCTGCTCACGGCCAAGCCGGTCATGTACATCGCCAACGTCCGCGAGGATGGCTTCGAGAACAACCCGCATCTCGACCGTGTGCGCGAGCGCGCGATAGGTGAGGGAGCTGAGGTGGTGCCGGTGTGTGCGGCTATCGAAGAGGAGCTCTCACAGCTGGAGGATGCCGACCGCGATGTCTTCCTGGCAGACCTAGGCTTGGATGAGCCTGGTTTGAACAAGGTGATCCGCGCTGGTTACAAGCTTCTGGGTCTGCAGACCTACTTCACAGCCGGAGTGAAGGAAGTGCGCGCCTGGACGGTCAGGGCCGGGTCTACTGCGCCGCAGGCTGCGGGCGTCATCCACACCGATTTCGAGCGCGGATTCATCCGTGCCGAGACCATGGCCTTCGATGATTTCATCAAGTACCGCGGCGAGGCTGGCTGCAAGGACGCCGGGCGCTTGAGGCTGGAAGGCAAGGAGTACATGGTCCAGGAGGGCGATGTACTGCATTTCCGCTTCAACGTGTGAGCCTGTGTCCGCTGCGCGCAAACTTTTTGCCGATCCGGCATTGACAGACGCCCTGTAGACGTTGAAAATGCGGGGCTCTCTGTTGGAGGGATACCCAAGCGGCCAACGGGGGCAGACTGTAAATCTGCTGGCTTACGCCTTCGGTGGTTCGAATCCACCTCCCTCCACCACCGTTTGAAGGCTTCAGCTTGAAACTCCGGGCGGGAGTAGTTCAATGGTAGAACCTCAGCCTTCCAAGCTGATGGTGCGGGTTCGATCCCCGTCTCCCGCTCCACGCTGGAAGCAGCAGGGTAGGGGCTGAAGCGCGGCCCGCGGGCGCGGCGCAAGGTCCCGAAAGTGTCAGGATCACGCCGAGGTCCTGGCATTTCGCAACACAAGCGTGTGCTCATGTAGCTCAGTCGGTAGAGCACTTCCTTGGTAAGGAAGAGGTCGCTGGTTCGATTCCAGTCATGAGCACCAATCATTCAAGGCACCCCTTTCAATCTTTCCGCATCTTCAGTTCACCGGGATACCAAAGTCATGGCCAAGGGTAAGTTCGAGCGCACCAAGCCGCACGTGAACGTGGGCACGATCGGTCACGTTGACCACGGCAAGACGACGCTGACGGCGGCGCTGACGAAGGTGGGTGCCGAGCGTTTTG
>JBIJCA010000060.1:0-18536 GCA_044344935.1 Aquimonas sp. | reverse complement strand
TGGGATCGCAGGGCTGTGGCGATCGGCGAGGTTCGGTGGGTCAAGACCCACCCTGCGGGATCGCAGGGCTGTGGTGATCGGCGAGGTTCGGTGGGTCAAGACCGACCCTATGGGATCGCAGGGCTGTGGCGATCTGCGAGCTTCGATGGGTCAAGACCCATCCGATGGGGTTGGCGGGCTTGGGATGTCATCCGGGCTTAACGTGCGCGTCACTTGGGCGACACGGCGGCGGCACAGGCTTGGCGCATGTCGATCGTCCATCGTTTCTCGCTGGTTACCGAGACCTATCCGCCCGAGGTCAACGGCGTCGCGCTGACGGTCGCCGGGCTGGAGAATGGCCTGCGTGCGCTGGGCCACGCGGTCGAGGTGATCCGTCCGCGTCAGTTCGAGGCCGAAGCCCGCGGCGACGAGCTGCTCATGCCGGGGGCAGCGCTACCGCGCTATCCGGGACTGCGCTTCGGGCTGCCGGCTGCCGGCCGCCTGGGAGCGCACTGGCGGCAGCAGCGCCCGGACGCGATCTACGTCGCCACCGAGGGTCCGTTGGGCTGGTCGGCGGTGAAGGCGGCCAACCGCCTCGGCATTCCGGTCGCGACCGGCTTCCACACGCGCTTCGACGACTATGCCGGCCGCTACGGCGTCGGCTTCCTCAAGCCTTGGGTGTTCGCCTGGATGCGCCGCTTCCACAACAGCGCGCAGGCGACCCTGGTGCCGACCCTCGAGCTGCAGGCTTTCCTGGGCGAAAACGGCTTCAAACGGCCCTGCCTGCTGCGGCGTGCCGTGGACACCGCGCATTTCAATCCACAGCGGCGCAGCGAGGCGGTGCGTGCGGCACTCGGGCTTGCGCCCGACCAGCTGACGGTGATCCACGTCGGCCGCATTGCCCCCGAGAAGAATCTGGGTCTGGCGGTGCGGGCCTTCCGCGCGCTGCAGCAGCTGCGCCCGGATGCTCGCTTCATCTTTGTCGGTGACGGCCCGGCACGCGCGGAGCTGTCGGCATCGAATCCCGATTTCCTGTTCACCGGCGTGCTGCGCGGCGAAGCCCTCGCAGCGCAGTTCGCCAGCGCCGACCTGTTCGTGTTCCCGAGCCTGTCGGAAACCTTCGGCAACGTCACGCTGGAAGCCATGGCCAGCGGCGTGACCACCGTGGCCTATGACTATGGCGCCGCCCGCGAGCATCTACGCGACGGCGAGCACGGCGCGGCGATCGCCTGCGGCGACGAGGACGCGTTCATCGCCGCGGTGCGGGCGCTGGGCAGCGATGACGCCAAGCGCTGCGCCTGTGCGGCGCGCGCGCGCGCGGCGGTGGCGCACTTGAGTCCCGCCGGCGTGGCTTTGAGCTTCGCAGCACTGCTGACCGATCTGGCCGAAAGGAGAGCTGCATGAATTCCCGCCTCGCGCGCGGCGAAGCCGCGTTCTGCCTCGCCGTCAACCGCTGGGGCCACCGCTCTCTGGTGCGCGCCTACTTCTCGACCGTCAGTCGCCTGGGTGACGGCGTGTTCTGGTATGCGCTGATGGGTCTGATCGTGGTCTTCGACGGCTATGACGGCCTTGCCGCGTCGGCCCACATGGCCGCCACCGGCGCCGCCGCGCTGTTACTCTACCGCGCCCTTAAACGCTGGACCAAGCGACCGCGCCCGTTCGCTTCGGATCGCCGCATCCGCCCGCTGGTGCATCCGCTCGACGAGTTCAGCTTTCCCTCCGGCCACACCCTGCACGCCGTAGCCTTCAGCCTGGTCGCGCTCGCCCATTACCCTCAGCTCGCTGCCCTGCTGATCCCCTTCACCGCCAGCGTCGGCGCCTCACGCGTGGTTCTGGGTCTGCACTATCCCAGCGACGTGCTGGCCGCCACCGCGATCGCCTGCGGCATCGGCGGGCTCTCGCTGTGGGCCGGCGGGATGGGGTGGCCGTTGGCTTGAGAGCGGGGATTGGGGATTGGGGATTCAACCGAAGGTCGTCCGGCCCTCGCGAGTGTGTGACTGAAGCAGCGACAGCCGCCCGGCTGAGTCTTGAAGCGGGCCACGAGCCTTGCGCGCTCTTGCGAATCCCGAATCCCGAATCCCCAATCCCAGCTCTCAATCACCCCACCTCACAGCGGTCGCGCCCGTTCCGCTTCGCACGGTACAGCGCCTGATCCGCACGTTCGAAAGCGCTGTCGGCATCGTCCTCGCCGCGCAGCAGGGTGAGGCCGACCGATGCGGTGACCTTGACCGGGGTGCCGCCGAAGTGGAAGCCGATCAGGGCGATGCGGCGCCGGAGTTCTTCGCACAGGCGCTGTGCCTGCTGCAGATCGGCACCCGGCAGCAGACTCACGAATTCCTCGCCGCCGATGCGGGCCACGAAGTCAGTGCTGCGCAGGTGCTTGCGCAGCATCTGGGCCACCGCGAACAGCACCTTGTCGCCGGCCTTGTGGCCGTAGCTGTCGTTGATGGCCTTGAACAGGTCGATGTCCCAGACCGCCAGCGCCAGCGACTGTGCCGCTCCGCGCGCGCGCGCGATCTCCCCGATCACGGCCTGCTGGTATGCGAGACGGTTGGGGATACGGGTCAGCGGATCGGTGGCCGCCATCTGCTGCTCGGCCTGCAGCGACTGCCTAAGCTGCGAGGTCTCGCGTTCGAGCTCGTCGATGCGCTGGCGCATCGCGTCGCCGCGTTCCTCCAGCTTGGCGACGCGCTGTTCCTCGCGCGCACGGTAGTCCTGCACGTGGGTGTCGATCGCGGTCAGGCGCGTGCTGACCTGGGCCTTGAGCTGGTCCAGTTCGGTGGCCTGGCGGGTGTGCTGGCCGAGCGAGTTGACCTCGCTGCTGATGCGCGTGCTGAGTTCGCTGCGGCTGGCGCGTTCGTCGACGCGGGCGGCGCGGTCCTGCACCAGATAGGTGGCGAATTCGTCGAGCCGGCTGTCGACCTGGGCCAGCAGGCCTTCCATGCTCAGGCGTTCGCGGTTCAACTGCTGCTGCTGGCGGTTGATGATCTCGGCCAGACCGTCGGCCACGCTCATCAGCGCCTGCTTGTCGATGCCCGGTTGAACGCGCTGGGCCAGCGCTGCGATTTCCGCGTTGATGCTGGGTTCGGGCGCAAGCTGGCCGAGCACATGTCGAAGCAGTTCGGCGCCGTGATCGCCCGGGGCGGCCGGGGGCGCAGCAGGAGCGGCGCTGGCTGCCGCCGTCACTGCTTTCAGCGAAGGCGTAGCGGTAAAGGTCGGTGCCGCGGGGGCTTCGTCCAGGGCGACGATGGCCTCCGAAAGCGCATCGATCCGCCGATCCAGAATCTCGATGTCGACTTTCTGGCGGATCGCCTGGGTGAACTCCGCCAATTCTTCGTCCAGCCGGTTGTCGAGGCCGCGGCAGGCGATGCTCAGTCGTCCGATGGCGCGGCGCAGGGTGGTGTCCGCACGGTTCCAGCGTGCCTCCTCGCGCTCGAAGCGATCGATCGCGTCGAGGTACTTGTCCTTCCAGTGTTCGTTGCTTTCGGGCATGGCGGGGGCTGGGAGCGCGGGCAGGCGCGAGCGTAGCAAGCCATGTGCCGTGTCCGCGGCTTGACCGCGCTCAAGCTCGTGACTTCGTAGCGCGGCACACTGCGGGTTCCGGCCGCATGTCGGCCTGACCCGAGGAGAAGCCCATGCGCAGCGTTCTGATTCCCTTCGACGGTTCCGACAGCGCGCGTCGCGCCCTGCAGTACGCGATCGACTTCGTCCGCGAGTACGGGCGACTCTCGATCCACGTGCTCAACGTGCAGGATGAGCCCGTGGTCTACGGCGACTACCTGACCGCCAGTCTGCTCGACAGCTTGCGCAAGGCGGCTCTGCGTACGGCCGATGAGGTGCTGGCCGAGGCCCGAAAGAGCCTCGATGCGGCGGGGGTCGAGCATCACACCCACAGCGCGCTCGGCGGCGTCGCCGAGCAGGTGTCGCGCGCAGTCGAGGCGCAGGGCTGCGACACCGTGATCATGGGCACCCGCGGGCTCGGCGCCGTCTCCAATCTGCTGATGGGTTCGGTGGCGACGCGGGTGGTGCACCAGGTCAAGGTGCCGGTGCTGCTGGTGAAGTAGCCGCGCCGGTGGCGCGGCCGATCAGGCTTCAGCCGGCTCGTTCGGATCAGGCGCCGCGCGCTTCAACTGGGTCACGAAGCGCGCGCGCAGCTGGCGCTTCTCGTGCGGCATCAGATCGCGCTGCATGCGCTGGCGACCGACCGTCAGCAGCTGCCGATCCAGCATCGGCGGCACCGACTGTGCCCCGGTGCCAAGACCGACGCGGGCCTGGATCAGTTCGTCCGGGTTGAGCATGCCGATCAGCGAGGCTGCGGCTTCGTCCAGCAGCTGCTGCACCAGTGCCGCGGCGGCCGGATCGTCGCCGTATTCGTCGTCCTCGCCGTGCTCGCCGCTGGTGCGATCGTTGACGGTGGCGAACTTCTGCAGTTCTTCCATGCCGATCAGACCGGTGGTGTCGGCTTCCTGCTGCAGCATCGAACTCTGGTTTCGCTCGCCGTCGGGGTCGGCGATGCCGACCAGATGCACGCGCACGCCGTACTGCTGGGCCAGCACCACGCCGACGCGGATGTCCTCGTCGCCGGTCAGCACCACGGCGTCGCTCATGGCGCGGTTCTGCGCAAGATTGGCCATATCCATGATCAGCAGCGAGTCGACGCCTTTCTGTTCGCCGGCCAGGCTGACCATGCCCAGCCGCAGCTTGACGTTCGACTGGTAGGCCAGCTTGCGGTGCGCGCCGGTCGGGCCGGAACTGGTGCCGTCGTACCAGTAGACGCGCAGCAGCTCACGGCGGGTCAGCGCTTCGGACTGCTTGATGATGTATTCGAGGAAGTCTTCGTACGAAAGGGTGATGGCGCTTCGCGACTGCTTGATGCCGGTGAGCAGCTTGATGGCGGAGGCGTAGAGGTAGCCGGCGTCGATGAATACGGCAACTCGGTTCATGCAAGCTTCCATGGGTCTGTGGATGCGCGGTCAGCGCGTTTTTCCCGGCATCGGGAAGGGAGTGATGACGCTTTCGCCAGTGGCGGAATCGCGGATGCTCAGCTGACCGCGGCGCTCGACTTCCTCGACGCGGACGATGGACTGCATGGGGAGGTGCAGGACTCGGGTGTCGCCGAATTCGCCTCGCAAACGCTCGTTTGTCGGGTCCACAACCAGCGAGTCGCCACCGTCGAACACCAGCTCGGCCACTTCGGTGAAGCCCCACAGGGCGCTGCTGCTCACGCGCCGCGCATGGAGCTCGTAGATCTTGCCTGCGTTGTGGAAGGTGACCTTGAACAGGCGGTTGCTCATGAAGACCGTGATCGGCAGACGAAGGCGGGGCATGCGACGGCGAACGGCGCAGTATAGGCGGCCAGGGCCCTGTTCAACAAAGCCGACGTCGGGTTCACTCCCGCCGCAGCTTGCGCTCGACGCCACGCCGCATGACCAAGGCAAGGCTCATGCCCAGCGCGAAGCCCGCGAGATGCGCCCACCAGGCGACGGCGCCGAACGCCGGACCGACGTAGGCGAACATCAGCTGCAGCAGCGCCCACATGCCGATCAGCACCGACGCCGGCGTGCGAACGAATTCCAGGAACACGCCCAGGGGCAGCACGATCGCGAGTTCGGCGCGCGGAAACAGCACCAGGAAGGCGCCGATCAGCCCGGACACCGCACCGCTGGAGCCGATGATCACGGCGGCAGTGCCGTCCAGCGACCACGCGGCACTCAGGTTGGCGGCAACGCCGCACAGGAAAAACACCGCGAGGAAGCGCAGCGGGCCGAGACTGCGCTCGGCCGGCAGACCGAAGATCAGCAGGAACAGGAGATTGCCGAGCAGGTGCAGCCAGTTGGCGTGCAGGAACAATGCGCTGACAAGACTGAAGGCGCGGCCGTCGATGAGCGCCGAGCTGATCGCCGACGGCGAGAACAGGGAGGCGGGAACGGTGCCCCAGCGCAACAGGAAAGCGGAGCGCGCCGCTGGCTCGAGCGTGGCAAGCCAGACAAAGCCGGCCATGCTGAGCGCCACCACCAGCGGCGTCACCCAGCGCGGTGACGGTCGCTTGCGGCCCGGGACGCTGACGAACACGCTCAAGCGCAGCCGCTCACGGACGCGCCAGTCGATAGCGCCGCCCGTCGAGTTCCAGCACGCTGCCCGCCCGCTGGATCTCCACCAGTTGCAGGCGCTCGTCGATGGGATCGCCCTCGCGCAGGCGTCGCCCGTCGATGATCACCACGCGTGCGGACGGGTCTTCCGAATACACGTGCATGCTCACCTTCAGCGGCGGCAGCCGTCCGCGCGCTTCGTGACCGATGCTGGCCAGGTCGGGCAGTGCTTCGACGGGGGCTGCGCTGGTGGCAGCGCCCAGCGCGGTTGCGGGCGTTGCGATGGCGGCGGGGAAGGGCGTAGCCCCCGCCGCGGGCGGCGCTTCGGGCGCAACGGCTTCGGTGGCAGGCGCAGGCGCAGGTTCCGGAGCTGCGGGCGGCGCCGGAGGCGGGGCCGCGCCCGGCAGTGCCGCCGGCAGTTGCGCGCGCGCCTCGCGTTCGACTGACGCAAACCCGGGGTCGTTCGGCAGTCGCGAAGTCGGTTCCACGGTCGGGGCGCCCGTTGGCGCCGCCGGTGTCGCTGCTGGGGGCGGGGCTGCCGGCTCGGCTGCTGCGGGCGCGGTCAAGGTCGTTGCCGCGTCGGGCCCATCGGCCGCTTCGGTCGCCGGCGCGAGGTCGTCAGCGGGCGGGATGGGCGAACTGCGCAGTCCGAACCAGTAGCCGCTGCCGGCAACCGCCAGCAGAAGCACCGCCAGAGCAGCCCGGAGGACGCCTGTGCGCCTGCGTCTGCGTGAGCGCGGCTGCGGGTCCATCAGGCCCGGGGCGCGACCAAGCCTTCGCTCGGCTTCGGATTTCTTCAGTGCTTCGAGGATCAGCGACATGCGAAGCCTCGTCAGCGCAGTCGACGCAGGCGGGGGCCGCCGGCGGTGTGGGTGGTGGCGGCGAGCAGGGTCTCCGGGCCGACGATCCCGTCGGGGATCAGGCCGTGCGCGCTCTGCAGCCTGCGAACGGCATCCTCAAGCGAGGCGTCGAAGCTTTGCGGGCCCGGCGACAGTGCGGTGAGATGCCGCGATTCGACCAGACGTTGCGCCAGCCAGTCGACCGAGGCGCCGCTGTCGCCACGTCGCAAATTGCCGGTGATGAAGCCGGGGGCGCGCCAGATCACGTGGAATTCGCCGAGCCATAGGCGCTCGAACAGCGCGCGTGGAGCCTCCACGGTCTCGCCGTCAAGCAGCACACGCACTCGCGATTCGCCGCTCCCGAGCAGCACAGCCCAGGCCTCGCGTCCGCCCGAGCTGAGGCGCAGCACGACCGGCCGTCGCAGGGTTTCCAGTTTTGCCAGGCTGCCGGCGGAGCGCAGGCAATAGACACCCTCGCCCAGCTGCAGAGGGCAACGTTGGGCGGTGCGCACGTCGGCCTCGCGGGCGCGCAGCGTCCACAGCGCCAGCAGGTGGTTCCAGGCGGCGTGGCTGGCACCGTCGCTGGCCTCGATCAGCGAGCGCAGCCCGGCCTCGTCGATAAGGTCGGCGCCCGCAGCGGTGGCTGGGCGCTTGCCCTCGGAGGCTTGCGCGACGGCGGATGCGTCCGGCTCAGGGGCCGGTCCGGATGCTTCGCGGCTGCGCCACAGCCAGCCGAAGGCCAGCGCGACCACGAGTACCGCCGCCAAGGAAAGCAGCCACGGCCGTGCGCGCCGAACTGTGGAGGCCAGCGCTTCGCGCGCGGCGCGTTCGACTTCCTTCTCGCCGATCTGGTTGAGTTCGCCCACGTAGCCTGCGGTGAGCGCGCGGTCGGCGATGACGTTGATCAGGCGCGGCACGCCGCCGGCATGCTGGTGGATGCGACGCACGGCCAGCCGTGAGAACGGAAAGCGTTGGCAGCCGGCGACGGCGAGACGATGGCGGAGGTAGTCCTCGGTCTCGTCGGCCGACAGCGGCGTCAGGTGGAAGCGCGCGGTGATCCGCTGGGTCAGTTGCCGCAGCTCGGGCCGGGCCAGCGTCTCGCGCAGCTCCGGCTGGCCCAGCAGGATGATCTGCAGCAGCTTCTGGGTCGCGGTCTCGAGGTTGGTCAGCAGGCGCACCTGTTCCAGCGCCTCGAAGCTGAGGTTCTGCGCCTCGTCGATGATCAGCACCACGCGCAGGCCGTCGCCGTAGGCCCGCAGCAGATAGGTGTTCAGCAGATCGACCAGGCCCTTGAGGCTGCCGCGTACCGGATCGACCGCGAGCTTCAGCTCCTCGCAGATGGTCTCGACCAGTTCCACCGGCGACAGCCTCGGGTTCAGCACCAGGGCGACCCGGGAGTCGGCCGGCATCTGTTCCAGCAGCAGTCGGCACAAGGTCGTCTTGCCGGTGCCGACGTCGCCGGTGAGCTGCACGAAGCCGCCGCTGCCGCCCTGGCCGATGCCATAGAGCAGGTGCGCGAGCGCGTCCCGGTGGCGCTCGGACAGAAACACGAAGCGCGGGTCGGGCGTGATCGAGAACGGTGGTTCGGCGAGGCCGTAGAACTGGAGATACATCCTGGCGGCCAGAAATGGAGAGGCAAGGCTGGCGCACTGTAGGACGGCGCGCCTGCGGGGAAAGTTAGCGCTTCGTTAAGTCTCGCCTGCCGGGCTAGAGCGCCAGGCGCGGCTGCTGCGGTTCGATGCCGTGGCGGCCCTCCATGATCGCCTTGAACTCGGCGCGCGACACCGACACGTAGCGTTCGTTGCCGCCGATCTCGACCTGCGGCCCTTCGGACACCGCGCGGCCGTTGGCGTCCACCCGGACCACCATGGTCGCCTTCTTGCCGCTGTGGCAGATCGTCTTGATCTCGGTGATCGAATCCGCCCAGGCAAGCAGGTACTGGCTGCCCTCGAACAGCTCGCCGCGGAAGTCGGTGCGCAGTCCATAGGCGAGCACCGGGATTTTCAGCCGATCGACGATTTCGGTGATCTGCCAGACCTGGGCCTTGCTCAGGAACTGCGCCTCGTCGACCAGCACGCAGTGCAGCGGGCCGTGCGCGGCGATGTCGCGCTGGGTCATGCCCAGCAGATCGTCCTCGCGTTCAAAGATCACACCCGTTGCCTGCAGGCCGATGCGCGAGGCCACGATGCCGGCACCGTAGCGGTTGTCCAGGCGCGGAGTGAAGATGCGCGTGCGCATGCCGCGCTCGTGATAGTTGTGCGCGCTTTGCAGAAGGGTAGTCGTCTTCCCGGCATTCATTGCCGAGTAGTAGAAGTAGAGCTTGGCCAAGATCGGTTCCGAGGCGTCGGGAAGCGGCGGGAGTATGCCCGAACGCGTCCTCCGCGGGCCAAGCGCTGCGATGCGCTGGCGACTGCGCGGGAGTCGACGCGGCACCGCAGCCTCGCGCCGGAAGATGGCGCTGCGCGTACCCATGCATGGGCGGCGCGCCTGGAGCCCACGCTTCAGGCGCGCACCGCCCGTCGCGTTGTGGCCTCGCCGGCAACGCGCTGGGGTCGGTGGCCTCAAGCGGCGCGTGAGCTACGCGGCGCTCTCAAGAAACTGAACGCTCGCGACGCGTTCGTACTGCCAAGAAGCCCGGCTGCGTCTGGGAGCGCGCTTGCTCGCGACCCACAGGGGGGCTGCAGGGCGCAGGCTGCAGTCGCCTGCAAGCAGGCGACCGGAAAGAGTGCGAAGGGATGAATTCGGGTTTGTTCAAGAACACCTGATCCGTCGCGCAGGGCTGAGAAGCTCTCAGGGCTCGAAGCCGTTCGAGAACAGGCTGCCCGCGACGACCTGGACCGACCACACGCCGCGTCCGAGCGTGCCGGCATACAGCGTGCGCTGTGCATGCACGTAGCGCAGGTCGAAGACCAGCACGTCGGGCAGAAAATCACCGAACAGCTCCCAGTTGGCGGTGCCGCTGGTCGAGGCGTAGACGCCCGAGCGCGTGCCCAGTGCAATCCTTGCCGGCACTGCGCCGTCCGCGTTGATGAACTCGATGGTGCGGAAGTCCTGCGAGCTGATCGACGGCAGATTGCCGGTGATATCGGTCCAGCTGGCGCCACTGTTCGACGAGAAGAACACCTGGTTGTCGTCGATCGCCCAGACCCGGGCCGGGCTCGACGGATCCAGGGCGACATCGGTAACGGTGGACGCGCCCGCGGGCAGCGCGGTGGTGGCGACAAAGCTGGCCCCGGAGCGCACGAACACCTGGCTGCCACGTCCGACATAGGCGACACCGGGGTTGCCGCTGGCGCCGTAGGCCATCGCGTTGCGGTTGGCGCCCGGTCCTCCGATCGAGGCCAGGGTCGGCGACCCCGCATTGGCGTTGCTGGACTCGTAGAGCGTGTTGATGCCACCCACCAGCATCCGGCTCGGATCGTCGACGTTGACCTCCACGGGTGTCACGAACTGCGGGTCGGTGACGATGCCGGCGGTCGGGACCGAAACGTTCGCGGTCTGCGCGTTCGCCGCGCTGTAGGTGACGCGTCGGAATCCGCCGAGATTCTGCGAACTGATGAAACGCAGCCCGTTGGCGCCCGAGTCCTCGATGGCGACGTCGCCGCCGTCGCCGCCGTTGATCGACACCCAGATCGGGTTGGCCGCGGCCTGCTGCATGTGCGTTCCGTTGTCCTGCGTGCCGATCACCAGGATGTTGGAGACCCGGTCGTGATCGAGGTCGTGCACCTCCATCACCTTCAGGTTGCCGGCGACCGAGGCCCAGGTGCCGGCGGATGAGGTCGGCGTGGCGCGCCGGTAGACGCAGCCGTCGTCGACCTGCAGCAGGTTGCCGTTGACGTCGAACGCCATGTTGCGGCTGTCGGCATGCGGTGTGGTGTTCCCGGCGTTGGCGTCCATGATGGTGGTGAACTGGCTGCCGGCTACGGCCGTCGCATCGCCGCGACGGATGTTGGCGGTGAAGGGCGAGGCCGTGATCCGGTCGCCGCCGATGTAGACCAGGTTCTGATTGCCCGGATCGACCGCGATCGAGGTGTTGACCACGCCCTGAGTGCCTGGATGCACCGGAGGCACGTCCATTGCTGTCCAGCCGGTGCCCTGGTTGGCCGAGCGGAAAACGCCGGCGAGGGCGCCGGTGTTGACGACGGCGACGAATACCGCGCCGCTGGCACCGGGCCCTACCGCCAGCCGGACGTTGCCGCTGCTGCTGCCCATCGCCGTGATGCCGGCGCTGATGTCGGTCCAGGTGGTGCCGCCGTCATCACTGCGCAGCACGCTGCGCGTCGCGCCGAGCACCGAGATGTAAATGCGCAGCGGCGCATCAGGGTGCGCCGCCATGTCGCCAATGCCGCCTGCTGGCAGGCCACCGGTGCCCGACGCCAGCGACCAGGTCGCACCCGTATCGGTGCTTCGCCACAGGCCGCCGTTGCGAGCGGCGGCGAGGATCGTCGCGCCGCGTGGCCAGACCGCGACCATCTTCTGACCGAGCAAGTCGCTGGCGCCGAGCTGGGTCCAGGTGGTGCCGCCGTTGGTGGTGCGATACACGCCGACTTCGTCGTCACCGCGCTGGGCGAAGTTGCTCCAGCGGCCGAGGCCCGCGACCAGGGTCTGATGGCTCGTGTCGGTCGGGTCGAAAGCCAGCGCGCCGATCGACTGCGAGGGCAGCTGGTCGGTCTGCGGCGTCCAGGTGGGGGCCGCTGCAAGTGCGTCGGCTGTGCGCCAGATGCCGCCGTTGACCGCACCGATATAGAGGATGTTGGCATTGGTCGGATGTGGCGCCAGCGCCTGGATACCCCCACAGACTTCGTTGTTCGGCGGCACCCTGACCTGGGCGCTGCGCGTGGGAGCCGGTCCGCGTTCGACCCAGGCCAGAACCGAGGGTGGCGCGCCCAGCAGGCGCTGCTTGTCCGGGCGCTCGGGTGGCAGCACCGGTTCCCTGTATTCCGCCGGATCGACCGGCTCGGCGCCGCGCTTGCGGTATTCGCCGCCCGAATGCTCGCTGCGGACCGGTGCCATACAGGCGGAGACTGTGCAGGCGATTGCCACTGCCGCGGCGAGGCGCATCGGCGTCGAACGGAAAGACATGGAGGCCCCCCTGGGCACGTGTTTTGCGAAGGATGCGCCCGTTCGCGCCGCTCGAACAAGCGTGAAGTCCGGCAGCGAGGCCATGATGAGGGTCACGCCGAACCCTTCGGCCCTTGCCTTGCTGCGCTGGTCGGCAGCGTCACGCGCAGCGGCCGCGGTTCGAGGAAACTTGCGCTCCCTTCCGCAGTTCCGTTCGCCATGCGCTCCATCGCCGCCCGAGTTTTGCTGAGTGTGTCTGCGTGCTGCGGCGTCTCCCTGCACGCGGTCGCGGCCTGTGCGGAAGACCAGCCCCGGCTCGTCGAGCTGCGCGTCACCAGCGATCGCGGCGAAGGCTTTGATCGCCTCTACCGGATCCGCGTGCACGCCGATGGCTGCGTCGCCGTGCGTCGGCCACCCTTCCATCGCCAGCCGGGAAGATTTTCCGCTCGCCTCGATGCCGCCTCCCTGCAGTCCATGCAGCGTCTCGCCGGCGACGCCAGGCTGCGCGCCAGTGCACCGGAGCGCGCGATGCGTGAAGCCAAGGCCGCGCGTGAGCAACGCGCGCAGGCGGAGGGCGAGCTGCAGCGCACCTACGTCTCCCACCCGACCGGCTATGCGCTGCGACTGTACGCCGAGGGCGTTCCGGTAGAGCTGAAGGCCGAGTCGATCTTCCAGCAGGCTGCGCTCTACCCGGAGTCGGCCGAACTGGCCGCGCTCGCCGCGGCGGTGGAGGACGTGCTCGCACTGGATGGGCTGCCCGATCTCGTCGCGGAGGCGCAGCCATGAGTCGCGGCGTGCGCGCGGCGCTGACCCTGGCGGGCCTGTTGTGCAGCGGCTCGGCGGCCGCAGGCGCCTTCATTTTCGCCGAGGAGTATCCCGATGCCGTCACCCATCCGCAGATCTACACCGGCACCGGCGGCGAGCGGCCCGATCTGACCGTTTGCCTCGACCGCAGCGTCAACAGCAGCCTGACCTCCGAGGCCGAGCCGGCCGTCATCAAGGCCATCGAGACCTGGAATCGCGGACGCTCGCTGGGCGCCGACAACTACGCGCTGAATAACGCCACCGATATCGCTTCGGGCTACGACTTCGAGTCGGTGCTGCTGCACGAGCTGGGCCACTGCCAGGGCTTAAACCACGTCAACCACGCCAGCGAGTCGGGCTTCAATGACCCGCAGGCGAATGGCACCAAATCGGCGCCCGGTCCGGACGGCGTACTTAACCAGGCTGCCGGCAGCGACGGCGTCCACGGCTCGCGCGATGACCTGCGCGGCGACGATGTCAACCTGCACTGGTATCTGCGCGGGCAGAACAACCCCGGCCTGTTCAACGCGGTTGCAGACAGCAGCACGATGGCGAGGGAGCTGAACTTCCTGCCTTCGGGGCATCGTTTCGCTGCCAACGCCGACCGCAGCGTGATGGCGGCGCTGGGGTTCGCCAACTCCGAAGCGGTGATGCAGCAGGGCACGCCGCCGCGCGAGGCCAAGCGTCATCTGCACCACGATGACCTGATGACCATCCGCTTCGCGCGTGCCGGCCTGAACCGCGTGCAGGGCAACAGCGACGACTACCGCTATCAGCTGCGCTATGTCGGACGCCTCAGCAACCCCTCCAACAGCCAGTGCAATGTGCGCATCCGGATCGACACCAGCACCGGCTTTGCGGTCTGCGGGGTCAGCGCCAGCGCGATCAACAACAATCCCGAGCAGTGGCGGATCACCCAGGCGCAGATCGCGATGAACTCGCAGATCAACTGGTACTACTCGCCGGGGCCGAACACTGTCGTCGAGATCACTTCAAGCACGCCCAACCCAAGTCCGGTGGGACAGAACTACAGCGTCAACGTGCGTGTCTCCAAGGCCAGCGGCATCAGCATCAGCGGCAACCCGTTCGGCACCGTCGAAGTCGACGACGGCCAGGGCGCCAGCTGCAGCTTCGAGCTCGGCAGCGCGATGAACGGGCAGGGCAGCTGCGTGCTTGCCGGCGGCAGCGGCGGCTCGCGCACCCTGACTGCGCGCTACCTGGGTCGAGCCGGCTTTGACTACAGCGAAGCCACAGCCAGCCACACGGTCAGCAGCGCCAGCGCAACCACCACCGCCATCACCTCACGCGTGCCCAGCAGCACGGTGGTGGGGCAGAACTACACGGTCAACACCAGCGTGTCGGCAAGCAGCGGTACGCCCACCGGCAGCGTGCAGGTCAGCGATGGCAGTAACAGCTGTCAATCCGCGTTGGCGGGCGGCGGCATGAGCTGCGTGCTGCCCTCCAGCAGCGCGGGTACGCGGACGTTGACGGCAATCTATGCACCCACAGGCAGCTTCGCCGCGAGCAGCGGCACGGCCAGTCATGTCATCGGTCGCGCCAACACGACGCTCAGCGTAAGCAGTGTGCAGCCTTCGCCCTCGGTGCATGGACAGCCGGTGGTGCTGAGCTTCGCGGTGAGTGCGCAGTCGCCCAGCAGCGCATTGCCCACGGGCAGCGTCAGTGTGCTCGCCGCTCCGGGAGGAGAGACCTGCAGCGCCAGTGCCACCGCCGGCAGCTGTGGCCTGAGCCTGTTTGGTGTCGGCGGCCGGAACTTCAGCGTGGGTTACGCCCAGACGGCCGACTTCAATGCCTCCAGCGTCAGCGTCGCCCACACGGTGCTCGCGGCAGCGACCAGCACCCGCGTGGAGTCAGTGACGCCCTCGCCGAGCCGGGTCGGTCAGCCCTATGACGTGCTGCTGCGCGTCGAGAGCCCGTTCGTGATCCCCGACGGCAGCGTGCTGCTGAGTGAGGGCGCAGCCCAGTGCACGGCGTCTCTCTCGGGCGGCGTCGGCAGCTGCAGGCTGACTTCCTCGGTGGCGGGGGCGCGCGCGCTACAGGCCAGCTACGGCGGCAGCAGCAACTTCCTGGGCAGTAGTGGCAGCGGCACACAAAACGTGCTGCGCGGTGCCACCGCGCTGCGGGTGGTCGGGCTTTACCCCCAGCCCTCGCCGGTCGATTCGCCGCTGCAGGTGCGTTGGGCATTGGATGTGCTGCCGCCGGCGGCAGGCAACCCCAGTGGCGTAGTCGTTGTGACTGCGGGCGCCGCTGAGAGCTGCAGCGCGCCGATCGCAGCAGGTGGGTGCAGCCTGCTGCTTGGTTCGCCCGGGCCGCGCAGCCTGCAGTTCGAGTACGCCGGCGACACGAACTTCGAGCCGGCGTCCGCCAGCGCCGCCCACAGCGTCGATGCCGACGCCGTGTTCCGCAGCGGGTTCGAGGCGATCGAGGGCGGTCTGTCGAGGCCGTGATGTCCGGGCTCACTGGGCGCCGAGCCCGGTCTCCAGCCCGAAGCCGCCGACCGGAAGCATGCCGGCTGGTGCAGTGAATCGCACTTGAGCGAACGTATCTGCGGCGTCTTTGCGCGGCTGGCGGCGTTGCGCCTCCTCGCCATAGCGCTGCTATGACTCGTCGTCGCGCCTTGCCAGCCACACCAATCCACTCGCAGCCACTGTCCGCCAAGTACGATTCACTACACTAGAATGACGCGCTCAAGGCCGCACGCACGGCCGTCCGCCACCGACCCCCTCGCATGTCCGGATTGAACCCCCAGCAGGCCGCCGCGGTGGCCTATCGCAGTGGCCCTTTGCTCGTGCTGGCCGGCGCCGGCTCGGGCAAGACCAAGGTGATCACCGAGAAGATCGTGCGGCTGGTGCGCGAGGACCATCTGGCGCCGAACAAGATCGCCGCCATCACCTTCACCAACAAGGCCGCGCGCGAGATGCGCGAGCGCGTTGGCAAGCTGATGAAGTCCGAGCAGGCGCAGGAGCTGACCGTCTGCACCTTCCACTCGATGGGGCTGAAATTCCTGCAGATCGAGCATGAGGCCGCCGGCCTGCGTCGCGGCTTTTCGATCTTCGACTCCGACGACAGCACGGCGCTGCTCAAGGAGCTGCTGCCCAAGGGGGCGAAACCCGATGTGGTCGACGGCGTGCGCGGGCTGATCTCGCGCGCCAAGAACGAGGTGCTCAGCCCCGAGCAGGCGATGGCGGCGGCGCGCAGCCCGAGAGAGCGCGAGGCGGCGGAGATCTACGCCGAATACCAGCGCCGCCTGGGCGCCTTCAACGCGCTCGACTTTGACGACCTGATCCGGCTTCCGGTCGCGCTGCTTTCCGGCAGCGAAGACCTGCAGCGCACCTGGCGCGAGCGCCTGCGCTACCTGCTGGTCGATGAATACCAGGACAGCAATGCCGCGCAGTACGCGATGGTCAAGCTGCTGGCCGGGCCGCGCGGCATGTTCACCTGCGTGGGCGACGACGACCAGTCGATCTACGCCTGGCGCGGTGCGAACCCGGAGAACCTGAATCAGCTCAGCGTCGACTACCCGAACCTGCGCCTGATCAAGCTGGAGCAGAACTACCGCTGCGCCAAGCGCATCCTGCGCGCGGCGAACGCCTTGATCGCCAATAACCCGCACGAGCACCTCAAGGCGTTGTGGAGCGAGCATCGCGAGGGCGAGCCGATCCGCGTGTTCGAATGCCGCGACGACGAGCACGAGGCCGAGCGCGTGGCCTCGGAAATCTCGCATCTCGCCGAGAAGCACCGCGCGCCGTGGAGCGACTTCGCCGTGCTGTTCCGCGGCAACCATCAGTCACGGCCGCTGGAGAAGGCACTGCAGCTGCTGCGCATTCCCTATCACCTTGCCGGCGGCACCGCGTTTCTGGATCGCGGCGAGGTCAAGGACACCCTGGCCTGGCTGCGCCTGGTCGCGAATCCTGATGACGATGCCGCCTTCCTGCGCGCGGTGACTTCGCCCAAGCGCGAGATCGGCAGCACCACGCTGGCCAAGCTCGGTGAACTTGCCGGCCAGCGCCATGAGGGCCTGCTCAAGGCCGCCGAGCGCAACGATGTGCTCAAGGTCCTCCCGGCGCGACCCGCCGCGGCGCTGGATGGCTTCGTGCAGTTGATCCGCCGCTTCCGCCAGCTGTCCAACGTGCTGCCGGCGGCCGAGCTGTGCCGCAAGCTGATCGAAGACTCCGGCCTGCTGGCCGAGGTGCGCGCGACCTCAAGAGACGACAGCCTGTTCCAGCGCCGCCGCGGCAACCTGGAGGAGCTTGCCGGCTGGCTGGAGGCCGCGCGCGGCGGCGGTGGTCCGGGCGAACTTGCGGCGCAGCTCGCCTTGCTCAGCCACGCCGATCGCGATGACCCCGGCGAGAGCGTGCGCCTGATGAGCCTGCACGGCAGCAAGGGCCTGGAGTTCCGCTACGTGTTCATCGTCGGCGTGCACGAGGGTTCGCTGCCGCATGACGCCAGCCTGGACGAAGGCAAGGTCGAGGAAGAGCGCCGCCTGATGTACGTCGGCATCACTCGCGCCAAGGAGCTGCTGCACTTGTCCTATCCCAAGCGCGCCAAGCGTTTCGGCGAGGTCTCGAAGAACGAGCCCAGTCGTTTCCTCAGCGAGATCCCGGCTGCCGAGCTGCATTGGATCGGCCGCGATGCCGAGAAGGATGCCGAGCGTCGTGAGGACGTGGCGGCGGCGAGTCTCGCCAAGCTGGCTGCCTTGTTTGGCGACTGAATGGCTCTTGGCTTTCAGTTCGCCCGGAGCGTTCTGCGCGAGTCGGCAGTGCGACGTTGGGCCGCGCTGCGCTTGGCCCAACCTACACCAATAGGGTGGGTCTCGACCCACCGGAACTCGGCGCTCGCCTCGGCCAATGCACTCGCGTGCCCGCGCCGCGTTCCGATCCCGCGCGACTAGAATGCGCGGGTCCCCGCTGCCCGAGCCCGCCATGTCACGCATCCCCGCCCGCCAGCGCCTGATCTTCGCCCTCGACGTCTCGACCGCCGCCGAGGCTGACGCCTGGATCGAACGTCTGGGCGACAGCGTGCCCTTCTACAAGATCGGCATGGAGCTGCTGAGCTCGGGCGACTATTTTCGCGTACTGGAGAAGCTCGCCGAGGCCGGCAAGCGCATCTTCGTTGATCTGAAATTCCACGACGTGCCGGCGACGGTGGGACATGCGGTGCGCGGTCTGTCGCGGTGGCCGGTCGATTTCTGCACCATCCACGGCCAGCAGACGGGGATGATGCGCGCCGCCGCCGACGCTGCCGGCGCGATGAAAATTCTCGCGGTCACGGTGCTCACGTCGATGGACGGCGAAGACCTCAAGTCGGATGGCATCAGCCGCAGCCCTGCCGAGCAGGTGCTGGCGCGTTCGGCGCTGGCGCAGGCGGCTGGCTGCCATGGCGTGATCGCCTCGGGCCAGGAGGCCGGCGTGCTCCGCGCCGCGCGCGGTTCGGATTTCCTGATCGTCTGCCCCGGCATCCGCCCAGGGGGTTCCGTCGCTGACGATCAGAAGCGCACGGTCGGCGTGGACGAAGCGTTTGCCGCGGGCGCCGACTACATCGTCGTGGGTCGGCCGATCCGGCAGGCGGCGGACCCCCGACTGGCCGCCGATTCGATCGTCGATGAGATCGAGGCGGCGCTGGGGGCGTCCTGATCGGCGTGTGGTGTCTGTTGCGTGGCCCTCTGCCATTCACGCCCGCTTGTCTCATGCCGGTTTCCCGGGGAGTAGGGTGAGCGTGACGTGGCTTTCACCCCTCTCCCCCGCCC
>JBIJCA010000302.1:0-5392 GCA_044344935.1 Aquimonas sp. | reverse complement strand
CGGCGCGAACCAGTCGAGGTCGTCCTTGCCCTCCGCGTGGTGCAGCTGGTCGGCGCGCGCCAGGCAGTTGTTGATGCGCTTGACCACCTGAGGCACCGAGTTGGCCGGGTACAGGCTCTGGTCGGGATACATCTCGCCGGCGATGTTGGCGTCCGCCGCCACCTGCCAGCCCGACAGGTAGATCGCCTGCAGGCCGGCCTTGACCTGCTGCATGGCCTGGTTGCCGGTGAGCGCGCCGAGCGCATTGACGAAGGGCATCTCGTGCAGCTGGCGCCACAGGCGCTCCGCACCGCGACGGGCCAGCGAGTGCTCGATGTGGACGGTGCCGCGCAGGCGCACGACGTCAGCGGCGCTGTAGTTGCGGGTGATGCCCTTCCAGCGCGGATTGGTGTCCCAGTCGCGCTGCAGTTCTTCGGCGGTCGGCAGGTGGTGGCTCATGGCGGTGTCCTTCTCGTGTTCTCGGGGTCGGGGTGTTGGATCGATGCGGCTCAGGCGTGATCGAGGCGGCCGTAGGCCGGCAGGGTGATGAAGTTTTCGAGGGTGTCGGCGCGGGTGAGCGCGGCCAGCAGCTGGGTGGCTTCCTTGACGCGGGCCTGGCCCGGCAGCCCGCTGCGCGGCAGGCGCTGCTCCACCGTGCTGATGGCGCGTTCGAACAGGGCCAGGTCGATGCGGTCGCCATCGTCGAAGCGCTGGTCCGGCGTATGCAGCCACTGCCAGAGCTGGGCGCGGCTGATCTCGGCGGTCGCGGCGTCTTCCATCAGGTTGTGGATGGGCACGCAGCCCTGCCCGTCCAGCCAGGCCGCGAGGTAGCGCACGCAGACGTCGATGTTGGCGTAGAAGCCTTCGCGGGTGATCGTGCCGACCGAGGCGTGGATCAGCAGGTCGCGATCCACGCGCACATCCTCGCGCCGCACGTGAAGCTGGTTCGGCGTCGGCATGTGCTTGTCGAAGATTTCGCGCGCCACCGGAATCAGGCCCGGGTGCGCGACCCAGGTGCCGTCATGGCCGGCGGTGACCTCGCGCAGCTTGTCGGCGCGCACCCGCGCCAGCGCTTCCTCGTTGGCGACCGGGTCGCTCGGGATCGGAATCTGCGCGGCCATGCCGCCCATCGCATGCGCGCCGCGGCGGTGGCAGGTCTGGATCAGCAGCTCCGAGTAGGCCTTCAGGAAGGGCACCGTCATCGTCACCTGGCTGCGGTCGGGCAGGACGCGATCGGGGTGACGGCGGAAGGTTTTGATGTAGCTGAAGATGTAGTCCCAGCGCCCGCAGTTGAGGCCGACGATGCGGCAGCGCAGCGCGTGCAGGATCTCGTGCATCTCGAACACCGCCGGCAGGGTCTCGATGAGCACCGTGGCCTTCATGCAGCCGACCGGCAGGCCGAGCCGGTTCTCGACGAAGGCCATCGCCTCGTCCCACAGCGCGGCTTCCTCGAAGGCCTGCATCTTCGGCAGGTAGAAGTAGGGGCCGCGATCGCGTGCATGCAGGGCGGCGCCGTTGTGCAGGGCGAACAGCGCCATGTCGAACAGACCACCGGCCATCGGTTCGCCGTCGACCCGGAAATTCGATTCGACCAGATGCCAGCCGCGCGGACGCACGATCAGTGTGGCCAGACCCTCGGACTTCAGCGCGTAGTGCTTGCCCTCGGGCGAGGTGAAATCAATGGTGCCGGCGACCGCATCCATCAGGTTGATCTGACCGTCGAGCATGTTGCGACGGGTCGGGCTGCTGGAGTCCTCGAAATCCGCCATGAACACCTTCGCGCCCGAGTTCAGCGCGTTGATGATCATCTTGCGCTCGACCGGGCCGGTGATTTCGACGCGACGGTCCTTGAGCGCTTCTGGAATCGGCGCGACCGTCCACTCGCTTTCGCGGATCTCGCGGGTCTCGGGGCGGAAGTCGGGCAGCGCGCCTGCATCGATGCGCGCCTGCCAGGCGACACGCGCGGCCAGCAGACGCTGGCGGGTCGGCTCGAAGCGCCGGTGCAGGTCGCTGAGCAGGGCCACCGCTTCCGGCGTGAGTACCCGCTGCGCGCGCGCATCGACGGCGGGTTCGGACGGAATCGTCTGGGCAGCGCTGCTGGGGGCCATGGCGGAAGCTCCGGCGGGTGGGGCGTTCGACCTTATGGCGCAGCGCAGCGTTTGCCTAGGCAAATGTTTCAATGTTTTTGATTATCAAATTAAATACCGTCAAGTCATAACGCAGGCTTTTCGTCTTGAAACAAGCGTTTGACTGAAACGTGGAGCGACGAGGACCGACCATCGCCCCGCCGAATTCCCAGTCCCGGTCGCCGCGATTTCACCGGTGAGCGCGTTCCGGCGGCCGCGTGAAGCGAACGCGCCGCGGTCAATGCGCGCCTGCCGCGAGTGCGCGGCGAGCAAGTCGCGCGAGGCGATGGCGTTGACACCCGCCGCCCGACTTCTTGCGGCCCGCAGATTGCATGCCGGCTTCACGACGATCGCGGGCCCACGCAGGCCCGTGACACCCATCGGGAGGCAGACATGCGAGCGTTGGAAGAACGCGATGTCGTGCTGGGCCAGCCGCTGGAACAGGCGGTCTACAACGTCGAAGGAAAGCTGCTGCTGGAGCGCGGCCATGTCGTGCGCAGCGTCAGCGTGCGCGGCGCCCTGATCGACCGCGGCTATGTGGAAGAAGCCGCCGACGCAGCCGCGGAGCCCGAGGCCATCACCTTCAGCCGCGCACCGCTGGCGACCTCACTGGTGGTGCAACCCTCAGTCTTCGCCGGCTTGCGCAGCGTGTTGGACGCGCTGATCGAAGTTCAGCAGCGACTGCTGCGCGGCGATGCCGCAGGGCTTTCCGGGTTGCAGTCGCTCAACACCCTGCTCAAGGCCTACGCAGGCGCTGACGTCGATGCAGCGATGGCCGCAATGCAGCTGAGCGCCCCGGAAGACGGCTTCACCGCACGCCCGATCCATGCGGCCCTGCTGGTGCGCATGCTGGCGCGCAGCGCCGGGCTGGACGAAGACACTGCGGACAGCCTGTGCGGGGCTGCGCTCAGCCACGATCTCGCCCTGCTGCCCCAGGCGTCCACCCTGCACCGTCAAGCCGACCCGATCAGCCCAGCCCAACGCACCGACATCGATCAGCACACCTTGCAGGCGGCCTCGCTGCTGCACGCCGCCGGCCTGCAGAATCCGGTCTGGATGGACGCGGTGCTGCATCACCATGAGCGGCTGGACGGCGGCGGCTATCCGCACCGTCTGGAAACCGCACGCATCAGCCGCGGCACACGCATCGTCACCCTGGTCGATACCTACTGCGCGATGATCCGGCCGCGCGCCTACGGTGGCGCGGTGCAGTCGAAGGACGCGCTGCGCGCGCTGTTCCTGGAGCGCGGCACCGCGGTCGACGAAAGCCTCACCGCACTGTTCATCAAGCAGGTCGGTCTGTACCCGCCCGGCGGCATCGTGCGCCTGGCCAGCAACGAAGTCGCGATCGTCACCCGCCGGGGCGAGAACACCACCCAGCCGCAGGTGCGCAGGCTGCTGAAGGCCGACAGCAGCCCGGACATCGACCGCATCGCGCGCGACACCGCCGACCCCCGCTACGCCATCGCCGAGTCGCTGCCGCAGGACGGCTACCGCGCGCTGCTGCGGGGGATCGACCGGCTGTGGGAGTGAGCACAGCGGCGCGTTCGTCAATGCGGGCTAACCGGGAGTGACAACAGGCTCGCCGCTGGTGCGGTATCGCAAGGGCGGATGCGCTGCGCTTATCCGCCCTGCGCGCAGCGAGGCTCCGGGCTTCGTTCGGGGCACGGCGTCACTCGCGCTTGTAGGGTAAACACGCGCAGCTAAGCTTCGGGCTTCGTTTGGGGCAAGGCGTCACTCGCGGTTGTAGGGTGGATAAGCGCAGCGCATGCACCAGCAGGTCCGATCGACGCGCGACCCTGAGCGCAGCCGCAGCGCCGGCGACGCACTCAAGGCGTCTGCGAACGCAGCCCAGCAGAAGCCAGCGCCCTACGTCGAGCACATCCCACCGTCGTCCAAGCCGGGGGGAACGGCGGATGCGCTGCGCTTATCCGCCCTACGCGTAGTGCGGCTTCGGACTTCGTTTTGAGGCAAGGCGTCACCCGTAGTTGTAGGGTGGATAAGCGCAGCGCATCCACCAGCAGGCCGTCCCGGCCCAAGACCTTCGACGCAGGAAGCCGCGCGTCTTGCACCCACCTGCACCAAAGGCCGCGAAACCGCACGCCCCGGTGGCTTCGCGTGTCGCAGCCTGACCACGGACACGCGCGCGGACAGCGCCTGCATCCCTATCCCAGCGCCCGCACGAATGCCGCCACCGTGCGCTCGACCGACGCGTCGTCGATATCCAGATGCGTCGCAAGACGAATGCGCGTCCCACCGACCGAAGCAAGAATGCCGGCCTCGGTAAAGGCTGCACGCAGCGCATCAAGCTGCGCCTCCGGCACGTGCACGAACAGCAGATTGGTCGGGGTTGCCTCGACCTTGAGGCCCAACGCCTCCAGCCCGCGCGCCAGCTCAGCAGCACGCCGATGGTCGTCGGCCAGACGCTCGACATGATGATCCAGCGCATAGCTGCAGCCCGCAGCGAGAATGCCCGCCTGCCGCCAGCCGCCGCCCAGCACCTTGCGCCAGCGCCGCGCCTTGTCGATCAGCGCGGCGCTCCCCAGCAGAACCGAGCCGACCGGCGCGCCCAGACCCTTCGACAGGCACACCGAGACGCTGTCGAAGTGCCGGGTGATCTCGGCAGCCGACACGCCCTGCGCTACCGCTGCATTGAACAGGCGCGCGCCGTCGAGGTGCAGCCCGAGCCCGCGCGCATCGCACAGCGCGCGCGCCTCGCCGAGGTAGTCCAAGGGCAGCGGCCGGCCGTGCCAGGTGTTCTCAAGGCAAAGGATCTTGGTGCGCGCGAAATGCGGATCGATCGGCTTGATCGCTGCGCGCACCGCGTCCAGCGGAATCGAACCATCGCCCGCCTGCGGCAGCGGCTGCGGCTGGATCGAGCCCAGCACCGCCGCACCCCCGCCCTCGTACTTGTAGGTGTGCGCATCCATGCCGACGATGTACTCGTCGCCGCGCTCGCAGTGCGCCATCAGCGCCAGCAGGTTCGACTGCGTGCCCGACGGCACGAACAGCCCCGCCTCGAAACCGAGCAGGTCGGCAAGCTTCACCTGCAGCGCGTTGACGGTCGGGTCATCGCCGTACACGTCATCACCCACATCAGCGGCCAACATCGCCGCGCGCATCGCAGCGGTCGGACGGGTGACGGTGTCGGAGCGGAGGTCGATGGGGGGCATGGGCAGCGGTGGCGACGAAGGGATTGACGAAGCCTCCATGCTCCGAGCCGGCGGGGCCAGTGTCATTGGGTGGCCTGAATCCAGGATGGCTCTACCTTGCCGAACGCCCATCAG
>JBIJCA010000300.1:0-5428 GCA_044344935.1 Aquimonas sp. | reverse complement strand
CGCGGAGTATACCGGGGCAGGGTGGTGGCGAGATCAAGGCGGTGGTCACAGGCTTGGCACGTGGGGGGCGGGGGCGATGCGGTTGGGCGTGGTGCGCCGCAGACGCACGGTGGCCGAGGCGTGGCGGTGCGCCGCAGGCGCACGCCATGCGACAGATTTCGCGGCTTCCATTCGGGGGCGGCGTCGCTCAGAGGTGTAGGTGCGCGTGTCGCGCACCGCTGGCGGCCGAGCGGAGGCGCGTATCCCCGGGAATGCTGGGCCAAGCCTTGCCCGGCGTCATTCGTTTGCGGGAAGGACGCAAGGCGCGCCGTCCCTGGCGCGCATGCAGCGATGGATCGCAGCTTCCCTAACCGCGCGGTGTCACCACCAGTGGCATGTTGCCGAGGGCCAGCAGGCCGAGCAGCGGATTGGCGACACCCGCGAGGATGACCGGCAGCGAGGGGTGGGTGATGCAGATCCCCTGCTCGATCAGGCCAAAGCTTTCGTACATCACGATCTGGCCGGCGACGATCATCAAGTGCACCAGCAGGACGATCAGCACGGCGAGCATGGCCAGTACGACCTGGACGACGACGGCCGCTGCGGCTCCGGTGATGCCGGCTGCTGCGACAGCGCCCGCCACGCCGCCGCCGCTGGCCAGTGCGATCAGCGAGGAGATGATGCTGAAGGCTTCCGCCCCCAGTCCGGCCCCGATCAGCTTCATGGCGCATTCGTGGTCCATGCACACGGTGATGCCCAGCGGTATCTGTCCGATACCTGCGACGTCCACGCCGACAGTCTGCAGCTCGGTGATCGACCACTGGCCCGTGGCGACGCATTGGATGGCCGCGGGGAGGGTCTTGACCATCTTCACCAGCACATCGGTGGCCTTGGCGAGCACATCCGCTGGAATGGCGGCCTGGACGCCCGTCGCTCCGGCCAGCAGGCCCGCGTGCGGGCGCGCGTCGAAGCGTCCCCGGAGCGGGTCGATCAGATGGTCCTTGAGCGGGCGCTCCGCACAGATGAGCACCTGCCGTGTGACCGTCTCGACGACGGTCTCCACCAGTTCGATGGTGCCTACGACAAGGTCGACGAAACCCGAGGCCACGCAGTCGGCTTCGCAAAGTCCGAAGCCGACCAGATCCTCGCGACCGCGGGCAAGAAAGCGTCGGTCGCAGCGATCGCTGCAGGCCGCGTAGCGCTCGGCAGCGGTCAGGACCACGTCCACCGTCCTGCGCACCGTCCGGGTGGTTTCCTCGACGACGTTCTCCAGCTTGCAGTTGTCCTCCTTGCGCTTTCTTCCAAATGCCGCGATCTGCGAGCCTCTGCGCGCCTGGCTTTGCGCCAGGGCCTTGCTGCTGGTCTTGCTGGTGCGCGCCAGATACTCCGGATACAGCGCGAACGCAGCCGTTCTCAGTGCGAACAGGTCGCCGAGATGCGTCGGGCTGGACGCCAGCTCGTCGAGCAGGGCGGCAACCGATGTTTCGCTCCAGCGGCGTGGGCTGCGGTCCGCCTTCAGTCGCACGCCCTTCGGTTCAAGGAACACCGCTGAACTGCCGACGCCGATGCGGATTTGCGGAGTGTTTCCACTCAGGTCGATCGAGGCGCGAGCAGCGGGCGCGCTGATCATCACCGGTACTGCGGTCTGGCGTGCGTCGTCGCCGACCAGTGCAAGGCGCAAGGCGCCGAACTCGCCGTGGAAGGCGTCACTGCTCTTGTCGCTGGCGCATTGAGGAGGCGCTGCCTGGGCCGCGGGTGCGACGGCGCCGCCCAGGCATACGGCGGCGGCCGCGATGCCGCTGCCTGAAGCAAGAAATCTGCGGCGCGTCGAATCGATCTGCGGGCGTGTGCTGTTCATTCGGATCACCTCATGAGTCGTGCGGAGATGGATGGGCGAAATCGAGGCTGCACCTCCGCAGGACGACGGCCGGGGCAGGCGCGAAATCGCTTTGGTCGGACGTACACGCCGCTGGAGGCACAGCATCGAACGCTGTCGGGTTCGACTCGCCAGTGCTGCAGCAGCACGTCATCCGATGCAGTTCACGGCAGTGGGTGCATCTCTCTGCCATGCGCCTCGCAAAGACCTCTCTTCCGAAGGAATCGGTCTGGTGGCGGAGCGCGGGTCTTCGCCGCTCAGCCGAGCGGCAGGTTCAGGGGACTTCGAAACCGTCGCGAAACAGACCTGTCGTCAGGCCCAGCACGACACCGCCCGCCAACTGCTGTACCAGTGGCGGCGGCGCGAAGCCGGGGTCGAGTTCGACCGCGCTGAAGGCGCCGGTGCGCGCGTTGGCGATCAGGATCGGCACCGAGTCGTTCGGCGCGAACTGGTAGCCGCCGAGGCGCTGCACGGCCAGCGTGCCGGCGATGGCCGCGGTGCCGAAGGGGCCCGACAGCAGAAGTTCGTCGTACTCGCCTGTCGCCACACCGCCGACGCGGAAGGCAAGCCGCGCGCCCGCGGCTTCGGTGTAGCGGCCGGCGATTTCCAGCGAGCCGGGGGCGCTGCTGGAACCCGGAGCGAGTACGGCGGCGGTGTTGAGCACATCGCCGGTGATCCGGCCGGTGCCGGTCAGGCGGCCGCCGTCAAGCGTCAGCGGGCGCAGCGGGGTCCCGGGTACGGTGAGCTGCGCGTCCTGCAGTTCGAACACGCCGCCGGTCTGGCGCCAGCGACGCTGCACGGTGACCGCGCCGGCCAGTCGCGTCGTGCCACGATTGATCAGCGAGTCGCCGGTGCCGGAGGTGAAAGTGAGTGGGCCGGCAGCCGCGTTGGCCGTCGCGGTGAAGGTGCCGGCGTTCTCGAACAGCGGATCGCCGTTGCCGAAGTCGATCGTGGCTGGGCGGAACTGCACCTGGAAATCCGCACCCTGGGCGATGAACAAGCGGGTGAGCGGCAGCGTCGGTGGGGCGGACAGCACCAGGTTGCCGCCCTGCCAGACGGTGCTGCCTTCCAGAATCAGCTGTGCCCCGCTGAACAGCACCTTCTGCTGCGTGCCGCTCAAGGTCAGCGTGCGCGCGCTGGGCACGCGATAGGTTCCTGGGCCGGCAAGCCTGCCTTGTTGCCAATCCAGGCCCGCGAGGAAGCCGAGGCTGACGCCCGCGGCCACAACGAGATCGGACGTGCCACCTGACCCCGCGAGGATCACGGGCCCCTCGAAGTCCACGCTGGTGTTGAACGTCCGTGGGCCACCGCCGCCGGTGAAGGTGACCGAGCCGCCCCCTTCGAAGCGTGTGCCCGCATCGAAGTTCGCCGTGGTCGTGGGCGCGACCAGGGTCGCGCCTGCACTCGTGCGGAACGTGCCGCTGTGATTCGTCGGGCCGCCGGAGCCCTCGAAGCTGAAGGTGCCGGAGAGCACTTCGATCAGGCCGTGGTTGTCCAGCCTGATGCGCGAGTCGTTGATGCGAAACGTGGTGCCGGCACCGGTCTTGCGGATCGTGCCGTTATTGCGGATCTGGCAGCCGACAGCCTGGTTGCCAATGCGGCCTTCGTGGCTGATCGCGAGTGTTGCGCTCGAGGCGATTTGCCAGCTCACCGTGTCGGAACAGTCGAGGTTGCCAGCGCTGAAGTTCGCCACGCCTTGTTGCACGACGGCGCGCCGCCGCAGCGGCATCGAGTTGCCCGTGAGGTTCCAGACCGAGCCGGGCGCGAAGGTCAGCGGCGGCGCGATGCCGCCCTGCAGCACGCCGGCCAGCGCGCCGTTGCCGCTCCAGTTGTAGGTGCCGGTGACCGTGATCGCACCGGGACCGTTGATCGTGGCGAATCCGTGGGTGACGTCACCGACGCTGAGCGTGCCGTCGACGTTGAGAGTGCCGAGACCGGTGGGGCCGAAGTCGATCGCCGCCACCGTCACGCTCTCGCCGCTCGGAATCGTGATCGTGCTGCCGCCGTTGATGCGCGCGGTGTCGGCCGCGCCCGGCACGCCGCCTGCGCAGCCGGTCCACGTGGTGGGCACGATCCAACTGCCGGTGCCGCTGGTGGCGGTGCAGGTGGCGGCCGATGCGTCGTGGCTGGCGAGTATCAGCGCCAGCAGACCAGCGGCGACGTTCATTGCCCGCGCGTTGCCGCGAGGCGGCGGCGTGGCGCGCCAGTGTTCGATCGACCAAAAGCGCCATTGCAGGGCAGTGCGGGTGCTCATGGTCATGCTCCGTGTCTTTGGTGGGTCTGCAGTTCGCTCGGCGTCGGCGACGAAGGAGGCAGGGCGCGAGACTGTCGATGCGGCCGTCGAAAACGATCGCCCTCTACTCGAAGCCGTTGGCGAAGATGGCGTTGGGCAGCGGCGCTGCGCGGCGGCCGTAGATCACCAGCACGCCGCCGCGTGGTGTCGTGCCGAGGATCTGCTGCGGGATGGCGACCACCAGGTCATCGACGCCGTCGTCGTTGAAGTCGCCAGCGGCGAGGCCAGCGCCGAACTCCTCGTCGACGCCGAGTTCGCCGGGAATGCCGGTGCTGCCCTTGTGCCAGATCTGGCGGCCGGTGAGCTCGATTCCGCTGGCGCTGCCGTACAGCACGACGAGCGCGCCGGAGTTGGACACACCCGAGGTGTTGACGCCGGGTGCGCCCGCGGCAAGATCATCGAAGCCATCGCCGTTGAAGTCGCCTACGGCCAGCGACTGCGCGAAGCGGTCACTCGCGGCGTTGGGTAGGCCGACGTCGGGGTTGGTCCAATTCGAGCTGATCCCGAATCCGTTGACGCCGTCGGACCTGCCGGCGCGGATGATCAGCGCGCCGCTACGAAGGCTCGCATCACTTCGTTTCTCCGGGATACCGATAACCAGGTCGGAGTCCCCGTCGCCGTCGAAGTCGCCGGCGGCGAGGACACTGCCAAATCGGTCACCCGGATCATCGAGGCCGGGAATGCCCGACGTGCTCTGTTTGAAGTAGACCCGACCGCCGGAGCCCAGCGGTGGCAAGCCCCCGTAGAGCACCTCGACTGCGCCCGACCGATCCGGCGGGTCGCTAGGTACACCGATGGCAACATCCGGAAGACCATCGCCGTCAAAGTTGCCGGCCGCCAGCGCGCGGCCGAATCGCACGGTCGAGGGAAGCGGCAGGATGTACTGCATGCTGGGAAGCACATAGCCAACGCGACGCTCAAGTGGGGCGAAGTCCCTTGCCGCGCGAACTTCGACCACATTGCTATCTACACAGTAAAAGCTGCACAGCGGGTCTACTCCAGGTGCGCCGACGATAAGCTCGCTTGATGTCCCGCTCGCGCTGAAGATGTTGGCGATAGCCAGTGCCTCGCCATAGTTCATCCCTTCGCCAACCAGGGTTCCCCCGCCGAACGCGAAATCTGCCTCAGAAGGGACGTTCAAGGCGCCTTGCCCGGTTGCACCGCCGAGCCGGCCGCGAACCAGCGTGACTGAGCCGGCGCTCGTAACACCGAGCGGCGGCAACAGCGTCTCATCGAAGCTTTCACCGGGCGTACCAACGGCCAGATCGTCACAGCCATCG
>JBIJCA010000396.1:0-3378 GCA_044344935.1 Aquimonas sp. | reverse complement strand
GCCCGGGCGGACTGTGCCTGCGCATGCTCGGCTTCGCTACGCGCACGATCGGCCTGCCAGAGCGCGAGTCCGAGGCTCAACAGCACGGCGACGCTGGCCGCGGTGGCCACGCTCAGCGCGCCGCGATTGCGGCGGGCAAAGCGTGGGAAGCGGTACCAGCGCGTTGGCGCGCGCCCAGGGGGCGCGACTGCAGATGCCGCTCGACATCCTCGGCGAGCGCCGCCGCCGAACCGTAGCGATCCGCCGGCTCCGGCCGCAGGGCCTTGGCGAAGATCGCGTCGAGGTCGCCGACCAGCCGCTCGGCTGGATACGGCAGCCCCTCACCAGCGCGCGCCAGGCGACTGGGGCGCTGGGTGTCTTCCTCGCCCAGCTCGGCCATCAGGCTGGCGAGATCGCCGCGGGCGCGCGACGCCGGCAGCGCGCCGCTCAACAGGCGACACAGCAGCAGGCCGAGGGCATAGACATCGGTGGCGGTCGAGACCGGCTCGCCGCGCAGCTGCTCAGGCGCCGCCCAGACCGGGGTCAGTGCCGCCAGCGTGGTCTCGCCGGCCTCTTCGTCGAGCAGCTTGGCAACGCCGAAATCGAGCAGATGCGGTTCACCCTGCGCATCCACCAGCACGTTGCCCGGCTTGAGGTCCCGATGCACCACGAGCAGGCGATGGGCGTGATCCACCGCCGAACAGATCTTCAGGAACAGCTCGAGGCGCGCGCGCAGATCCGGCTGCGGCTCACTGCACCATGTCGAGAGATCACCGCCCTGCACGTACTCCAGCGCCATCCAGGGCTGGGCGTCGAGGTCGACACCGGCGTCGATGAAGCGGGCGATGTTCGGATGCGACAGCCGCGCGAGGATGCGGCGCTCGGCCAGCAGCCGACGCACGAAGGCCGGACTGGCGCCGCGCACGCGCTTGATCGCGACCTGCTGGTCGACGACACCATCGCTGCGCTCGCCCAGCCAGACCTCGCCCATACCGCCGCGGCCGAGCAGGCGCAGCACCCGCCAGGGGCCGATCGCAGCAGGCGCTGCGACCGCCTCGGGCTCGGGCGTTTCCTGATGTCGGTCCAGCACCTGCGCCACGCGCGCGAAGCGCAGCATGCCCAGCACCTCGGGGTGCTCGCGCAGCGCATCGGGCAACAGCACAGTAGCGATCGACTCGCCTGCACCGATGCGTTCGGCCAGCGTCGCCAGCAGTGCATCCAGCTCGTGCCACATGGCGCCTCCGCATGGTGGAAGCAGGCGCGCCAGCCTGAAAAGTACGGGCCCGGCGCGGGCATCAACAGTGGGAAGTCATCAGCGCAGCGAAAGCGAACGCTTCGGTCGCCGGAAATCCCTCTCAGCCGCGCAGCAGCTGCCCCAGCAGCCAGCCGCCCAGCAGCGCAGCCACGCCGAGGACGAGCGTCAGCCCGAGGTAGATGAGGGCGAGCCCGGGGCGCTCCAGCTCACGCCACAGCAGCAGGCAGTCGACCATCAGTGCCGAGTACGTGGTCAGGCCACCTAGCAGGCCCGTCATCAACAAGGGCCGCAGCCAGGGCGCCATCTCGGGTTTCTGCAGCCAGACCAGCAGCAGGCCGGCGCCGAAGCTGCCCAGCAGGTTCACCGCGAAGGTGCCCCAGGGAAAACCGGTGCCGAGCTGGCGCAGCAGCCAGTCGCCGATCAGGAAGCGCGCACCGGCGCCGAGCGCGCCGCCCGCCATCACCAGCAGCAGGGTGTGCAGGCCGCTCATGCGCTGCCTCGGCCGGCATCCGCACGCGCCTGTGCACGCGCGGCGCGCAGGGCGTCGAGCTTGTCCTTCAGTTTCGATTCGAGCCCTCGCGCCACCGGCTGGTAGTAGACCTGTTCACCCAATGCATCGGGAAAGCCGGTCTGCTCCAGCGCGACACCGCCTTCCACGTCGTGGTCGTACTGGTACTGCTCGCCGTAGCCGAGCGACTTCATCAGCTTGGTCGGGGCATTGCGCAGGTGCAGGGGCACGTCCAGCGTGCCCGAGCCGCGCACTTCGGCAGCGGCTGCCTTGTAGGCGACGTAGCCGGCGTTGCTCTTGGCGGTGCTGGCCATGTACAGGGTGAGCTGGGCCAGCGCGAGTTCGCCTTCGGGGCTTCCGAGGCGCTCGAAGATGTCCCAGGCTTCCAGTGCCATCTGCTGCGCGCGCGGGTCGGCCAGGCCGATGTCCTCGATGCTCATGCGCAGCAGGCGACGCGCCAGATAGCTCGGATCACAGCCGCCGTCGAGCATGCGACAAAGCCAGTACAGCGCGGCGTCCGGGTTGGAGCTGCGCACGCACTTGTGCAGGGCCGAGATCTGGTCGTAGAACTGCTCGCCGCCTTTGTCGAAGCGGCGCGTGCGGTCGGCGAGCACCTGGGTCAGGGTGGCTTCGCTGATTTCACCGCCCTCGCCTTCCGCGAGTTCCGCGGCGATTTCCAGCAGCGTGAGCGCGCGACGCACGTCGCCGTCCGCGGCTTCGGCAATCAACTGGAGATTTTCTGCCGACGCACTGAGACCGCGGCCGCCGAGACCGCGCTCGCCGTCCGCCAGCGCCCGGTTCAGCGCCTGCACGATCTCCGCCGGCACCACGCCTTCCAGCACGTGCACGCGGCAGCGCGACAGCAAAGCCGAGTTCAGCTCGAAGCTCGGGTTCTCGGTGGTGGCGCCAACGAACAGGATGTAGCCGCGCTCGATATGCGGCAGGAAGGCATCCTGCTGCGCCTTGTTGAACCGGTGCACCTCGTCGACGAACAGCAGTGTGCGCTCGCCCGCCTTGAAGCGCGCCTCGGCCTCGGCGAGCACGCGGCGCACCTCGGGCAGGCCCGACATGACCGCCGACACCGACTCGAAGCGCGCCTGCGCATAGCGCGCCAGCAGCAGCGCCAGCGTGGTCTTGCCGCAACCCGGCGGGCCCCACAGCACCATCGAATGCAGACGCCCGCTCTCGACGGCGCGCCGGAACGCGCTGCCCTCGGCCATCAGCCGCGACTGCCCGACCACCTCGTCCAGCGCGCGCGGCCGCATACGCTCGGCCAGCGGCTTGAGCGCTTCGGGTTCGGCGAAGAGTCCGTGCTGGGTCATGAGGCCGGCAGTTTAGCGGGCGCGATCGCTTCAAGCCCCTCAAAGCCGCTCTTCGACCATCGCCCCCTCGAACTCTGCCGGCGCCACCGCGCGCTGGTACTGCTCCATGTCGAGCATGCCGGTCTCGCGGGCCACCAGCACCGGCACCAGCATCTGTCCGGTGACATTGGTCATGGTGCGAACCATGTCGATGACGCGGTCGATGGCGATGATGAAGGCCAGCCCCTCCAGCGGCAGATTGGCCGCGCTCAGCACGAGGGTCACCATGACGGTCGCCGTGCCTGGCACACCGGCGGTGCCGAAGCTGCCCAGCA
>JBIJCA010000311.1:0-4925 GCA_044344935.1 Aquimonas sp. | reverse complement strand
GCGCTGCTGCTCAGCTACGCCGACACCGCGGACGTGCTTGCAGGCCTGTCCGCCGTCGTCGTCGACGAATGGCATGAGCTTTTGGGCAGCAAGCGCGGCGTGCTGCTGGAGCTCTGCCTCGCGCGCCTGCAGGCGCTGAATCCGAAGCTGCGCCGCTGGGGCCTGTCGGCCACGCTCGGCAATGCCGACGAAGCCCTGCGCACGCTTTGCCCGCAGGCGCCCGAGGCGCGCCTGCTGCACGTCTCGGCACATACGCTCAAGCAGCCGCCACCGCAAATCGACACCGTGCTGCCGCGCGAGGGCCGACGCTTTCCCTTCGCCGGCCATCTGGGCCTGTCGCAGCTCGATCAAGTGCTGCCGCGGATTTTCGCCGCGCGCTCCAGCCTGCTGTTCACCAACACCCGCGCCCAGGCCGAGCTGTGGCACCGCGCGCTGTCGGCGGTGTGGCTCGAAGACGAGGCCACGCTCGCGCTTCACCACGGCTCGCTCGACCGTTCGATCCGCGAACAGGTCGAGGAGGGCTTACGCGCGCAGCGCCTGCGCTGCGTGGTCGCGACCTCAAGTCTGGACCTCGGTGTGGATTTTCCTGCGGTCGATCAGGTCATCCAGGTCGGCAGCCCCAAGGGCCTCGCCCGCCTGCTGCAGCGTGCAGGCCGCGCCGGCCACGCGCCGGGCCTGCAGTCGCGCCTGCTCTGCGTGCCCACGCACGGGCTGGAGCTGGTCGAGTTCGCCGCCGCGCGGCGCGCGCTTGAGCGCGGCGAACTCGAAGCACGGCGGCCGCTGCAGCACTGCCTCGACGTGCTGGCCCAGCATCTCGTCACCCTGGCTGCGGGCGGCGGCTTCGCGCCCGAGGCTGCGTTCGACGAAGTGCGCTCGAGCGCAGCCTTCGCCGACCTCGAACGCAGCGACTTCGAGGCCGTGCTCGACTTCATCGAGCGCGGCGGCAGCGCCCTGCAGCAGTACCCGGAATTCCGCCGCGTCGAACGCGATGCCGGCGATCTGCGCGTGCTGCGCGAGCCACGCCAGACCCTGCGCCATCGGCTGTCGATCGGCACCATCACCAGCGACGGCGCGCTGCGGGTGAAGTACGTCAGCGGCGGCGACCTCGGCGCGGTCGAAGAGAGCTTCATCGGGCGATTGAACCCCGGCGAGGTCTTCCTGTTCGCCGGCAAGCTGCTGGAGCTGGTGCGCCTGAAAGACATGACCGCCTACGTGCGCGCGGCCAGCGGCGCGCGCGGCAGCGTGCCGCGCTGGATGGGCGGGCGCATGCCGCTGTCGACCCTGCTCGGCGCCGAGGTCCGCGCGCTGCTGGCCGACGGCGCGCACGCGAGTGCGGAGATGCAGGCCGCGCGGCCGATGCTGACGCTGCAGTCGCGGCTGTCGGCCCTGCCGAAGCGCGATGCGCTGCTGGTCGAAGTGATCCCCGAGCGCGGCGGCCTGCTGCTGGCCCTGTATCCCTTCGCCGGGCGACTGGTGCACGAAGGCCTGGCCGCGCTTCTGGCCGCACGCTACACGCAGCAGCGCGCCGCCAGCGTGCGCTTCGCCGCCAACGACTACGGCCTGCTGCTGGGCATCGCGCCGCGCGCCGACATCGACGAACCGCTGCTGCGCGTTCTGCTGTCGCCCGAGCATCTCGAACGCGACGTGCGCGCCTCGCTCAATCTCGCTGAGCTGGCCAAGCGCCAGTTCCGCGACATCGCGCGCATCGCCGGTCTGCTGCCGCCCAATCAGCCCGGCCGCGCGGCGCGCTCGATGCGCCAGCTGCAGGCCTCCAGCAGCCTTATCTACGAGGTGCTGCGCCAGTTCGACCCGGAGCACCTGCTGCTCAAGCTCGCCGAGCGCGAAGTGCTGGACGGCGAACTCGCCCTGCCCCAGCTTGGCGCCCTGCTCGAAGGCATCGCCGGTGAGCGCCTGCAGCTGTGCCAGCCCGACACGCTGACGCCGCTGTCGTTTCCGCTGTGGGCCGAGACCCAGAAGGGCGCGCTCAGCAGCGAGGACTGGCGCACCCGCATCGAGCGCGCGGCGGATGCGCTGGAAGCGCGCGCCAACCGGCCTGCGCGCGGACGCCGCACCACGCGCACCCAACGGACGGGGGCCGAGGCGTGCACGGTGGATCTCTCTGAGGACGGCGGAACCCATGCGCCCTGAAGGAACAGAAAGCGGCGCGATGGAAGGCCGATCCGCTGGGCTGGCGCTGGGCGGCCTTCGGCTCGAACTGCTGCCCGAGCGCGCCGTACATGTACCCGCGCTCAGCACCCTGCTGCTGGCCGACCTGCACCTCGGCAAGGGCGATGCGTTCCGCCGCGCCGGCATCGCCCTGCCCGCCGGCGGCACCGCCCAGGATCTCGCGCGGCTGTCCGCGCTGATCGAACATCACCAACCCGCGCACGTCATCGTGCTGGGCGATCTGATCCACGGCCCCTTGCCCGAGCACGCGCACTGGCGCCAGCAGTGGCGGGAGTTCATCGCTCGCCATGCCGGGCTGCGCTTCGCGGCCGTGCTCGGCAACCACGATCGTGCGCTGCGCGGCGCCGGTGAATTCGAGGGCATGCAGATGCTGGAAGAGGCCACGCCCCTCGGCCCGCTCCGGCTGCACCATGAACCGCCAGCCGACCTCGCCGAAGCGGACGCTTCGAAGTCGCAGGCGATAGTGCTCTGCGGACATCTGCATCCCGTGCTGCGCCTGCGCCAGCCCGGCCTGCCGCCGCGCCTGCCTGCATTCTGGCTGCGCGGCCAGCGCCTGATGTTGCCCGCCTTCAGCGCGTTCACCGGCGGCTACGCCCTGCAGCCGAAACCCGGCGATCAGCTGTGGCTGTGTGCAGGCGAATCCCTGTTGCCTCTGAATCCGCCGCGGCGAGACATGAGCTAGCGCCCGGGAGTGCGCCCTGGCCCACCAAGGCCCCGACACTCTTGATGCCTGCATAGGGTGGGTCTTGACCCACCACAGCTCCGACGCTCTCGATGCCTGCATAGGGTGGGTCTTGACCCACCAGGAGCGCAGACTTTTCGGAATCACTCGCCACTAGCATCGTGCGCCGCGAAGAATTGCCCCGCGCGCCACGGGCGAAGCCGCGGCGAGCGTCGAGGTTCGGTGGGTCAAGACCCACCCTATGAAAGCGCAAGCGCCTCGGGCCGGGGCGAGGCGCGATGACCGCAAAGCACGCATAGGGTGGGCCCTGGCCCACCAAAGCCCCGACGCTGTTGACGCCTGCATAGGGTGGGTCTTGACCCACCAGGAGCGCAGACTTTCCGCAATCACTCGCTCCTAGCATCGTGCGCCGCGAAGAATTGCCCCGCTCGCCACGGGCGAAGCCGCGGCGAGCGTCGAGGTTCGGTGGGTCAAGACCCACCCTATGAGCCGCGCCGAAAAGATCGGGTTTATTGAATCGATCGGGTAGGTTGGGCGGAGCCGAAGGCGATGCCCAACATCGCGGCGTCCGGCGCTTGCCGAGCGGGTCGTGGGCCGGTGGGCCGGCGCTTCCATGACCGACGCCAGGTCAGAGCTCCGGTGTCCCAAGGCTTCCGTGACCGAGGCCAGGTCAGAGCTTCGGTGTCCCAAGGCTTCCATGACCGAGGCCAGAGCCGAGCGCCGGTGGGTCAAGACCCACCCTATGGGCCGCGCCGAAACGATCGGGTTGGCTGGATCGATCGGGTAGGTTGGGCGGAGCCGAAGGCGATGCCCAACATCGCGGCATCGGGCGCTTGCCGCGCGGGTCGAGCGCCGGTGGGCCGGTGCTTCCATGACCGAGGCAAGGTCAGAGCTTCGGTGTCCCAAGCCTTCCATGACCGGGGCCAGGGTCAAGCGCCGGTGGGTCAAAACCCACCCCATGCGCAGCGCGGGCCGATCTTTGGCTGCCGGTTTCGCCCTACTCCCCCCAAAGATCCTTGAGCCGCGCATCGCGGCCGCAGCGGCTGCGGTAGTAGCTGTAGCGGATCGGATTCTTGAGGTAGTAGTCCTGGTGGTAGTCCTCGGCCGGCCAGAAGCGCGCGGCCGGCAGCACCTCGGTGGCGACTTCGCGGCCGAAGCGCTTCGAGAGTTCGTCGCGGCTGGCTTCGGCCAGGGCGCGCTGCTCCTCGTCGAGCGCGAACACGGCGCTGCGGTACTGCGGCCCGGCGTCGCAGAACTGGCGGTTCACGGCCAGCGGGTCGACATTGCGCCAGAACGTGTTCAGCAGCTGGGCATAGGTAACCTTGCTCGGATCGAAGCGCACCTCGACGACTTCGATATGGCCGGTGCCGCCCGACGACACCTGCTCGTAGCTCGGGCTTTCGACCGCACCGCCCGCATAGCCGGAAGTCGTCGAGAGCACGCCAGGCATCTGGTCGAAGGGCTTCTCCATGCACCAGAAGCAGCCGCCGGCGAAGACCGCGACCCGCTGCCCGGGGCCGGGCGCGGGGGCGGCGACCGTCTGCGGGGCGCGGTCGGGGGCGAGGGCGGCGCCCCCGCCGGCGCCGGCGGTGCAGGAGAGCGTGAGGGCGAGGGTGAGGAGCACGGCACCGAGGGCGACGCGCACGGGTCCTCCAGGGGGACGCGGGGGCAGGCCGGACGGGGGACGCCGGCCGGGCGCCCGGGTCGCGGCCCTGCCCTGTACCCGCGCGCCGATGCCCTGCAGCCGGGCGCGCCCGATTCCGATACGCTCCCGCGAGCGGGCCCGGGCGCCCGCCGGGGGGTCCGCGATGTCCAGCGTCACCGCCGCGGGCTTCAGCACGGTCGGCAACATCGGCGACCGCAACTTCGTCCGCACCGCCACGCCGAACACCGAGGTCGCGGTGGTGCGGGCCAGCACCGGCGGTTCGGCGGCCAGCGCGGCCAAGGCGGCCACCACCTACGGCGGCCGCATCGGCGCCCTGCTCGAGAAGCTCGACGCGCTGCAGGCCCTGGTCGAGGAGCACAACCTCCGCGGCCGCAAAGGCGAGCTCGGCAT
>JBIJCA010000297.1:0-5481 GCA_044344935.1 Aquimonas sp. | reverse complement strand
AGCATCAATGCGGGCTACTCGGCTTACCAGCACGACAACCGCAACGAGTACATGCAGGGCCTGCAGCGTACCAGCGGCTTTGCGTTCGAGGACGGCAACTCCGGCCTGGACGGCGCCAGCAAGAACCTTGATCTGGCGTGGGGCGGCCGCATTGGCGATGGCTCCGGCCACGCCATGGCGTGGGTGACCTATCGCGAGAACGATCCGCTGTTCCATGCTGACCGCGACTACGCTTCGTGCGCCCTGAACGCGGCGGGCACCGCCTGCGGCGGCTCCGCGACCAGCGACACGGGTAACTTCCTGGTTGCTCAGACCGGCGTGCGCACGCTCGGTTTTGCGAGCTTCAACAGCGCCGGCCGTTGGGCGAATGGCGTTCGTAATCTGTACAACTACGCGCCGCCGAACTACTACCAGCGCCCGGACGAGCGCTATACCGCCGGCACCGCGATCAGCTACGAGGTGAACGAGTTCTTCACCCCGTACTTCGAAGCCATGCTGGTGAACCGCAAGGACAGCTCACAGATCGCCGAGTCAGGCGCGTTCAACGTGGCGCTGCGCGGCCAGAGTTGCGCCAATCCGATCTTCGGCAGCCTGTGCCGTGACTTGGGCCTGGATCCAACCCAGCCCTTCCAGGTGAATGTACTGCGCCGCAACGTCGAGGGCGGCCCCCGTCGCACCGATACGTCCGACCTGTCCTACCGCTTCGTGGTTGGCGCTAAGGGCAACATCGGTTCCACCTGGAACTACGACGCGTCTTACCTCTTTTCGCGTACCTCAAACGACACCCAGGGCTACAACGACTTCCTGATCTCGCGCATCACCAACGGCCTGCTCGGCTGCCCGGCCGGTTCGTTCACGGGTTGCCTCCCCTGGAACGTGTGGCGTGACGGCGGCGTGACGCAGGAAGCAGCGAACGCGCTGGCCGGCGTCAGCTTCAACAAGACCGACACCGAGCTGGAAGTCTTCAACGCCTTCGCAACGGGTGATTTTGGCATCGGTCTCCCGACTGCCGGCGGCTCGACGATCTTCGGCGTCTTCGGTGTGGAGCATCGCCGCGAATCCTTCGCCTCCGTGTCGGACAACGACAGCGCGGCCGGAAACTTCGCCGGTGCGGGCTCTTCTGCGCCGCCTATCAATGGCGAAACCAAGGTCAACGAAGTGTTCATGGAGGCCCTGGTCCCCTTGTTCGTGGGCGATGGCGTCTTCAAATCGCTTGATTTCGATCTCGGCTACCGCTATTCCGACTACGACCGCTCTGGCGGCGCCAACACCTACAAGCTGGGCTTCATCAGCGAAATCGGGCTGTTCCGTCCCCGTGTCGGCTACAACCGCGCCATCCGTGCGCCTGGCATCAACGACCTGTTCTCGCTGCAGCGTACCGCGCTGTTCGCAGGTGCGGATCCCTGTGCGGGCGCCACCCCAACCCGTTCAGCCGCGGAGTGCGCACGCACCGGCGTCACGGCTGCTCAATACGGCAGAATTCCGAGTAACCCTGCCGGCCAGAACAACCAGTTCATTGGCGGTAATCCGAACCTGACGCCGGAGCAGGCCGACACCTACACCGTGGGCGTGGTCTTCACCCCCACCGAGGACCTGTCGTTCGCACTCGATTACTACGACATCGAAATCGAAGACACGATCACCGGCATCGGCGCGGCGACCATTCTGCGCACCTGCTTGGACACCGGTCTGCCGGGCGTGTGTAACCTGATCCAGCGCGGCCCCGATGGCGACATCTGGCTCGACGACGAGAACTTCGTCCGCAACACGACGCAGAACTTCGGCGAGCTGGCCACCAACGGTATCGACCTGAACGTCAACTACACCTTCGAGGCCCTGGGCGGTCGGTTCTTCACGAACTTCGTCGGCACCAAGATCCTCGAACAGAGGAGCTCGCCGCTGCCGGGTGTCCCCAACACGGAGTTCGACTGCGCTGGCCTGATCAACGAGAGCTGCCAGAACAACGATTGGCGTCATATCGCCAACGTGCGCTACTCGCGTGACAGCTGGTCGCTGAACATGCGGTGGCGCTATTTCGGCGAGATGGACTACGTCGGAGTCGATGGCGAACCGCTGGAAGACGATCTGCTTGTTGCGGCCAAGGGCGGCATCCCCGGCTACAGCTACATCGACCTGTCGGGCTCGCTGGCGCTGGCCGACAACATCGACCTGACCTTGGGCATCAACAACATCGCCGACAAGGAGCCGCCGCTGGTGGGCGTGGACAACGCGCTCAACGCGAACGCACCGGGCGGCTATGATCAGCTGGGCCGCTTCATCTTCACCAGCATCAACGTCCGTTTCTGATCAGCTTCGGCTGAGAGTGTCTTCGAAAGCGGCGGGCCTCGTGCCCGCCGCTTTCTTTTTTGGGCGATCCAATCTGGCAGGCTCAAGGCCAATGCAAAAAGGTCGGGCGCTCCCCCATCGCGCACCCTGAACTGACTGATTCACGCGTCGCCTGATGCTTTCTTCGACCCATTCGTGATGGCGCGAGACGCGAGCTCGTAACGCATGAGTCGGACACAGCTCTCAAGGTCGACCAAACAACCGGCTAGTCTTGCTCTGAGGGATCTCCTGTCAGGAGCCTAGTTGGAAGTCAGGCAATGCAACGCTGATTTCCCGAACCATATCGCGCTCGGCCAGCGAAAGAAGGGGATTCCAGACGTCAAAGATGAGGACGACCCTCAGTTCATCGCTGTCGTTCCGGGCCTCATGCTCGATGCTGTCGTCGAAGATCAGAACTTCGCCGACCTTCCATTGTCGCTTCTCGAACCCCACTCGATACAGACAGCCGTCCGGCACCACCAAAGGTAGATGCACGACCAGCCGCGCGTTGGTTTCGCCGTGGTGTGGAGGTATGGCCGTATGGGCCGCCAGGGCCGAGAACATCGCGTTTGGGCAAAGCCCCCCAATTTCAGCCATTTCGATTTCGCGAAGCGCCGCTGAGGTACGTGGGCATTGAAGCTGGTGCTCATGAACCGCGTCGCCGTTTCGCCACAGGAAATAACTGCTCCAACGTCTGGAGTGATTCAGCTCGCGCCATTGGTTGACGGGGGTGCCCGGCTCATAGGCCACGTAGGGTGCGAAGTCATCCTGCGACTGAGCGTGTACAGCGAGTAACTCTTGAACGATCTCTGGCGTCATTGCCTCCAGAGCAGGCACCCAGGGAAACTGCGACCGATCGAAAAACGGGACCGCCGGCAGGCGAGGAACCAGGAGCCGGTTCGGCATCGAATGGTAAGGCTGGCTCTGACCAGCCACCCAAGCGCCCGCCTCCCGCCAGCGCTCCGCTTCCTCGGGCCGCAGTCTGTCAATGCGCGCCCCCAAGCGATGCTCCAGGAACTCGGTGAGTTCCCGTCCCGTTCGATCGATGCACTCCTTTGCGTGCGCGAGCGCAGCACGTAACGCCGGGGGGCGCTGCGCCTCCGGAGGGGCAATCCTCAGCACATTTCGATACACCTCTGCGGCGGCCCGATGGCCTTGCCTGCGTTCGATCAGTTGCGCCTTCGATAGCAAGGCTGGCCAGCAGTAGGGCTCGACGGCAAGTGCAGTCTCAATCACATCGGCTTCGGCCTGATGATCTCCCTGCTCTCGGAGCACCGTTGCCAAGCTCACCAGAATCATGGGCTCCTTGGGGGCCGTCAAGTGAGCGTGCTTGAGAAACTCGATGGCTTCTTCGAGATTCCCGCGCTGGAACGCATGCATGCCCAGACTGTGCAAGGCTTGAGGATGATTCGGCTGCAGGGCGCGAACCTGTAACCAGAGGCGCTCCGCCTCTCGCCACTGGCCCTGCTGCGCTGCACGGGCCGCGGCGTGCGCAAGCGAATCGAGGTGTGTGCTCATGCGGGATCCCTGTTGGTCGCTTCTGACGATAGAAAAGAAGGATAGTCGCCCCCGGCTTCCAAGCCACGTCACCCGCGCAGCGATCGACCTATACTAGATACCAGCAAGTCTGAGCGAGAGCGTCCATGCCTTGCGCTCGATGTCGCACCTGCATGAGACCACTGGTGAAGCAGTCAGTAGTGCAGCTGCGCGCACTCTTCGTTACCGCACCAAACAGGGAGCTGAGCCTTGAGCTTGGAACAGTGGGAGACCTTCTACCGTGGCGGTGGCGTTGCCACCGGGCCGGCGGGCGTGGACGGCCTTTATGACCTGGAGATTCGTGATGCTTGGGAGACCTTCTTTGAAGAACTTCCCACACAGGCTCGTTTGCTTGACATAGGAACCGGCAATGGCGTTCTGCCCTTGATTGCTCTCAACGCGCGAGATCGAAAGGGTGCGCAATGGGGGATTGATGCGACGGACTTGGCGCAGATCGACCCGAAGCGCCATGTGGCAGACGGTGTTCGCCGGTTTGAAGGGGTGCAGTTCCACCCTGGCGTCGCGAACGAGAAGCTCCCGTTCGACGCCGGAAGCTTCGACGCTGTGTTCGGCCAATATGCATTGGAATATGGCAATACAGCAGAGAGCCTAGGGGAAGTTGCGCGTGTGCTGCTGCCCCGGGCAAAGGCACAGTTCATCCTTCATCACTGCGACTCTGTTCTAGTGCAGGCCGCTCATCGTTCCATGGCCGAATGCGATCTCGTCTTCAAGCAGACACGGATCTACCGAAAGCTCCATCGACTTGTCGGCACCGATAGCCTGAGCGCCGACGCATTGCGAAATGCTCAGGAGGATCTTTCCGTCGCTATCCGAAGATTGAAGCAAGAGCTCGCGGCGGCAGAGCCGTCCGGTGGCGGCCGAATTCTCGCTGTCGCGCTCAATGCAACGCAGCAGCTACTGGCAGCACGACGATCCATGCGAGCACAACAGGTTGGACTGGAAGTCGATCGGGCGGAATCCGAGCTTCGCACATCCTGGCGAAGGCTGAACGACCTGAGCCAGCACGCAATCGACGAGCATCGAATGCAACGTATCGAATCCGAGGCTGCTCACGCGGGGCTCGCGATCATTGATTGTGGGCCACTGTTCCACAATGGGATAAATCTTGTTGGCTGGCTGATTCGCTTTCAGAAGAACGGTTGAAGTCAGTTGGACTCACACCGCAGTGTTGTGTTGCCACGCCACTTGCTTCAATCGCGAGGCAGCATGTCGAAAGCCACGGTTATCCGCGGCTCCGCATCATTGAACGGAACAGTCCCGTGCCAGAGGTAGGAAGGGAAGAGTGCGAGGTGACCCACCCGGGGGCGAATCACCCGCCGCGGAGCCAAATCCAGCCCGAGTTCTTCGGGCGGTTGCCCCAGCTGAAGACAACCGGCAGGGCCATTTGAGTGCGCCTCGCCCACTTCTACCTGATGTGCGACAGAGGGTGGCAACGATACATAGAACGCCGAACTCATCCACCCATCGCTGTGGAAGTGGTTCGCGTGGGAGCCTGATTGCCACAGCTTGACTGACCATGAGCCGGTGAAACGGACGCTGCGTTGCGCGCGGCCGAGGAAAGGGTGCACAGAATCCAGAGGCAGGGTCTTCAGCCACCCT
>JBIJCA010000296.1:0-5489 GCA_044344935.1 Aquimonas sp. | reverse complement strand
TGGGCACGATCCGGAAGGGCGCGTGATCTCCGTCGCCAAGGCCCGATTGACACTGTCCGGCGTGAGCCTTCGAGATGGGAACCTGTTTTCCGGGAATCCGATGTCGTTTGTCTACGGCGGTTGCCTGCGCGTCACCGATGCCTTGCTCGCACTCGAGCGCGTCACCATGAGCAACTGCCGGGCAGACGGACTGGCAGCGTTCGGGGGCGCGATCAGTGCAAGCCAGTCGCGACTGGCGCTGTCGGATGTCGTACTTGAAAACAACATTGGAGCCGAAGGTGGCGCACTCATGCTCCAGTCATCCACCCTCAGGTCGAGCAACCTGCGCATCGCGCTCAACAGCGCACGCACCGGAGGGGCCATCGCCGCGCGTGGCGAGGTCGGTCTGACGGGGAGTGGTGTCGAACTGATCGACAACACCGCCTCGGCTTCGGGTGGCGCCATCAGCGTCAGCGAGGGCGCGTTGAGGACCCTTTCGACCAGACTGCAATGGGCGGTTGGATCGCGCATCGCACAGAACACGGCGGGGTTCGGCGGCGCGATTTCGGTGTCGCTCAACGCGCGGCTGGAAATTCTGCCCGCCACCGATGGGGTATCCGGCCCGACCGATCTGCTGCTGATTGAGGACAACCAGGCGCTGCAGTCCGGCGGCGGCATCTACATCCAACGCAATGAATCCGCTGCGGAAACCCAATACGGCGCGCTGCTCGCCCAACGGATCGCCCTGCGTCGGAACCTTTCCGGAGGCAAGGGCGGCGGCGTTCACTCGCTTGGAGAAACCACCCTCCTCGACAGTGAGATCGTGGACAACATGGCTGTTTCCGATGGGGGCGGCATCTTCCTCGCCGGCGCGGCGCCGACGCAAGTCGTCGAGCGCACCAGCGTGGCCCGCAACGAAAGCGGTGGCCAGGGCGGCGGCATCGCGATCGACGCCCCTGTGGCGCGGCTTGTCAATGTGTCGCTCCACGCGAACGCAGCTGGCACCGACGGCGGTGCGATCGCCGTATCGGCTGGGCGCAGTGTCGACCTGACTCACGTCTCATCCGCTTTCGACACGGCCGCGCTGGGCGGAAGTGTCGCGATCGGTCCGGCCGGCACGGCCAACGTTCAGAACACGGTGCTCGCCGCGGGCTGCCATCGCGGACGTGGCAGTCTGATCGTCGACCTCGGAAGCAACGCGCAGCAGCTCGCACAATCGCCCTGTGTGGGGACGGTGATCGATGCGGCGGGTCTCGCTCTCCAACCCGGCGATTTCGGCGGCCGCTTCGATGTGCTTGGCACCGGGCCAACTTCACTGCTGCGCGACGCAGCGCCATTGATCGGAACAGTCCCGTTCGACGTGCGGGGGTATCTGCGCGGCACGCTTCGAGACATCGGCGCATTCGATCACCGCGCCAGCGCACCGACCACCAACCCATAGCATCGGGTCGCTCAGGCGCATCCCGCGCCTGAGCGCTATCGTGCCGGTGCAGCCCACCGAAGGGCAGCGACGCGATGGCACGGCGCGATCAGAGCAAAGGTCAGGGAACCCGCGCAGAGGTTCCGCGCTTCTCCGCATCCCTTCGCTGGCGCAATCGACCACCGGTCCAGGCCGCCAACGCGCCGCTTCTCCGTCGCCGAACCGCGCCTGCCGCGAATGCTCGGCGCAGACCACTCTGAGTGGTTCGGGCCTTCAGCACTCCGGGTGGCGTTTGTTCACGCACGTACTCAGGATTGGACTGGCGCTGGCATGACGACGGGCGCCTCCAGCCGAACCAACAGATAGGGAAGAAAGAATTGCGTCACCGGGCCGACCGCAAGCGCGAACACCACGGTGCCGACCCCGACGGTGCCGCCCAGTGCGATGCCGGCCGCAAGCACCGCAAGTTCGATCAGGGTGCGCACGCGCCGGATCGACCAACCGCTGCGGCGGGCAAGGCCGGTCATCAGTCCATCGCGTGGGCCCGGGCCCAATTGCGCGCCCACATACAGCGCGGTGGCGAAGCCGCAGACCAGCACGCCGCCCAGCATGAAGACGATTTGCATCGCCCAGCCTGAAGGTGCGCCGAGCAGGGCCAGGTTGATGTCGGCGAAAGGCCCGAGCAGCAGCGTGTTCGCCAGAGTGCCCAGGCCCGGCATTTGCCGCAGAGGAATCCAGGCCAGCAGAACGGCCAGCGAGGCGATCACGATCACCGTACCCAGCGACAGCGGCGCGTGCAGTGCGACGCCGAGGTGGAAGACATCCCAGGGCGAGGCGCCCAGCGCGCCTTTCACCATCAGGGCGATCGCCACGCCGTACAGCCACAGCCCCAGCAGTAGCCGGAGCAGACGCTGCGGCAGATGGCGCGCCTTGAGCTGATCGAGCGGGCCGAGGTTGGCCAGTGCGGTAACGGGTGTGGTGGTTTTCATGGCGCCACGATCTCGACAATTGGCTCTTTGATACAGATCCAATTCTGCGATAGTGGCCCCATGCAACGATCTCTGAGTCCAGACCGCATGGCCGCCCTTGTTGGCGACTTTCAACGCTCCCCGGCCTACCGTGGCCTCTGCCTTGCGTTGCAGGAACGCATCGGCGACGGGCGCATCCCGCTCGGCTGTCGCTTGCCCAGCGAGCGCGCGGTGGCACCGGTGTTGGGCGTGTCGCGCAATACCGTCACCCGCGCCTACGCCGATCTGGTCAGCGCTGGATTCGCCACCGCCAAGCAAGGCTCCGGCACCTTCGCCGCGGTGCCGGTTGAACGTCGCCGCGCACATGATCATGTGCTGCATCCGCTGGGCAGCGAACAGACGGCCGAGGGCGCGATCGATCTCAACTGTGCCGCCGGTGCGGCCACACCGGGTGTCGCCGCCGCCTATGAGCGCGCGCTGGCCGCGCTGCCGGCCTACCTGTCCAGCGACGGCTATTTGCCCTCGGGGCTGCCGGTGTTGCGCGCACTCATCGCCGACACCTACTCGAACCGTAGCCTGCCGACCCGCCCCGAGCAGATCGTCATCACCTCCGGCGCGTTGGCGGCCATCGGCGTCGCGGTGCGGGCGCTGTCGCGTCCGGGTGACCGCATCGCGGTAGAGTCGCCGGTGTACTCGAACGCGATCGAAGCACTTCGGCTCGGCGGCGGACGGTTGGTCAGCGCGCCCATGGGCGACGCGCTCGGCACTGATGGCTGGGATATCGAAGCCATCGACGCCACGTTGCGGCAGACCTCTCCGAGCCTGACTTACCTGATTCCCGACTTTCAGAACCCCACCGGCTTTCTGATGGCCGACTCGATGCGCGCGGACTACGCGCGCGCACTGCGCGGCGCGCGCACCATGGCCATCGTCGACGAGACGCTGCAGCCGATCCAGCTGTCTGGTGAGCCGATGCCCGCACCGTTTGCTTGCCACGCGACTGATGCCATCACCGTGGGCAGCGTCTCCAAGATGTACTGGGGTGGCCTGCGCGTGGGTTGGCTGCGAGTGTCGCAGGAGCTCGTCCCGCGCCTGATCCGCGCACGCGTGCAGAGCGATCTGGGTAGTTCGCTGTTTGACCAATTGGTGGTCACCGAACTGCTGCAGTCGCCCGAAATTCTGCAGCTTCGATGCGAGCAGCTGCGCCAGCGCCGTGATGTGCTGGTGCAGGCACTACGCGAACACCTGCCGGAATGGCGCCTGCGCGTGCCCGAGGGTGGCCTTTGCTTGTGGGTGCAGCTGCCGCGGGGCAGTGCGACGCGCCTGGCCGCCGATGCCGAGCGCGAGAGTGTGCACGTGGCGCCGGGCCCAATGTTCAGCGTGGAAGGCGGCTCGGACGCGTGGCTGCGTATTCCCTACGCGAAACCAGAGGCCGAGCTGTCACAGGCGGTTGAGCGGCTGGCGCGCGCGTGGCGCAGCCTGGCGGCTGAATCACCACGCCGGCGCGAGGCAATGCGACTGTTGATTGCCTAGGGGGGATGGAGGCTGGGAGCGCGACGATTGTGCGCACGTGAGAACTTGAATGTCGGCGACACCCGCCCTCTGTATCGGCCGCCGCGCCGGATGCTCGCGGGTGACTGCGGATCGGGGGAAGCATGCACCTGCAGCGTGGCCTGGCGCCGCAGCTGGAACATCCGGTCCCAGCATGCTGCCGCCGTTCTGGCAGACCGTCTCCCTGTCCAACCCCATCGTCTACCTGATCTCCGGAATGCGCTGGGCCTTCTACGGCCGATCCGACGTGTCGCCGATGCTCTCGGCCGCGATGATCGGCCTGTTCTTCCTCGTCTGCCTCGGCGCGGTGACGTACATCTTCCGCAGCGGGTGGCGGCTGCGGAGTTGAGGCTGGGCTTTGTTGGCTAAGGAAAGTTGTGCCGAGCCTCGACGCGCGCCGCTCAGCCAGACCGTGCAGGCAGACGCACCATCCGATTCATCAGATGCTCCAGGGTGGCCCCGAGGTCGCCGCCGCAGCGGCCCATATGCACGGGCGAGGTCTGGATGATGGCGCTGCGCTGCGCGGTGAGCCAATGGAAGCGCGTGCGCGGCGGCAGCAGGCCGATCGGCGCCGCGGCTTCACCGCCGCGACAGATCGCCGGGATCGCATCCAGATGCCGGCAGACCAGCTCCTTGTCGATGGCCGGGTCGAGCGCGCGCAGGCGCGCCACGTCCACCTCGATGCGTGCTTCCAGAAACCCGGCGGCCTCGCAGGACAGGATCACGCCGACGTTGACGAACTCCTCGCGCTCCACGCGCGGCACCACGCGGATCACCGCGTAGTCGTAGGTCTCATGCGCGCGCACGGATCGCCTCCTGCACGAAGCTCTGGCGCTCGGCCAGCCGGCGGCTGAGGTAGTCCACGTACGCCGCGCGCTGAGCGCGCGGATCGCCGAAGTCCTGTGGGCCCTGCAGCCACGCATCGGGCACCTGCGCCACCACCTCGGCGATCGCATCACCCTGCAGGCGCTGCGCCATGTCCGCATCGACCTCGGCGATGGCGGACGCGCCGCGCAGCAGCACGTGGTCGCGGATCAAGGGGAAGGGCTTGCCGGCCTGCGCCGTGTCGCCATCCCAACCGTGATGGAAGTACAGCGCCGCGCCGTGGTCGATCAGGAACAGCCGATGGTGCCAGACCATCAGGTTCGGATTGCGCGCCGTGCGGTCGAGGTTGTTGATGTAGGCATCGAACCAGACGATGCGCGAGGCCAGCTCCGCATCGGGCTGCTCGGCCACTGGATCGAAGTTGATTGCGCCGGGCAGATAGTCCATGCCCAGGTTGAGCCCGGCGCTGGCGCGAATCAGATCCTGGATTTCCGGATCAGCCTCGGTCCGCGCCAGTTCGGCGTCCAGATCCATCAGCACGATCTCCGGCACCGGCAAGCCCAGCGCCCGCGCCAGCCCACCCGCAATCACCTCGGCCACGAGCGCCTTAGGCCCCTGACCTGCGCCACGGAACTTGAGCACATACAGCCCCTCGTCCTCGCCTTCCACCACGGCAGGCATTGAACCGCCTTCGCGGAGGGGGGTGATGTAGCGGTTGGCGGCGAGGTGGCGGAGGGGCATGGGGG
>JBIJCA010000057.1:0-18976 GCA_044344935.1 Aquimonas sp. | reverse complement strand
CGCTCGACGATGTTGCGGTTGGCGTCGGTGACGGCCACCACCGAGCCCAGGGCGTCGGTGTGGACGTACTCCACCGTCTGCGCCGCCGCGGGGGCGGCGCAGATCAGGGTGGTGAGAGCCAGCAGCAGGGCGGTGGCGGCGGATTTCAGAAGATTCATCGATATGTGTCCTGGTCGGGCCCCTGGGTGTGGACTGCTCGTCAAAGGCTCGGTTCTGGGTCTTGAAACCACCCAAGATCGGGCGGGATGCGGGATCACTTGAGGCAGGGCTTCCAGGCGGAGCGCCTCCCTGCACTCCCTTGTGCTCGGTCTGCCAGGCGCGACAACCGCCAGCCATTGAAGCTCGGCCCCTGCCCCCAATCCGAGGCAGTGCTGTGCGGCTCGCTACGCCCTGCTGGATGGAGTGCGGGGCCGTCGAAACATCCCCATTTCGTGCCCCGCCCGGCCGCGCATCCGGCCGAGCAGGACCTCGAATCTGCACAGGGATGCTACGAAGATAAACCTGACCCCGTCTTTTCCACGCTAGACCTGACCCCGTCTTTTCCACGAAGCTAGACCTGACCCTGTCTTTCCCTTCAGGTAGGGCTTCCAGGCGGTGCGCCTCCCTGCATTCCCTTGCGCTCGGTCTACTAGGCGCGACAACCGCGAAAGCTTGAAGCCTCGGACCCTGCCCTCAACTGCAGGCAGTGCTGTACGGCTCACTGCGCCCTGGTGGTTGGAGTGCGCGGCCATCGAGACATCCTCATTGCGTGCCCCACCCGGCCGCGCATGCGGCCGAGCGAGATGCCGGCTTTGCACAGAGATGCTACGAAGCTAGACCTGACCCCTTCATTCCTCGAACGTCCACTGCGTTGTGTGAAGCAAACACCACATCCGTGAGCTTCATGATTTTGGCCAATGCGGCAAGGTCAAAGGGTAACGCGCTCACAGAGATTGGTTTGGTTGGGACAGCAACGGGCTCATACACGTGCAGGGCCTCGAGTGCCGTTCGAGTGATATCGGTCCAGTCGTAGACGAATATCCCACGCTCAGCCAGATCGATGAAGTCATCGGGCCGCTTGACCGAGACGAGAAGCTGAACCTGCGAGACAGCAGGTAACTGGCAGAGTCGGCTCTCAATGTCCTCGACTGGCGTATGAACGGAAGTCAGCACATCTGCCGGAATTGGCCCAATACCTGAGGTAATGAACGCGCCCACATGGCCTTGGCAATCTGAAGCCAACCAAACACAGTCAATCCCCTCCGGGTACGGTTGCCTGTTCACTCATTGCCTCTCATTCGTCAGTCTTGAAGCGAGTATTAGGTGGAAACGGCTCACGCCCAAATGTAGCTTCGCAACGGGGGCATACGGGCACTTCGGCACCCGTTCGGGGGCGAACTGCTTCAGTAAAGCGCACGTCGCCCTTATCACCACCTAGCGCATCAACCACATGGTTCTCAGCGCACTTTCCGCCACCACAGGCACGGGCAGCAACCTCGCCGGTTTGGACGTTGTAGCCACCTGTCACCGTCGCAGGAGCCCTTCCCTTTAGGGGGGCGAGCTCAGCGGAAAGAGCATCACGCGCTTCTCGTGCTTCGGCGAGGCCCCCCTTTGCGGCATCGTCAGAGCCAGCAATAGCCCTGTACCCAGCCTTCGCGTCCCTCGCGCTAACCGGCGACAGCACTTCCGTTGCCAACGAAGCCGCCGCAGCCAGGCGCTCGCCCGCGGTCGCGTCGCTACTGAACAGAACGCCAGCATCTTCGACAGCTCCGGCCACGGTGGCCGCGATGTCGCCACCCTTGATCGCCAGTTTGACGACCTTGCCGAGCACGCCAAAGATCCGGCCGTCAGGGTCGACAAAGGTGTAGGGATTATTGGCGGCATACCCATACCGATTGAAAAGCCGCGGATCCCCGTTGTCATGCATCGTCACCGGATCAACCGACAGGAACCGCCCCAGCAGCGGGTCGTAGTACCGCTGCTGCATGTAGGTCAGGCCGGTCGCGGCGTCCTGCACGTGGCCGGTGTAGCCGGGACCGTTCTGCAGGGTCGGGGTCAGCTGATAGCCGTAGGGCTCGTACTCGCGGCGTTCGACGATGTTGCGGTTGGCGTCGGTGACGGCCACCACCGAGCCCAGGGCATCGGTGTGGACGTACTCCACCGTCTGCGCCGCCGCGGGGGCGGCGCAGATCAGGGTGGTGAGTGCGAACAGCAGAGCCGTGGCGGCGGATTTCAGAAGGTTCATTGTGATTTCTCCTGTTCCGTCAGCTGCCGGAGGGCTGCACGACGACCGTGTGGGTGGCCGAGTAGGCACTGCAGCCCGCATCGGAGCACGCGCGCACTCGGTAGGCGAAGGTCGCAGGGCCTCGTTGCACCGTCCAGCTCAGCGCATTGCCCGTGTAGACGTTCGACCAGCCGCCACCATTACGGCTTTGCTCAAGCTCGTAGCGGGTGGCGTGTGTGACCGTGTTCCAGCTGAGAGTGAACTGGAAGTCAGCGCTGGTGCTGCTCGGGCCCGTGAGAGCGGGCGGGCTTGCCGGAACCTGAGCGATCGACACGTTGACCGTGGCTTCATTCGAGTAGCCGCCGCAATCACTCACATTGGTGCTGCTGCAAGCGCGAACGCGATACCTGTAGCTGCCGTTGGGCTTGCCACTGATTGACGCCGCACTGGACGTGGTGTTCTGGATCTCCACCCAGGCACCGCCGTTGGCCGACTCCTCAAGTCGGTAGCGGTTGGCTCCCGCAGAGATTGTCCAGCTGAGGTTGAAGCTACCGCTGCCACTGCTCGCAGGCGCCGTCAGCGTGGGCGCGCCTGGGATCACGGCGCCCGAGCTCACCACCACGGTCACCGGCCCAGCATGGGCGCTGCACTCAGCCAGGTTGGTCGAGGCGCAGGCGCGAACCCGATAGCTGTAGGTTCCCGCGGGCTTGCCGCTGAACCCCTGGCTGAGATTGGCGCCTGCGTAAACCTCGCTCCAGCCTGCTCCGTTGAGCTGCTCTTCCAGCCGGTAGACGCTCGCGCCGCTGCTGGCACTCCAGCTGACGGTGTAGCTGCCCGTGCTGGTAGCCGGCACGCTCAAGCCAGCAGGCGCCGCCGGGATCTGCACGAGGCTGACTGCAACCGTGCGCACATCGGAGTAGCCGCCGCAGCCTGCCACTGCGGTGCTGGCGCAGGCACGCACGCGGTAGGCGAAGCTACCCGTCGGTCGACTGCTGATCGACAGGGCGGTGTTCGGGCCGTTGTAGATCTCGGCCCAGCTGCCGCCGTTGGACTGCTCCTCCACGCGATAGGCAATGGCGTGAGTGGAAGCCGTCCAGGACAGGCTGTAGAAGCCCGTGCTGCTGCTAGCAGGCGCGGTCAACGTGGGCGGAAGCGGCAGCACCGGGCCACCGTCGACGAACACGTAGTGCTCGGTCGAATAGCTGCTGCAGCCCTGCGCTGAGCAGGCTCGCACGCGGTACCCGTAGTTGCCGCCCAGCCCTCGCTGGATGTCCTGGAATAGAGCGGCACCGGTGTAGACGTTCTGCCAGGCGCCACCGTTGCGGTTCTGCTGCAACTCGTAGCTGGTGGCACCCGTGGTCGCGGACCAGGAAATGCGGAAGGCAAAGTCCGGCGAGCTGCTGGCCGGCCCGCTGATCGACGGCACCGGCGGCACGACGGCGATGGACACCGTCACGGTGGCAGCGTTGGAGAAACCGCCGCACTCGGCAACGTCAGTCGAACGGCAGGCGCGTACACGGTACTCGTAGGTGCCGCTGCCCTTGCCGCTGACGTTGCGGCTGGTGCTGGCCAGGTTCTGCATTTCGTTCCAGCTGCCGCCGTTGGCGCGCTCCTCCAGCCGGTAGAAGCTGCCGCCACTGACGCTGGTCCAGCTGACGGTGTAGCTGCCGCTGGTGCTGCTGGCGGGGGCGGTCAACACCGGGGCGGGCGGCAGCGCGATCAGGTTGACCACGACCGTACGGGTCGCCGAGTAGACCCCGCACTCCGCTTCCTGCGCGGATCGGCAGGCGCGGACGCGGTATTCGAAGCTGCCGTTGCCTTTGCCCGTGAAGGCGCGGCTACTGGCGGTACCCGCCTGAACCTGCTGCCAGCTGCCGCTGCCCTGACGCTCATCGAGGCGGTAGTAGGACGCGCCGGAAGGCGTGGTCCAGGACACGGTGTAGCTGCCATTGCTGCTGGTGTCGGGCGCGCTGAGCACGGGGGCCGGTGGCAGCAGGCTCACGCTGACGTTCGCCGTGTTGGAGTACGCACTGCAGCTCGACACCGTATCGGTTGCACAGGCGCGCACGCGGTAGCCGTAGAGCCCGTCGGGCTTGCCAGAAACCGGTCGGCTCAGCGCGTCGGCGGACTGGATCTCGCTCCAGGCACCCGCGTTGGACTGCTCTTCCAGCCGGTAGCGGGTCGCACCACTGATCTGCGTCCAGGACACCGTGTAGCTGCCGTTCGTACTGGTGCTCGGCGCGGTCAATACGGGAGGCGGAAGACCGACCACCACCGTCACCGTATTGGAGTAAGCACCGCAGCTCGCAGCCAGCGAAGTCGCACAGGCCCGCACGCGATAGCTGTAGCTGCCGACGGGCTGACCATTGAAGGCACGCTGCGTCTGGCTGCCTTGCTGCAACTCGGACCAGAGGCCGTTGACCAGGGATTCCAAGCGATAGACCGTGGCCCCCTGAGAGCTGGTCCAGCTGACCGTGTAGCTGCCCGTAGCGCTCGTCGCCGGCGCGCTCAGCACGGGCGCGGGCGGCAGCGCACTGACCACCACCTGGACGATCGCGGAATACGCGCCGCACGAAGACACCAGACTGCTTGCGCAGGCGCGCAAACGGTAGGCGTAGGTTCCGCTCGGCTTGCTCGTGAAGGCGCGGTTCAAGGCTGAGCCGGACTGGATCTCCTCGAAGCTCCCCGCACCCACGCGCTCTTCGAGACGGTAGGTGGTGGCGCCGCTGGCGGTTCCCCAACTGACCGTATAGCTGCCGGTGCTGGTCGCCGGCGCGCTCAGCGTGGGCGGTACGGGGCCCGCTGCGATGGGGGACGAGACTCGCGCGACCATGCTGCCCGCGAGGTAGACAAAGTCAGTGGCCTTGTTGGCGCGCGCGTCACGCTGGAAACGCAGAACACCGTCGTTGCCGTAGACCGAGTCGATGGTGCCCAGGGTGGGGCTGATCGCGCGGACGCGGCGGCCGTGGGCGTCGTAGCGGTACTGCTCGACGCCAGGAACCTCGCGCAGACGGTTGCCGAAGTCGAAGCTGAAGGCCTGGCCAGCGCGTGAGCTGAGGTTGCCCTGGGCGTCATAGGCCATGGCAAGCACCTGTGCGCCGGAGCTCGTATTGGTCACAGAGTTGAGGCGTTGATTGGCGTCATACAGGTAGGTGTGGCTGCGCGCGCGGGGCCCGCTGCCCACGGAAACGGTGCGCAGGTTGTCGAGTGCGTCGTAGGTGTAGGTGGCCAAACCGAACATCGTCGAGTTCGTGCTCGTAAGCCGATCCAGTCCGTCATAGCCCATCGAGCGATTGCCACGCTGGCCCGGCAGCGCATCAGTGATACCCGCGACGTTGCCGTTCTCGTCGTAGTCGTAGCTGTCATCGAGAGCCGTCACGCCCAGACCGGCGGCACGGCTGCGCTCAGGCAGGCTGCGAGCGTTCTGGGTCATCGTGTGAACCAGGCCGTTGCCGTAGTTGAAGGTGTGCAACGCGCCGTTGGGGTAGTAGCGCGCGCCGGTGGCGCGTGTGCCCGCACGGGTCGCCTGTCCGAGCGCGTTGGGGGCGTAGTCGACGATGGCGCCGGAAGGATAGGTATGGCTGCTCAGGTGGCCCAACCGATCGTAGTTGTAGCCCAGCCCCCACGAGGTCCCGTCGCTGTGGCTTGCAGACTCGGAGTTCAACAGACGGCGGTTGTTGTACGTGTAGCTGTTGACCACGCTGGCGGAACCACCGTTCTGGGTGGTGATGGTGTTGGGCAAGCCATCAGCGGTGTAGATCCAATGCTGGTTGCCCAGGCCATCTGGGAAAGTCAGGTGGGAAAGACGATTCAGATCGTCGTAGCTCCGACGGACTTTCGCGGACTCAGCAACCAAGGAGCGATCGCATCCCAGTCCAGGCAGGTTCAGGCCGCTGGCGGACCACAGAAGATTTCCTGCGGGGTCGTAATCCATGACCGTGGCGCCCGTTTCAGGCTCGACGCGCTTGCACAGGCGCTGCTGGGCGTCGTAGACGTAGCGCCGCGTCACGTTCAGGGGCTGGCCGTTGAAGCTGCCCGAACGGATGATCGAGGTGGGCTTACCAAACACATCGCGCACGATTTGAGTGACGACGTTCTCGGGCGCCTCGATGCGAACCGGCATGGAGGTGTCCGGCGAGTCATAGGCCTGGAAGCGGGTGAGAGTTGAGCTGCCAGCGAGAATGCTGGCAATCGGGCTGTTCTGGCGCGGATTGACGACACGCGTAACGAAACCCGGCTCGTAGAAGTACGAAGTCACCAGATCGAAGCCCAACTCCGAGGGGCGATAGCTGCGCACGGGCCGGCCCAGCGGATCGAACTCGGTGTGAACGCCCGCGCGGCCGAAGCTCGCGACACTCGTTGCTGTTGCGCGCGGATCGGCGACAAAGGTCTGGCGCCCGGCGCTGTCGTACTTCCACGCGGTGTAGCGCTCAGTGGTGCTCGGGCTCGCGGAGTCCCATTCGCGCTGCATGACCGGGCGCCAGAACGCGTCGAAACGCGTCTCCTTGTTGTAGACCTGAGCGCCTTTGGTGGCCGCCGTTCCGCGCGTTTCAGTGCGCACCCAGTGGCCGATCGGCAGCCCCCACACGCTTTGGGTAGACGGCGCAAAAGCGATGTTGCTTGCATCCCAGGAGGGCTGGGGACCAGACACGGGCGCGCAGGTGGCATCACCCGGCGGGCGAACGCGGTTGACGCGACCCATCGGGTCATAGCCGTAGCAGGTTGAGAAGCCCGCCTGGTCAGTGACCCGAGTCACCCAGCCGTTGTCGTCCACCAGGGCCGAAACGCTGGTGTCGTCGTGAAAGCTGATGCTTCTGGGAACACCGCGCCGCCAGTCACTGAACTCGGTCACCTTGCCGCGCGCGTCCGACACGGACGCAACCAGTGCGGTGCCCGGGTAATAGGCAATGGTCTGACTCGGCTGCGCTTCGTTGAAGCGGTACACCTGCTGCGGCAGAGCCGAGCTGGGGTTGTAGACAATGCGGCTGACCTCGATGCCGTTGACCGACTGGGTACCAGGCTGGCGGAGCACCCATTGCGCCTCGTTGTTGTAGCTCTGGTAGGTTTCGACCTTGCTGTATCCGGTGTATCCACTGAACCCGGGCACATTCTCACTGTACTTTGCCACCGTTGTGGGCGAGACGTAGCGATCGAAAGCCTGTACTTCAGAGACGAAGCGGACGCCGTCCTGAATCACAACGGTTTTCTGTACTGGCGTATGCCGATGGGTGAAACTGTCACCGAAGCCGACTTTGCTGAAACCCCAGAACGGCGCAAACGCCTGGGTAGCTTGCACGTCTGGCGAAACGTAGCTGTACTCGGTGCGACGCATCAGCGAAAGCGCGCCGCCCTTGACTTTGTCGTCTGCTCCGCTGGCAGACGTTTTGTATACCTCCTCGGCAAGCAGCAGGCCCTCGTTTCCGGAGTCAACGCCACCAACTGCTCCAAAGTAGTTCCGGCCGTAGTGGTACTTTCGAACCTCGCCGTCAGATCGGGATACCGTGATCGTCTTGACGCCGTCGCGAGCCTCGTCCCAAAGCTCGTCTGGGCCGACGTAGTCGGCCGCATCTTGATTGTAGGAGAGACCCAGACCCGAGTAATCGTAGTCGGAAACAACCGTATCGATCCCAGGGCCCGAAACAGTCTTGCGCTGCAGGGTCCACTCATCAACGAAGCGAGGAATTCGTGTTGTCCAAGTGTCTTCATCATCGCTCTGCTGGCTGCACCTCAAAGGAGTTCGAGAGCGCCCATGTCTAACTGGCCTCAAAGCATATGTCGCGATAGCGCCTGAAGGCGCTTTCACGGACAGGGTTTTTTCCTGGCCCGGCTTGATTGGATAAGCCCTCGTGCAGTGACCAAGTGGAATAAGATTCGGGACTTCAACTTGCTGCATGTCCGGCAAGTCCTCGAGGCGCGTCCGCTCGTACTCGATGTGAAGAACCTCAGACCAGAAATCCCCTGAGTAGCTCCAGGTCGAGCCGTCAGGATTAGTAACCGTTCCTAGACTGGAGTAGTTCCAACGTCGCTCGTTAGAGGTGCCCTGGCTCACAGTGACTGAGTTGACCTCATAGAGCGGACTCTCCTCATCCGAAAGGGATGGCACCAATTTGGTTGAGGCAATGTCGATCTGCCGCCCGTCACTCGCACGAATCCGATTAAGCTTCGGCCCGCTCCATTCGAAGTTCACATAGTTGCCGAAGCGGTCTTCTACCCTGCTGACGTACAACACATAGATGTCGCGCCCCAGAAGTTGAGGATCGACAGTCGAAACCGTTCCACCAGGTACGGATATTGTGCTTACCTTCATGGCAGTAGGGTGCTGCACGAAGTCGTATTGGTCCTTCACCAAGTGGTCGAACGTATAGGTCAACCCATCAGGAGACAGCGCAATCAATGAGCTGCCTGGGCGACCCTGCGCGGGAATCGGGCGCAGCAACCAGCCAGATTTGGTCATGAAGCGCCATTGAGACGCGGGCGCCGGACCCAGCGGCACGCGTGCATCCGATGGCAGCTGACCTGGCTGCGAAGCCCGGTAGAGCAGGGTTGATGTTTGGCCGTCCACTCGCATCCTAAAACCGTTCCAATAGTCGGCAAGGAGGAATTGTTGGCTGTCGTCGTTATACCATTCCGCTGGCGGCTCGGCAGTCCAACCATCAACATAGTTTCGCGGCATCAGGGTGGTAATTTTCGGGATATCGATATCCCACCTCCAAAAATTCGGGCTGTACTCGTTAGAAGCAACACGAGCAAACTCGACTTTCAGCTGGTCATTACCAGGCAGCGAGACATCGACATACCGAAAGCTCAAGCTGCCGGTGAACTGACCGATCTGCTCGCCGAAAGCCCCGTCCTCGGTCAGTGGCGCAACACGTTGCGCCAGTTCCAGGCGTGTTTTCGCTTCTTCGCCATACGTGGTTCCCGCTTGGGGCGTTTGCGCGATGGAAGCGAAGGGGAAGGACAGGCAGGCGAAGCACAGGACGCTACCCGCGAGCAGCGTTGACCAAACCTCGGCTCCGCGCGCCGGGCGCCTTACGGCAGATCCGGCTGCGTCTCCGAAACGGTGTAGGGACAGTGGGTTCATGAGTGAAGATCCAGTCTTGGCGGTTCATGGGAGGCAGCGCTGGCTCGCCGAGGCATCGGCAAGCACACACGCGCTTCGGCGCTCCGACGCTCTGTGGCGTCGCAGGCGAAGCTCGGTGACAACTACCTATCCGTAAACCGGGGACAGAATCGATCAGGCATCGCGCATGCGCGCAGATGCGATGCCAAGCCCTCTACTGCCTCGCCCCCCGAACATTCCCCGGCTCGCCCGGCAGGGTGCTGCGCCAGGGGTTGATGTCGAGCCCGCCGCGTCGGGTGTAGCGCGCCTGCACGGTGAGGCGTTCGGGGGCGCAGCGGCGGGTGAGGTCGATGAAGACGCGCTCGACGCACTGCTCGTGGAAGTCGTCGTGGCGGCGGAACGAGACGAGGTAGCGCAGCAGGCCTTGGCGGTCGATGCGCGGGCCGCGGTAGCTGATCTGCACGCTGGCCCAGTCGGGTTGGCCGGTGACGGGACAGTTGGACTTGAGCAGGCGCGAGACCAGCAGCTCGTCGACCACCTCATCGCCTGCAAGCAGAAACTTCGGCTGCGGCGGGCCGTAGCAGTCGATGTCGGCGCCGAGCTCAATGTCGTCGATGCAGAAGCCCGGCGGCTCGGTCATGGGCTCAGTGGCGGCTTCGTCCAGCGACTTCAGGCGCACGGACACCGGCGCGCCAGCGGCCTGCGAGAGGTCGGCCTCGATGCGTTCGCGCAGGGCCTCGCGGCTGTCCAGGCGCTCCTGGTTGAAGCCGTTCAAGTACAGCTTGAAGCTCTTCGACTCGATGATGCAGGGCGAATCCGCCGGCACGCGGATTTCGGCGACGGCGACATTCGGCTTGCCGCGCGGATCCAGCCAGGACAGCTCCCAGGCGTTCCAGATGTCCACGCCCGCAAACGGCAGTGGTGCGGCGATGCCGAGCTCGCTGCGCTTGGCGGCGCGCGGGATCGGGAACAGGCGCGAGGCGTCGTAGTGGTCGGCGTAGTCGACGGTCTTGCCCAGGGTCGAGGCCTGGGCGGCGCTATGGAAGTCGCCGGGGCTGTGCGTAGTCATGGGCGCGGATTCTACCGGGGGCCTTCTGCGGCGACTTCCGGCCCATGCCCCCTCACAGCGTGAAGAGCATCCTTCACGATCCGCTGTTCGCTCTTGCGATGCGGCATCCGCCGCGGCCGGGGGACGGTCGCAGCACCCCTGCACTCCCAGCAGCAAAGGACGACCCGATGCGCAGCCTGACCCTGTTCGGCAGCCTGGCCCTGAGCCTCGCCGCCGCTTCCGCCAGCCCGAGCCTGTACGCCAAAGCCAAACCGGATGAGTCCAAGTGGGACATCAGCCAGCTGCGCGGGCCGACCAAGGAAATCCGCTTCACCACCGAGGAAGGCACCTGGATGAGCGTGGACGTCAGCCCCGACGGCCGCCAGCTGGTGTTCGACATGCTCGGCGATCTCTACCTGCTGCCGATCGAGGGTGGTGAGGCCACGCGCCTCACCTCGGGCCCGGCCTTCGATGTGCAGCCGCGCTTCTCACCGGATGGCCGCGAAGTCAGCTACACCTCGGACCGCGGCGGCGGCAACAACATCTGGCGCCTGCCGGTGGCTGGCGGCGAGCCTGTGCAGGTCACCAAGGAAGACTTCCGCCTGACCAACAATGCGGTGTGGACGCCGGACGGCGACTATCTGATTGCTCGCAAGCACTTCACCGGCCAGCGATCGCTGGGCGCGGGCGAGCTGTGGATGTGGCATCGCACGGGCGGCAGCGGCCTGCAGCTGACCAAGCAGAAGAACGACCAGCAGGACCAGGGCGAGCCGGCAATCAGCCCGGACGGCCGCTACGTCTACTTCAGCGAAGACGTCACCCAGGGGCCGTTCTTTCAATACAACAAGAATCCGCATGAGGGCATCTATGCGATCCGCCGGCTGGACCGCGAGACGGGCGAGATCCGCGACCTGATCCGCGGCCCCGGCGGTGCAGTGCGGCCGGAGCCAGCGCCCGATGGCCGCGGCATCGCCTACGTCAAGCGCGTTCGCGACAAGACCGTGCTCCACGTATTCGATTCGCTGAGCGGCGAGGAGCGCCCGCTGTGGGACGGCCTGTCGCGCGACCAGCAGGAAGCCTGGTCGGTCTTCGGCCCCTACCCCGGCTTCGACTGGACGCCGGACGGCAACGCCATCGTGATCTGGGCCCAGGGTGGACTGTGGAAGGTCAGCGTCGCCGATGGCTCGGCAGAGCGCATCCCCTTCCGCGCTGAAGTGCGACAGACCGTGATCGAAGCGCTGGACCCGCAGATAACCTTGCCCGAGGGTCGCTTCGCGCCGGACATGATCCGCGACGTGGCGACCCGGCCGGACCGCGGCGAGATGGTCTTCCACGCGGTCGGCAAGCTCTATCGCAAGGCGCTGCCGGGCGGCGCGCCGCAGCGCCTGGGCAGCGAGGACAGCGTTTACGAGTACGAACCCAGCTACAGCGCCGACGGCCGACAGCTGCTCTACACCACCTGGACCGACGCCAACCTCGGCGAACTGCTGGTGCGTGATCTCAGCAGCGGCGAGCGCCGCAGCCTGACCCTGCGCCCGGGCTTCTACTACCACCCGCGCTTCTCGCCGGATGCAAGCAAAGTCGTCTATGCGCGCAGCGCGGGCTCGGGCCTGACTGGCAGCCTGTGGGCGCAGGAGCGCGGCATCTTCTGGGTGCCGGCTGCAGGCGGCGAGCCGGTGCGCGTGGCGCGCGAGGGCTACAACCCGCAGTTCTCGGCCGACGGCAGCCGGGTCTACTACATGACCGGCGGCGGACTCTCGAAGAAGCTGATGTCGGTGGGCTTGAACGGCGAAGAGCCGCGCGAGGTGTTCGATCTCAAGTACGTCAACGACATCGCCCTCTCGCCCGACGGCCGCTTCGTTGCCTTCACTGAACTGTTCAACGCCTACATCGCGCCGATGCCGCAGACCGGCGGCAGCATCGAACTCAGCAAGGACACCAAGGCGATCCCGGTCAGCAAGGTGAGCCAGGACGTCGGCAGCTACTTCCACTGGTCAGGCAGCGGCAGCGACCAGGCGCTGCACTGGATGGTCGGCAAGCGCTACTTCACGCGCGAGCTGAAGGACGCCTTCGCCTTCCTGCCCGGCGCGCCCAAGGAGCTCCCGAAACCCGAAGACGCGCGCGGCATTGAAGTCGGCCTGGAGCTGCCGGTCTACGCGCCCGAGCAGGTCATCGCCTTCACCGGCGCCCGGATCATCACCATGCGCGATGCGGAAAACCGCGAGGAAGTCATCGAGGACGGGACGCTCGTGGTGCGCGGTGACGAGATCCTCGCCGTCGGCCCCAGCGCCAGCGTGCAGGTGCCGACCGGGGCGAACCTTATCGATGCGCGCGGCAAGACGATCCTGCCCGGCATTGTCGACGCCCACGCGCATGCCGCGCATTTCGGCCAGGGCGTTGTTCCGCAGCAGAACTGGGCCTACTACGCCAACCTCGCCTTCGGCGTCACCGCCCTGCACGACCCCTCAGCCAGCACCGAGTTCGTGTTCAGCCAGAAGGAGCTGGTGCAGGCCGGTCAGATGGTCGGCCCACGGGTGTTCTCGACGGGAACGATCCTGTACGGCGCCGACGGCGACTTCAAGGCGGTGGTCAACACGCTGGACGACGCCCGCTCGCACCTGCGCCGCATGCAGGCGCACGGCGCCTTCAGCGTGAAGAGCTACAACCAGCCGCGCCGCGACCAGCGACAGCAGGTCAACCAGGCGGCGCGCGAGCTGGGCATGCGCGTGGTCGAAGAAGGCGGTTCGACCTTCTTCCACAACCTGACCATGATCCTCGACGGCGCCACCACGGTGGAGCACAACCTGCCGATCGCGCCGCTCTACCGCGACGTGGTGCAGCTGTGGGCCGGCACCAAGGTGCGCAACACGCCGACGTTGATCGTCAGCTACGGTGGCTTGTCGGGCGAGTACTGGTGGTATGCCCGCGACAACGTCTGGGAAGAACCGAGGCTCAACCGCTACTTCCCGCGCGAGACCCTCGACGCACGTGCGATCCGCCGCGAAACCGCACCCGACTGGGACTACTACCACATCGAAGTCGCCAAGGCCTTGAAGCAGCTGCGCGACGCCGGCGTGCGCATCCAGACCAGCAGCCACGGCCAGCTGCAGGGCCTGGCCAATCACTGGGAGATCTGGATGCTGACCCAGGGCGGCTTCAGCAACTTCGAGGCCCTGCGCGCGGCCACGATTGATGGCGCCGAATCGATCGGCATGGGCCGCTACTTCGGCTCACTGGAAGCCGGCAAGAAGGCCGATCTCGTGGTGCTGAACTCGAACCCGCTGGAGGAGATCCGCAGCAGCGCCGATACCGCGATGGTGATGGTCGGCGGCCGCCTGTTCGATCTCGGCGCAGACATGGCCGAGGTGGGCGGCGCAGGTGCTGCGGCACCGCAGTTCTTCTGGCAGCGCCACCGCGAAGGCCGCAATTTCGGCCTGGAGTACGGCCCGACCATGCCCTGCCACTGCCCGAAGTCCGGCGTGCAGCATCGACATTGATTCCGGTGTCATCTCTCTGGCCTGCACGCCGCGCCGGCGTGCAGGCCAGGTGAATCCGCGAACTGGCCCAACCTGCAAGATCTGACAGGTACGCAAAACCCCTCGGTGCGTCTACTGTTCATCCCCATATCCGTTGCGCGGGAAAAGGGGAATCCAGCATGTTCGAGTTCGTGAAACGGTGGATGGGCCAGGACACCTCCAGCGTGGCAGCACCGCCCGCACCGACCCGACCGGGTCCCGCCAAAGTCGGGCCCGGCTCGCTGGCCAGCCGGGCACCCAGCTACGACTCGCGCCTGATCGAGTCGCTCAAGCACGACCACCATGCGCTGGTGGAGCTGTTCCAGCAGATCGGCCAGACCGCCGAACGTGGACGTTTCCACGAGCTGCCGGCGCTGCTGGTGGCCTTCAAGACCGGGCTCGAAAGCCACGTGATCGCCGAGAACGTGCGCTTCTACAACTATGTCGAGAACTCGCTGGCGGGCGATGACGAGAACGTCGCCCTGATCCGCAGTTTCCGCCGCGAGATGAACGCCATCGCCCGCGGCGTGGTCGATTTCGTCAAGAAGTACCAGCGCGCCAACTTCAACGACGCGCTGCGCGAACAGTTCCTGCGCGACTACGCAGTGGTTGGTGGGCTGCTGAGCCAGCGCATCCAGCGCGAAGAAGCCAACCTGTACCCGCTCTACCAGCCGGTCTGAATCGAACGGGGCGGCGAAAGGAGTTCGCCGCCCCCGGTCCCGACGCGACCTGGTGTGTTGCGTCGGCTTCCGATCGGGCCCGCTGGGCTTCCGCTGCAAATCGAGACATCACACGCACGCTCAGGGGCCGCCGGGTTCGCCTGCGGGAGGCGTGCGCCCATCACGCAAGCCGTTTCCAGCGCCCTTCGCGCCGCGAAGGGTCTCTACCGCCGTGCACCGTGAAAGGAGTCCCCCGATGAGCGTAGATCATTCTCAAGCAACGCCCGATCCGGTCCTCACCCCTGAGATCCGCGAGCTGCGGATCGGGCTTGAGCGGCACCCGGTCTTCTCAGCCTTGAAGGAGCGCGAGCACCTGCGGGCCTTCATGCAAATCCATGTCTTTGCGGTCTGGGACTTCATGTCCCTGGTCAAGCGCCTGCAAAACGAGCTGACCTGCACCCGCGTCCCGTGGATGCCGCCCTCCAACCCCGCGGCAGCACGCCTGATCAACGACATCGTCCTCGGCGAAGAAAGCGATATCGGCGCCGACGGCGTGCCCGCCAGTCATCTCGATCTGTACCTGGCTGCGATGCGCGAAGTCGGCGCGGACCCGAGCGTGTTCGAGCGCTTTCTGGATGCGCTGCGCGAAGGCGAAATGCTCAGCACGGCGCTCGCGGACGAAGACATTCCGTGGTTCGTGCGCGAGTTCGTGAGCCGCACCCTGGACACGGCGCTCAACGGCAATCGCATCGAAGTGATGGCGAGCTTCCTCTACGGCCGCGAAAACGTGATTCCGACGATGTTCCAGGGGTTGCTGGACAACTGGTCAATGCAGCCGGCAGACGCACCGCAGTTCGTCTACTACCTGCAGCGCCATATCGAGCTGGATGCGGACAGCCACGGCCCCGCCGCTGCGCGTCTCATCGGCACCGAGCTCGAGCGCAACCCGTTCGGGCTGCAGGCAGCGCGGATAGCGGCCAGCGAAGCCCTGCACGCCCGACATCAGCTGTGGGATGGCGCCTGGGAGCACCTCTCCGGACTGGGGGTCGGCACCCGTACGGTCCAGCCGGCGCGGGTCGCGGTCAACTGAGAGCCTCTCAAGGCCGCGTCGTGGCGGAGGCGTTCTTGAAGAAAACCGAGTTCTTCCGCTCACGCTCTTGGCGGCATCGTGCTTGCAGCCGCCCGCTGCCTGCGCCCTGCCCCCACCCTGCGCGTCGCGAGCCAGCTCGCTTCTGCGAACAGCCGGGCTTCGCGGGGCTACGAGGAACGGATCGCGGGAGTTCCGTTTCTTGAGAGCCGCTCGGCAGCGCGCTGCGCTCTGAGTGTTGCTGACGAAGCCTGCATGGTGCGTTTCCGCTGGGTGCCTGCCCCACAAAGGAGGGGGCAGGCATCCAGAAGGTCGCTACCGCGTCGCTGCACCCTTGCGCAGCCGGCCTTCGCCGGGTCGAGGCGCACGGGATCCGGAAGATTCCGTTGCCGGGGAGCACTTCAGCTGCGAGTTGCGGCGCAGCGCTTGTTCGGGAAGGCGCGAGTCCGTTCGGGTGATGCCTGCGCACCTGCGTGGTGGAGCCGGGCTTCGGGTGCCTTGGTACGCGAGAGGCGCACCTTGCTTCGCAACAACTCCTGCGCCAGGGAAGCAACTTGCTTCGCAACGCTTAGCACGCCTTCGGCGCACCGTGATCGGCAGGATCTCGCAGTGCCAAGGCGCGCGCCAACGCCGGAGAACGCAACCCATCGCCGACTCTGGAATCGCGGGCGATGCAGTCGCTGCATCCGCGACCTTGCGTCGCATGCCCCTGTACGGCGCGCGTGTCGCGGACCGAGACGCCATTCCGGGCACGGAGCCGCTGTCGGTCGACGCGCCCCCAAGCTGATCGGCGTTGAGCCAGGGACCCTTGCTGCGTCCGTCTCGCGAGGGCCGGGCCGAGCGCCCTCAACACCGGCCTCGTGGTGTTTCGGACGGCCCTTCGCAACAGCGGATCAAGCGATGCCGGATCCCGCTTTTGCTTCCGATGTGCCTGTCTGGTGTCCAGCCGCCGAACTCCGGTGATCTGACTCCGTGCCTCATCGCGCTCGGGAACGGGCCGCCGCAGTGGGCGGCCCGATCCACGCGATGAGCCGCTGTCCGCTCAGGCGGCGCGCGCGGGTTGGGGAAGCGTCCAGATCTCTGCCACAGCGCCCAGATTGGCGGCATGCAGAGGCAGTTCGAACGCCAGGCTCATGACCCGGCCGATCCGCCGCGGTCGGCCGAGACGGCGCAGCTCGATGCCAAGCCCAAGCAGCATCCGCTCGAACGCGGCGCTGGTGACCCCCACCAGCGCGTCGGCGCCGCGCATCGCGGAGTCCTGCAGAACCGCCGATACCATCCGCGCGGGCACTTCGCTGAAGCCTGCCCCACCGGCGGTGCAGGCCTCGGTGACCGCGAACCGGCTGACCTCCAGGATCCCGGGCGCCGCCGGCGCGCAGCGCCCATCCAGCAGTTCGGGAAACACATCACGCAGCATGTTCGGGCCCTGCGAGGGGAGCAGTCGGCAGCAGCCAACGGCCCGCGCAGCGGAGCCTGGCGTGTGCGCGACCAGATAGCGCGGCCCGATCAGATCGAACCAGTCGTGCTCGCGACCCTGTTCGACCCGAACATCCCACCCCAGACGTTCGCAGAAAACCTCGGTACGCAGCCGGAACATGCTGTCCATCAGTGCAGCCGAAAGTGCGCCTTCGCCGGCGCGCGCGATGCTGATCTCGATCATTGACGTTCTCCTCCGCGACAGTGCGGAGAACCAGCAGAACGCCAGCCTGTCGGATCCGACAGCTGTCAGACCTGACAGGATGATCGAGCTCACATGCCGCGGTTCGCCCTCCGGAACAGGTGCGCCGGCGCGCGCCGCCGGGGGACTGCGCAACACCCTCTGACCCGGCCGTCCCAGCGAAGGCGAGGCCCGCAAGCGCTTCGAGTTCGTTGCCAGACGGCTCCGGGTGGGGTCACTCCAATCACCCGTATCTTTACGTTCAGGGGCAGCAGGACGACTGCATGCAGGACGCGCTGCGGCCCGCATGCCGGAGCACCGCGGCGCCGCTGGCGAGGTTCACGGCAAGGGCCGGTCGCGGAACCGTCCACACCGTCCACATTCAATCCAGGCCTGGGCGGCCACTGAGAGCGGGAGTTTCCGCCCACGGCATCTGCATCCGTGACGGCGGGTACGCCGCAGGGCGGGCTTGAGACTCTCTGGCGATTGACGAGGTCGCTCCGCGACGCGCGCCTGCCCTGACGAGATCACGCAAAAAAGCGCCCGGCTGCCGTGCACGGCAACCGGGAGCCCCTCCGGACCACCCTCCCCCGGCGTCCGGAGCATTCATCTGGCCGCTCGCCCTGAGCGGGCCAAGGGCATGCGCGCCAGGTCAGGCCGGGCTGATCAGCCCCAGTGAGATGGCGCGCGCGACGGCGGCCTGGCGACCGCTGACCTCAAGCTTCTTGGCAGCGTTGCGCAGGTGGTAGATCGCGGTGCGCTCGCTGACACCCAGAAGGCGCCCGACCTCCCAGCTGGTCTTCCCTTCCGCCGCCCAATGCAGACACTCGCGCTCGCGGTGCGTCAACTCCGGCGTGGAAATGCAGTCTCGGCTGCGCGCAAAGGGCCGCGCCGCTTCATGGACGAAGTGAGCAAGCATCATCAGCTCTGGAAGACGACGCTCGATGTCCACCCCGCGGTGGCGAGGCCCGGCGAATGACATCAGGCCCCAGCAGGCGCCCGGGCCATGCAGGGGCACGCTGATCCCCGAGCCCAGCCCGAACTCGTTGGCCTCGTCGAACATGCGCTTGATCTGCTGATGGTGTGGGTCGACCGCGCAGCGGGCGCGCAGTTGCGCTTCACTCCACAGAAAAGGGGTGCTGTTGTCATGGCAGTGCGCCACCACCGGGTCGATCTTCAGATAGTCGCGCTCGAGGTAGTGCTCGACCCAGGCCAAGGGGTAGTCACCCAAGGTGAACTGATTGTGCCGCTCGTTGACCAGCGGCAGATTGATCGCATAGACCCAGTGCTCCACGCCCAGCTTGTCGAGCAGGCGACTCAACTCCTGGCTGAGCTGCTGTGGCGATGCGGCGTTGGACAGCGCTCGCAGGCTGCGAAGTGAGATGGCCATGACCGGGTACTCGTGAAGGCGGGAGGGCTCCGACCGGGCGAGGCTTCGCTCCGACAGGTAGCGGACTGACCTTAACAAGCCGGCGCAACAGGACCACAAACGCCCACAGCAATCGACTGGCAGCTGCGCCGCCAGTCTTTTTTCATATTTTTCCGCAATTTATGAGAATCAGCCGGCATCGAGAACGTTCAGACAACGGGGAAATGTTCCCGCTTGATCCCGCTCGCGTGCCCTATCGGCCCAGACCGATCATTGGCAGGCTGAGCGCGAACAGCACCCCGAGTACCAGGATCAGGAGTCCAAGCGCATGCCATGGCTTCTGGCCAAGCGCCTGCCAGAGTGTGGGCACTTCGCCGG
>JBIJCA010000093.1:0-14987 GCA_044344935.1 Aquimonas sp. | reverse complement strand
AGGCCGGGCTGCTCGAAGCCGGACACTGCGCGCTCGACTTCGGCGAAGCGGCTTGCATCCTCAATTGAAATCTCTGTGGCTTCCAGGGATTCGATGGTCTCTGAATCACCGGAACCCGCATCGGTCGGGGCCAGCGGGGCCCGATACTCGATTGCCACGGCATCCAGCGCTTGCTCGTCCCCCTCGGCCGCGGGCTCCAAGGACTCCTCGGCCGGCAGCAGGTTCTCGACAAGCGAACTCGCGAGGGTTTCGGTCTCGATCGGAAGTTCAGCGGTCTCGGCAGTACCGTCACCCAGGTCGAGATCGGCGGAAGGCGTCTCAAGCAGCCCATGAATCAGCAGCGCGTCATCGCTTTCGGCCTGGCCCGCGAGCTCCGCTTCCACTTGCGAGGACGCTGCAAGTGAAGTCTTGTCGGGCTCTCCGGCCACTTCGGCCTCGAACGCAGCAAGCCAAGCCTCGGCTTCGCTCGCCTCGCCCAGTTCATCCAGCGTCAACCCGGAATCGACGCCCGGCTGAACGGACAAGGACCCGGTGTCCGTCCAGAACGGAGACGTCGAGGCGCCTTCCGTCTCGATGATCTCGATGTTCGCGGACTGCGCTTGCGCTTCGGGATCGAAGGGCTCCGCCGACTCGAACTCCGAAGCGAACGAGAGTTCTCCCGACGCCGCGAGCAGATCGAACTCGCTGTCGCTCGGAAGCAAGCCGAGAGGATCGCGCGCAGTCAGCGGCTCGTCCGTTCTTTCTGCACTTTCCGGCATGGCGCTCTCAGGCAGGCCAGCCTGCAAGGGCGCATCGCCGCGGACAACATCGGGTACCGGCTGTGCCAGTGCGAATTCGTCGGCGGACAGCATCGCGCCCACGGCCGGCAGTGCAGCTTCGTCCTCGACACCGACATCGATGACGGGTCGCGTGGGCTCGGGCAAGGCGTCGCGCAATGCGCTGATCCGCAGCGCCAGGCGTGAGTGACGCTGGGGACGGGGCAGCGGCTGGTCGAGCTCGATCATCAGAGCGCGCAGCGCCTGGGCCGCCTCCTCGATACACTCGAAACCGACCATGGACGGCGCGGCGGACTGCGCCAGCAGGCGCTTGATATAGCCCTCAAGCGGCCACGCAAGTTCGGTTCCAACCTCGACCTCGGTCATCGCGAAAGCGCCGCTGATGGTGTGCACAGCCCTCAGCAGGGACTCGTGCACAGGCAAGGGCTGCACACTGCTCTGCTGCAGGTAGACCTCGACCGTGTCGAGATGACCGGCGACTTCCGCTTTCAGTATCTCGAACAGGTCGGAATCGATCAGGACCAGATCACCCGCCTCTTCCAGCGTGTCCTCAACGACGCCCGGCATTTCGGTCTCAGTCCACTCGAAGCCGAGATCCAGGGCAGCGCTTTCGGCCTGATCAGGCGTCTGCAGCTCAGGCACCGGCAGTTCGATGACTTCTTCAGACTGGATCTCGTCCAATCCGTCGACTGCGAACGTGGGCAGCTCTTCGCTGCCTGCATCGGCAAGGGACTCGATGACTGGCTCGGTGCGAGTGTCGAGAGTACCCGCAACGCCACTCGCAAGGTCCAGGGAGGAAGCAGCTTCCAGCCCCGTGTCCGCACGGTATTCATTGCCAACGTCCGCGCTGCTCGCAGCACCCGCCAACAGGGCGTCGATGGCGGCTGAATCGCTCTCAGACAGCGTGATGAGCTCGTGCTCGTCGTCGGCCCCAAGCCCCTCCACCGCTTCGGCCGCGCCCTCATCAGCGGCGACCGGGTCGCCGAGCGCGGCCACGTCGACGCGCTCCTCCGCCACAGCGGCGGGCTCGATATCGGAGGTCTGATCAAGTTCAGCGCGCCGGTACTCGACAATCTGTCCAGCAGCCAGGGCGTCCGCGGCTTCCTGCACGCCGCTGAGGTCGGCGTAGCGTCCAGGTTCGCCGCGCAATGCGCACAGCAACTCTGGAAGGATATCGCGCGCTTCGGCGACCAGGGCAAGCACCTCGGGACGAGGTGGAATGGTGTTGTCGAGGACGCGGTTCAACAGGTTCTCGATTTTCCAGGCGAACTCGCCAAGCACCACGGCGCCCACCAGGCGTCCGCTCCCCTTGAGGGTGTGGAACACGCGGCGGATCGGCTTCAGCGCCTCGAAATCCTCCGGTTTGCCCTGCCAGACGGGCAGCAGCTGGCGGAGATTGTCGATTTCTTCCTGCACTTCCTCGACGAAGACCTCGCGGATCTCCTCGTCGATGTCCTCGGTACCCATCTGGAAACCGCTGAGCTCCTTGCCGCCGGCGACCGGCGGCCGTGTTGACTCGGTCTCCACAGGCTTGAATCCGGCGAGTTCATGGACTTCGCGCGCCGGGTTCAGCGCTTCGGAGGCGGTCTCGCCCACAATCAGATCGCCCAGATCCACGCCCGGGGCGACTTCGACGGCCCCCAGACTGGCGAGGTCGGGCACCTGCGGATGCTCGGGAACGCCGGAATCGAGGACCAGACCGCTGCCTGCCTGATCGTCGTGGGAAGCTTGCTCGCTGCGTGCCCGTTCGCTGCTGACCGCAGGCTCCGGCGCGCGCTCGAAGCGCGGAGTCTCCGACGCTGCCACGGGAATCTCGGCCTCGGGCGAAGCCAGCGCGTGGTCGGGAACGGGCCAATAGCCCAGGCTTGTCAGGCGCTCGCGCGCCAGGTCGAGGATCTTGCCGCGCTCGCCGCGCTGGTCACGCACGGACTCGATGAAGTACTCAAGGCTGGCCAGAGCATCAGCCAAGGTGTCCATCTGCTGCCCATTGGGCACCCGGCGATGCTGCACGAGTTCGACTGTGGTGAAGCGGGCAACTGCTTCCAGAAGCGAGGCGGCTTCGGGAAGGTCGAGGATACGCATCGCGCCGCCGACCTCGCCCAGCAAACGCTGGACGTCCGCCAGCTGCGCGTGGTCCCAGTTGCTTTCGACGAAGGCGACATAGCACTGCTTGCTCTGCGCAAAGTTGCTCTGGGCCTCCTTGATGACGGCCTCCAGCACCTTGCGTGCCTCAGCCCGAGGCAGGGTTTCGTTGCCGACGGGGGCAGCCTGGGTTCCACCCAGCTGTTGAACCTGATCGTCGAGCGTGGCCTCGACATAGAGCAGCGCGCCTGCGATGTCCAACAAGGTCGACTCGTCGGCGGGGCGCTGGCCCTGGGCAACCAGCGCAACCACATCGCGCTGTTCCATCACTACCCGACGCGGCACGCCCAGGCCGAGCATGCCAAGGGTGTCACCGACCCGGTCCAGCACATCCACCTGACCGGACAACTCGGAGGCCTGGGAGTCGGCCTTGCGCAAATAGAGGTCGAGCGCATCCTTGACGCGAAGAAGGTCTTCGCGGATGGCGCCGGCGACGGTGTCGAGCAGCGCGCGATTGTGGCCGCTGATACTGCGCCGGGCGTCCTCGAACTCCTCCGCGGTGGGCACGAACATGTCAAGACGGAAGGCGTTCCGCACCTCCACCAGACGATCGCTGCTGGCGCGGCCGTGCGCGATGAAGTACAGCAGGTTGCGGGTCAGCTCGCGCGGAGGATCGACACGGAAGCCGGTGTCGCCCGCATCGGCGAGGTGCTTGATCTCGCGCTCAACCCGCCCCACGGTCTGCTTGAGCTGGGGGCTCGCCTCGATCTCACCACTGCGCACTCCGAACAGGACGGTGCCGGCAACCCAGAACAGGCGACGCCCTTCCTCCTGGGTGATGGTGGCGACCAGGCGGTCGCAGACCTCTAGCATGCGTTCGAGATTGGCGTCGACGTCCTGACCCTTGAACCAGCGCAACAAAGCGATCTGGAACTGGCTGCGAGCGACCGCACCGATCTGGCGCAATTCGAGCTCGGGGACCGGTACGGCGGGGCCCTGCGCGCTTGCCGGCAATGGCTGCGAAAGATCCGGCGCAAACAGGGCGCTCTCGGGCAGCCCCTTCTCGCCCCGGGCGGCGCGCAGGTCGTTGAGCAGGGGCAACAGGACGATCGGGATGTCCTTGTGGCCACTCTGCAGCCGCTCGAGGTAGTCGGGCAACTGCACGATCCCGCGCATGAGCACGGCATAGGCTTCATCGAGGCCGCTGACCTGTCGGTTCTGGAGCGCACTGGCCAGGTGCTCCATTTCTTCGGTGACCATGGCCGCGCCGTACAGCTCGACCATTCGCAAGGTGCCCTGCACCTGATGCAAATAGGTCGCGCAGAAGCGCATCTGCGATGCGTCGTCCGGGTCTTCCACAAAAGCTTCGAGCGCAAGTCGCGCCTGCTTGAGTGTCTCGTCAAGCTCGCCCTTGACCCAGGTGAGCGTGGTGAAGTCGATGTCGTCTTGCAGCCTCATGCCGGGCTCTCGTTACGAATTGCGCAGGAACGCCAGAGTCTGGCGGCCACTTGTGCGGGTGAGCTGCGGATGGTTCCAACCGAGTACTTCGCCGGCGCCAAGCACCAGCAGACCGTTTGGACGCAGCAGGCGGGCAAGCCCGTCCAGAAGCTCGCCGCGGCGTTCGCGGGCGAAATAGATGAGGACGTTCTGGCAATAGATCAGGTCAAGCTGGCGCAGCGGCGCCCGAGTCGCGTGCAACAGGTTCACGCAGGCGAAGCCGATTCGGCGCCGCAGGCGCTCCACGATGCGGAAACCGCCTTCGGTCGCTTCGGTGGCCGCGGCCTGGTAGGCGGAAGGAATCTCGCTCAGCCGTGCGCCCGGATAGCTGCCGGAACGGGCCTGAACGAGCGCCGCCTGGCTCACATCTGTGGCGGTGATACCGAACCGGCGCGGCTGCGCAAGCGATGACAGAGCTTCGTCAAGAACCATTGCGAGCGTGTAGGCCTCCTCGCCCGTCGAGCAGCCCACGCTGAGGGCATGCAGAGACTGGTCCAGCGGCGCCTGTGCGATCCATGTCGGCAGCCACTGGTCGCGGATGAGCGACAACGAAGGCGGATGACGGAAAAAGCGCGTTTCGTGGACGGTGAGATGATCCACCAGCGCAACCCACTCCACCTGCCCTCGAGGGCCCGCCATCAACTCTTCATAGTAGGCCCGGTAGTCCTCGAAACCCGCTTCACGCATCCGCCGCCGCAGCCCTGTCACCAGAAAGGGCTTTCGTTCCGGCGGCACCGTCACCCCGGTGCGGGTTTCCAGCAGGCGCACCCAACGCTGGAACTCGGCGTCATCCATCCGGCCGGGTTCCAGTTCGTAGATCGCTTTGCTGGTCGCGAGTGCCATGTCTGCCGGGCCCTGAGCGCCCTTAGCCCGGCAACTTGAAGTCGGCGACCGAGCGACGCAGGTCCGCCGCAAGCTGCGCGAGGTTTCCGATCGACTCGGCCGTCTGGCTGGCACCCATCGACGTCTGGGTCGTGATCTCCTGAATCACGTTCATCGTGGCCGAAATGTTGGTCGCCGCCGCCGACTGCTGACGCGCCGCTTCGGAGATGTTCTGAATGAGGTCCGCAAGGTCGTTGGAGACCTTTTCGATCTCACCCAGCGCGAGGCCGGCATCCTCAGCCAGGCGTGCACCGGCGACGACTTCCGCGGTGGTCTGCTCCATGGAGCTCACCGCTTCATTGGTGTCGGACTGAATCGTCTGCACCAGCGTTTCGATTCGCTTGGTCGCATTCGATGCGCGTTCCGCAAGGCGCTGGACTTCGTCGGCCACGACCGCGAAGCCGCGGCCGGCTTCGCCTGCCGAGGCCGCCTGGATAGCGGCGTTCAGCGCGAGGATGTTGGTCTGCTCGGCGATGTCATTAATCAGTTCGACGATGGATCCGATTTCCTGCGAGCTCTCACCCAGCCGCTTGATTCGCTTGGAGGTCTCCTGGATCTGGTCACGGATCGAGTCCATTCCCTGAATGGTCTGACGCACCACTTCGGCGCCTTTGGCGGCGATCTGCACCGAGCGCTGCGCAACGTCTGCGGATTCGGCAGAGTTCTTCGACACCTCGTCGATCGACACCGCGATCTCGTTGATCGCGGCTGATGCCGAGGTGATCTGCTGCGCCTGATGCTCGGCGGCCTCGGCAAGGTGCATCGCGGTCGCCTGGGTTTCCTGGGCGGCCGCTGCCACCTGCACGGCGGTCTCGTTGATCGTGGTGACCAGTGAGCGCAGCGCCTCGACCGCGAAGTTGATCGAGTCCGCAATCGCGCCGGTGATGTCTTCGGTGACCGTTGCGCGGACCGTGAGGTCGCCTTCCGCCAGCGATCCCATCTCGTCCAGCAGGCGCAGAATCGCTTCCTGGTTTCGCTGATTCAGTTCCTGGGTAACGGAGAAACGACGCGACTGGTCGCGGTAGATGGTCAGCAGCAGGCCGATCAGGGCGACCACGGCGAGCGCCGCGGCGACGACGCCGATAAGCAAGCTGGGGAAAGTGCGCTCGGCGGCCATCGAGCCCAGACGCGTACCCAGCTTGCGGGCTTTGTCCAGAAGCTCTTCCGACTCGCGGAAGATCGTGTCGGACGCTTCCTTCACTTCGAACAGATCGGTCGCGCCATTCAGGATCGCCTCGACGTCAAGCCGAACCCCGTCAAAGGCCTCGCCGACGCGCGCCAGCGCTACTCGCCCAGCCGGGTTTTCGATCCGCCTGATGCCCTGCTCCGCGCTGCCTTCATCAAGGCCGTTGAGCACGTTTCCGAACATCGCGTAGTCGCGCGAGAAACGGTCCGCAGCCGAGGTCGCCGCAGCGCCGCCCTGGAGAATCTGGGTGACGTATCGGAGCATTCGATCGGCCAGGACGATCTGGCGGTTGGCAATAGTGATCTGGGTGGACGCAGCACCGCCATCGGTCATCGCGCGGACCACCTCGTCCATTTGCCCCTGCAGCTGCGGGACATTGGCCGAGAACGCGGTCGCGGAGTCGGCGAGGTTAACGATCAGCTCGCGGCGGTCGAGAATCCTCGCCGCGTTTTCGTTCACCGCGCTCCAGGCGTTCTGCAGGGCTGTGAGCTCGGTGGCAGCACTGACGCCGCCGAGAGGCTGCGCGAACGCATGCATGCCCTTCGCATCATCCCCCTGGCTCAGGCTGTCCAGATTCCCCTGGATTCCCTTCTGGGTGGCTTCGAGTTCCGCGAAGGACTCAAGGCCACCCGCCGCGGCTTCCTGGGCGAACTTCGCAATCTGCTGCGACTGCACCTGGATGCTGGCGACGATGTCTCGTGCGTCCGCCTCCTGCTGGGCGTAGCGCGTCGAGAAGTAGAAGTTGATACCCAGCAGCAGGATCGAGATCGTGAGGATCAGGATCCAGAAGTTCAGGATGCCGCGTCGTTCCTTGCCGCCGATCGCGCCGATGGTCGTGCTCATATGATCCTCGCCCCAGAAAACCCGATCAGGCACGCGTCCAGCGCATCCCGACCATTCCTCCGCCGCGGGTTTCGCCGCGGCTGGAGACATGCCACACAGGCTTGATCTGTGGTTGGCAATGACCGCGCGCTCCGTGCGCGACCTGTTTTGAACGAATTGGACATCAAGCTACCGCTGCCTGGCGGAACTCGGTCGTGCGCACGAGTCGGCCCATGTCGAAGACTTTCCAGACCGTGCTGCCCATGCTGTAGGCGTCGGTGATGAAGCTTGCATAGCGGCTGTCCTGGTCCTCGATCAGCGGCACCCGCTGCTCATCGGAGAAATTGCGCTGGCCGAACAGCTCGTCGATCAGCACGGCGACGTTGCCACCCGGCTGCTTGATGACCAGCGCGCGGGTGTTCTCGTGGACGACCGTGCGCTCTCCCTCGAGGAACTGCTTGAGGTCAACGACCGGAAACAAGGTGCCGCGCACATTGGACACGCCGAGAAGCCACGGCTGGGAGCCGGGCACCGGCGTTGGCGTCGGTAGCGTCAGCAACTCCGCAATGTCGGCAATGGCGGACACCAGCATGTGGTGGCCCAGCCGGTACCCCAGGCCGCGCCAGGCGCCCACCGCGTCAACCTGCTCGGGAAGTCCGGCGACATGCGAGAGGCTTCTGGCCTCGTAGTCGGCGAGGATCGCGAAAGGATCCTGCAGCGGAGCGTTTGAATTCATGCCGTGCGTCCGGTTCGGGAAGCGACCAACGCGTTGATCCGCCGGAGCAGGTCGGCTTCTGCCGGGGGCTTGACCACGTAGTCCTTGGCGCCCTGGCGAAGTCCCCAGACCCGGTCGGTCTCCATCCCCTTGGTGCTGACGATGATGATCGGAATGTGCTGGGTTTTGGGTGAGCGCGAGAGCGCGCGAGTGGCCTGGAAACCACTCATCCCGGGAAGGATGACATCCATGAGGATCAGATCCGGCTGCTCGGCTTCCGCCATCGCGATGCCGTCTTCCGCGCTGGGTGTGGCGCGCACGCTGTGGCCCCCGCGTTCGAGCATCAGGCTGAAGACGCGGGTGTCGGTCGGTGAGTCTTCGATGATCAGAATATTTGCCATGTGCAAAGCACCCCCTGAAGGCCTTGCGAACCGAACTGCCTCAACCTCTGCCCACATGTCGGCGGATCGCCGACAACAACTCGTCCCGCGTGAAGGGTTTGGTGAGGTACTCCTCGGACCCCACGATGCGCCCCTTGGCCTTGTCGAACAGGCCGTCCTTGGAGGACAGCATGATCACCGGCGTGGAACGAAACACCTGATTGTTCTTGATCAAGGCGCACGTCTGATAGCCATCCAGGCGCGGCATCATGATGTCGACGAAGATCACTTGCGGGTGGTGGTCGGCGATTTTCGCGAGCGCCTCGAAGCCATCCGTCGCCGTGACTACGTCGCAACCTTCCTTTTTGAGCAGGGTCTCAGCCGTCCGGCGTATGGTCTTGGAGTCATCGATGACCATCACCTTCAGGCCATCCAGGCTGGCCGAACCTTGGTTCACTTCCATTCGCATTCCCCACAGGGCGTCGACCTACCGGCGGCCGCGCAATCCGAAGCTATATCCCAGCCGTCGCCGGAACTGTCAAGCAAAGCCTGTTCCAATGCACCGGCGCGCTCCCCTGCAGCAGCCGATACCCGCGTCTCTGCCGGCCATCCGCCGCCCTTGTCCGGGCAAGGTGCCCGGCCGGAGCAGCCGCGATGTCACAGCGAGCCGCTGCTAGTATAGCCAGCGTTCACGTGGCTTCGGTGGCCGCAACGTTTGCGGCGGAAGGACACCGGACAAAAGGTCGATCGGCGCACGCTTTGCGCCATCGGCCGGCGCGCTGGCTGACCGCGCGGGTCAGTTTCGGCATGCCAGGCAGCCATCGCCGCCTGTGCCAGCGCCACGGGCACCCGCGTCGCCTCCACCCTCCGTGGCCTTCAACCCTGGAACCAGCGAACGCAGAATGGACATTGCCATCGTGATGGACCCCATCGAGGGTATCCGGATCAAGAAGGACTCAAGCTTCGCGATGCTTCTGGAAGCGCAGCGGCGCGGCTTCCGACTTCACTACGCCACATCCGGCGACCTCGCCCTTGAGAGCGGCGTGGCGATGGGACGCCTCTCAAGGCTTGGCGTGCGCGACGACCCGAGCGGGTGGTTCGAGAAAGGGGACGCGCGCTGGCGCCCACTCGCCGACATGCAGGTCATTCTGATGCGGCGGGACCCGCCGTTCGACAGCCAGTACCTCTACGACACACAGGTGCTGAGTCTGGCCCAGGCCGAGGGTGCGCTGGTCGTGAACGACCCGCAGGGCCTGCGCGACATGAACGAGAAGCTGTTCGCACTGCACTTTCCGCAGTGCATCCCGCCCTCGCGTGTTTCGCGCGACGCCGAGCACCTGCGCGAGTTCGTCCGCCGTGAGCGCGACTGTGTGCTGAAGCCGCTGGACGGCATGGGGGGGCGCTCGATCTTCCGGGCGCGCTCGGACGATGACAACCTCAAGGTCATCCTCGAAACCCTCACTCAGGGAGGACATCAGCTTGCCCTTGCCCAACGCTATCTGCCGGAGATCCGCCAGGGAGACAAGCGCATTCTGCTGATCGACGGAGAGCCTGTGCCCTATGCCCTGGCCCGGATCCCCGCCGCAGACGACTTCCGCGGCAATCTTGCGGCGGGCGGACGGGGCGAAGGACGGCCCCTCACCGACCGCGACCGCTGGATAGCAGCTCAGGTGGGGCCTGAGCTCAAGCGCAGGGGAATGCTGTTCGTGGGCCTGGACGTCATCGGGGATTGGCTGACGGAAGTCAACGTCACCAGTCCGACCTGTATCCGCGAGCTGGATACCCAGTTCGGAATCAATATTGCCGGCCTGCTTTTTGATGCGATCGAGGCTCGCCTGAAGTGAACCCGGACGCTTCGGAATCCGCCGTCTCGGTCGGCGACGGCGATCGCCTCGGCGCAACCGTGGTGTTCTCGCTGATCGTTCACGGCGTGCTGGCGCTGGGCATCGGCTTCACCGTCGACAACCCCGCGCCGCTGCGCCCGACGCTGGACATCATCCTCGTCCAAACCCGCAGCGAGGCTCGGCCCGACGACCCGGACTTCCTCGCCCAGGCCAGCCAGCAGGGCGGCGGCGACACGGAGAAGGCCGAGCGCCCCACCCAGCCCGTATCGTCGCCGGTGCCGAAGACACAGCCTGGCGTCACCCCGATGCCAGTGAACCCCGGCGCGCCGCGTCCGCAGCCAGAGCGCACCGAGGCGGTGGTGCGCACCGTGGCCGATTCCGAGCTGCGCATGCGTGATGCGGATCGCGTGCCCTCGCCCCAGACTCCGCTCCCAAGCGCGCGCCATCTGGTCGAACAGAGCATGGAGATGGCGCGGCTTGCCGCCGAGATCGAGCGCGACAGCCAGGCCTACGCCAAACGCCCGAAGCGCAAGTTCATCTCGGCCAACACCGCCGAATACGAGTTCGCGTCCTACATGCGCGGCTGGGTGACCCGGGTCGAGCGCATTGGCAATCTGAACTACCCCGACGAGGCGCGCCGTCGAAACCTGGTCGGCCAGCTGCTGATGACCGTCGCGGTGCGCCGAGACGGCAGCGTCGAGCGCATCGACATCATCCGCTCCAGCGGATACCCCCTGCTCGATGAGGCCGCCCTGCGGATCGTGCGGCTGGGTGAACCCTACCCTCCGCTGCCGGAAACTGATGAGCAGATCGAGATCCTGCACATCACCCGCACCTGGGAGTTCCAGCCAGGCAACATTCTGCGCAATCGCTGAGCCGGATCGCCGATGCTAGTGCTGGCCCCGGCGGTGCCGGCGTCGAGTCGCGCGACTGCTAGAATCGGAGGCATGTCGACACCCGCCAGCCCGCTGAGCAATCAGCTCCTGATCGCCCTGCCCCAGCTGGACGACCCCAACTTCGCGCGGACGGTCACCCTGATCTGCCGGCATGACGACGAGGGCGCCATGGGGATCACCTTGAACCGCGCCTCCGACTTCCACATGGCCGAGGTGCTGTCTCAACTCGGGCTGGATGATCGTACCGGCAAACTCGGCCAGCGCGAGGTGCTCACCGGCGGACCGGTGCATCCCGAACGCGGGTTCGTCCTGCACGCCGATGACGGCCGTGAGTGGGATTCGAGCTATCAGGTATCGCCGCAGATCAAGCTCACGACCTCACGTGACATCCTGGCACCGATGGCCGCCGGAAGCGGTCCCAGCAAAGCCCTGCTGGCGCTGGGCTGCGCGGGCTGGGGGCCTGGCCAGCTTGAGGAAGAGCTCGCCGCCAATGCATGGCTGACCGTGCCGGCGGACGACTCGATCCTGTTCGACCTGCCGCTGGAACAACGCTGGAACAGCGCCGCCGCGCTGCTGGGCGTGGACCTGCGCCTGCTCACCGACTACGCGGGCCGCGCGTGATTTCCGCGGAGGGCGCGCCGCCGGTGTGCGTGCTGGGGTTTGATGTCGGTGCCCGTCGCACCGGCGTCGCGGTCGGCAACACCCTGTCGATGAGCGCCCGCGCGCTCGCCGTGCTCGCCGTCAACGAAGGCGAGCCCGACTGGAACGCCTGCGACCGCCTGCTGCGCGAATGGACGCCACAGCTTCTGGTAGTCGGTGAGCCGCTGACCCTGGACGGCGAAGTGCAGCCGGCCACGCAACGCGCGCGCCGCTTCGCCCGCGCGCTGGAGCAGCGTTACCGTCTGCCGGTGCGCCTGATCGATGAGCGATCAAGCTCGCGCGAAGCGGATCGCCGCTTCGCCAAGGCGCGCAGCGAGGGCCGCGCCAAGCGTTCGCATGCCGAACTGCTCGATGCTCTGGCAGCGCAGATCATTCTCGAACGCTGGCTCGGCCAGCTCGACTGACATGGCTCACTCTTCCTTGCCCAGCCACTCGGCCATCTCCATGACCCAACAGCAGCACCCCGACGGCCGCCTGCGCCATCTGCTCACCCTGGAAGGACTGGAGCGCGTCCAACTCGTGCGCCTGCTGGACCGGGCCGACGCCCTCCGCGAGAGCGCCCTGCACGGTCGAGCCGGCCTGCAAACGCTGGCCGGTCGAACCGTTGTGAATCTCTTCTTCGAGCCTTCCACGCGCACGCGCAGTTCCTTCCAGCTCGCGGCTCGCCGGCTCGGCGCCGAGGTGCTGAACTTCGATGTCGCGCATTCGTCTTCGCGCAAGGGCGAGACCCTGCTTGACACCTACCGGACCCTGGAAGCGATGGGGGCTGATGCGTTCGTGGTGCGCGTGGCCGAGTCCGGCGCTCTTGCTCAACTTGCGGCAGCTGCGCGATCGGAAGTCTCGATCCTGAACGCGGGCGATGGGCGCTCGGCCCATCCCACCCAGGGCCTGCTGGACATGCTGACCATCCGCCAGCACAAGGGCTCCGATTTCGCCCCGCTGCGCGTGGTGCTGGTCGGCGACATCCTGCATTCGCGGGTGGCACGCTCCGATCTGGATGCGCTGCGGACCCTCGGCGTTGGTGAGATTCGCGTGTGCGCACCGCCCGCGCTGCTGCCGGCCGATGGAACGCTGAGGGGATGCATCGTCAGCGAGGATTTCGACGCCGCCATCGAAGGCGTCGACGTGGTGATGATGCTCAGGCTGCAGCGTGAGCGCATGGACGAAGGGCTGGTCAGCTCGCTGAGCGACTATCACCGCGACTATGGCCTCGACGCGCGTCGTCTGAAGCGTGCGGCAGCGGATGCCATCGTGACCCACCCCGGGCCCATCAACCGCGGCGTCGAGATCTCCGATGAAGTCGCGGACGGCCCGCAGTCCGTGATCCTGCAGCAGGTCAGCAACGGCATGGCGGTGCGGATGGCAGTGCTGGAGGCCCTGCTGGGCTGAGAGCCTGGGAAGCCGCCAGACACCGGGATCGGAGACTTCTGCGGGCCTTCGACAGCGGGTGCGCACTCAAGATGCATTCCGCGGTGGCCTGGGAGAACGCAGCGCGCCGATGTACGGAACGTACGATCCGCCCGCTACTGCCCTTCTGGAACGTGGGCCCGCCTGATCTCCGACCTCTGCGCCCTGGCCTCGCCGGCCAGGTGCTTCTCCTGGGGCACAACGGCGCCGGAGAGCCGACGCCGTTGCGCTGTATCGCCGCGAGTCCGGGGCGTCGTTCAGTTCGGCGCTTCGAACCCGTTGGCGAAGATCTCAGTGCTCACCGCGGTGAACGTGACCGAAACGGTGCACGCGGAGGTCACCGCCGCAGTTCGATAGACCACCCCCTGCAGAGCGCCGCCACAGCCCTCGACCGAGCCGATCTGCCAGCCCGCGGCCGGCGTCAGCGAGAAGGACACGCGACCGCCGGTGAGTACGCCGACACTCGGCGCAGGGCCGACGCCACCTTCGCCGGAGGTGGCGACCGTGACGACATGGTCCGCACAATCGAGAGGCAGATCGAAAGCTTCGACCTGATGCCGTCAAGCCAAGCCCGCGACCCGCAAAGGACCGCCAGATCAGGCAGCGGTTCTCGCCGTCGCTGTTGGCGACATCAGCGGCAAGGATGGCGTCACGGGCTTGCACGAAGCCGGGTCTACAGGGCTGCAGCTTGAGCCCATCGACCACCAGCTGCATGCCGATGTTGTTGCCGCCGGTGCCGCGCACGAGATCCGCATCGAAACCGTGCTCGTCGATGAGATTGCAGGTCATGTCCCAGAGCATGGTGGCCCAGACTGAGCCGACGCCGTGCGGCTGGCTCTGCAGGGGATCGTTGGTGTCGGCGAAGGTGAAGGAGTTGACCGCGCGGTCGCGGCTGTAGGGGAAACGACGGATGCCCGGGCCTGTCGGCGGCTGGAAGCTCGCGTAGGTGCCCACCCCGCGCGGCGCGGCGCAAGCGTTACTGCGCAAGGTCAGCATCAGGCCCACGTAGTCCGACCAGCCCTCGCCCGCCTGTTCAGCGTTGTTGAGGCAGGTGGCCTGGGTACGCCCGCCAGTCAGTCGGTTCGAGAGTCCGTGGGCGTATTCGTGGCCGACGATACCGGCATCGAAGCCGCTGTCACGATCGGGGCCCACCAGGTCGGCCGGGAGCATGGCGCCAGTGGCGGCCCCTGCCTGCAGCGCGGTCGCCAGTTCATCGCCGTCGCTCTGCCCGATGAAAGCCACCGGCGTGGTGACGCTGGCGCCCGAGGCGCCGGGGCCCGGACTGAGAACGGCATCGCCACCCTGGTTGTTGTAGATGATCGTGGCGACCGCACCGGCGTTCTGCGCGTTCAGCGCCTTGAGCCCGAACTCGCAGGTGCCGCGGCGCACCAGCGCGATCTTGCCGGCGACTTCGGCCGTATTGGTCAAGGCTGCGCAGCCCTCGACGCCGGCATTGATGCCACCATCGTTGACCAAGGCAAAGCTGCCGCTCAGCGCGGTGGCCAGCTGCTGACCGAATCCCCCCTTCATCGCATTAAGGGACTTCTGGTAAGGCGTATCCACGCGCACCGCGATAGGACCCAGCCAGCGATACATCTGCATGCGGCCTGCCGAGCCATCCGCAGGCGTCGAAAAGTTCGCGTTGTTGGTGTTTGGCGTGGGCAAATCGGAGCCATCGAGCGCGTCGGCGTTGACTGCATCATTGCCGCTACCACCGCGATCGAAATTGTTCACCTGGAAGTTGCCCGAGGCTTCGTCGAAGCCGTAATGCCAGAGCACGTCGTGCAGGATGTTGTTCCAGTAGAACAGATTGACAACAGCCGGCGGCACATTGCCCTGG
>JBIJCA010000294.1:0-5557 GCA_044344935.1 Aquimonas sp. | reverse complement strand
TGGCGCTGTCCTCGATGAGCGCCGAGTGGAAGTCCGACTCGCCGAATCCCGGCGAGCGCGCGCTGGCGCGGGCGCTGATCGAGAGCGAGCAGCGCGTGCTCGATCTTTGCGCGGCCCACGCTGCACTCGCCACCGTGTTCCGCTGCGGCCTGATCCACGGCGCCGGTATCGATCGCAGTCTGACGCCCCTGCTCAACTGGGCGCACCGAGCTCCTTTGCCGTGGCCGCGTGCCGCCATCGGTCTGCGTCAACCGGTGCATGCGGCAGACCTGGCGCGCGCGCTGATCGTCGCAGCACCGCGGGCAGATCTCGCGCAGCGGGTCCTCGCCCTGCCCGGGCCGGAGGCGCTGTCATTCCCGCAGATGGTGCAGCGCAGCTTGGCAGCCAGCGGCCGTGCGGCTCGAGTGATACCGGTTCCTGTGCCCGGACTTTTTCGGTTGGCAAGCCAGCTGGCGCGGCTGCGCGGGCGTGCGGGCAGCACCGCCGCGACGCTGCGCCGACTGTATACGGACCAATTGGGAACCACTGGAGACTGGGCGCTGCTGGGCATTGCCCTGAGTGAACTCGGTCGAGTCGGTGGCGGTGTGCCTGATCAATTCCAGCACCGGTGAGGTCAGAAATTGCCAATGGTGATGCGGCTTCGCAGAGTTTGTTGCAACGCAACACGAGCGTTGGCGGCGGCCATACGCTGCAGCATTGCCATCCTTGATTGGCGCTGGCTACAGTACCCGAGCCCCAACCCCCGATAACCAGAAAGGACACGAACATGCAGGCTCGATTGACCCTGGCATTGGCGCTGTCGGTGTCGCTGCTCGCAGGCTGCAGCGGCTCGTCCAACAGTCCACGCGCGGTGCCGGTGACACCGGCGACCAACAACAACGGCACGCCGGTCGCGGGCATCATCACTGCCCGGTTCGATCCTGCTACCCGCGTGCTTCCCACGCCCAACAACCTGCTGCTGTCCGGCACCACCGACCTGACGCTCAACATCCCGGTGGATGGTGGCGAAGGCTCCACCAACTTCGGCGACCCGCAGGTCGCGATCAACACCCTGGACGGCTGGAGCACCACCGCGCCGTGGTCGTTCTCGTTCAGTGACGCACCTAACCCCGCTTCGGTCGTGCCGGGGCAGAGTGTGCGCATCTTCGAGGTGACCCTGAGCGGTCCCGGTGGCGGTGTTACCGGTGTGGTGCGCGAGCTCGCGGCCGGCGTGGATTTCGTCGCCGCGCCGCAGAGCAGCGACGCCACCGGCCGCAGCTGGGCAATGGTCCCGCTGAAGCCCCTGAAGCAGCTGACGTCCTATCTGGCGGTGCTGACCACCGGCATCCGCGACAGCCGCGGCAACGACAGCACGCCCTCGCAAACCTACTTCCTGACCAAGCGCGCCTCGCCGCTGTGCGTGGCTGGAGCCAGCACCGACCCGCTGCTGCCTTCGACCACAGCCTGCGCGCTGGAGCCGCTGCGTCAGCTCACCAATTCGCATCTGGCCGCCGCCGCTTCGGCCGGCGTCAGTCGCGACTCGGTGGTGCTGAGCTGGGTCGCGACCACCCAGAGCATCACCCCGGTGCTGCAGGCCGTACGTTCGGTCACCCAGCCGGGTGCCGTGACGGTCGCGCCCTCGGGCCTGAACACCTCGATCGCCGGGCTGCCGCCGGTCGCCGACATCTTCATCGGCACCCTGCGCGTGCCCTACTACCTGTCGGCGCCGAGCCAGGCCAATCCGACCGCGCCGCTGAACACCTTCTGGCGTGCGGCGCCCGGTGGCTACGTGCCGCCGTTCAGCGCCGCGGGCCTGAACCCGACCTCGCGCAACATCACCTTCGCCAACCCGATTCCGGTGGCCACCGGCAACGAGACCATCCCGGTGCTGATGACGGTGCCCAACGCCAACTCGGGCCGCACCAAGCCGGCCGCCGGCTGGCCCGTGGTGATCTACCAGCACGGCATTACCCGCAATCGCAGCGATGCGCTGGCGATCTCGGCGACGATGGCCGCCCAGGGCTTCGCGGTGGTGGCGATCGATCTGCCGCTGCACGGCCTGCCCGCGAACAATCCGCTGGCGATCGGCAACACGCCCTTCGGCGCGGTCGCCCGTGAGCGCACGTTCGGCGTCGACTACATCAACAACACCACCGGCGCTGCCGGCCCGGACGGCAGCGCCGATGATTCCGGCGCGCACATGATCAACCTGAGCTCGCTGCTGACCTCCCGCGACAACCTGCGCCAGGGCGTAGCCGACCTGTTCGTGCTGGCGCGGACGATTCCGAACATCGACCTTGACGCCAACGGTGCCGGTGACCTCGACGCCTCCCGCGTGGCCTTCGTCGGCCAGTCGCTGGGTTCGATCGTCGGTACCTCCTTCATCGCGTTGGAGCCGACCGTCAACGTCGCCCTGCTGTCGGTCCCGGGCGGCGGCATCGCGCGCATGCTGGAAGCTTCGCCGACCTTCGGACCGCGCATCCGCGCCGGTCTGGCGGCGGGTGCGGGCCTGCAGCCGAACACCCCCTCGTACGACCAGTTCTTCGGTGCGACCCAGCAGATCATCGATTCGGCCGACCCGATCAACTACGGCTTCGCCTCGGCCACCAATGCAATCGTGCTGCACGAAGTGGTCGGCAACGGCGGCAGCGTGCTGCCCGACCAGGTCATTCCGAACCGCGTCACCGGCGCGCCGCTGTCCGGCACCGAGCCGATGATCGCAGCGCTTGGTTTGCCCGCGATCACCGCCACTACGCAGGCCGCCAATGGCGTGCGCGGCGCGGTGCGGTTCACCGCCGGCGACCATGGCTCGCTGCTCAGCCCGGCGGCCTCGCCGGCCGCCACCGCCGAGATGCAGGGCCAGATGGCCAGCCTGATCGTCTCGGCCGGCCAGGCCGTGCAGGTCACCAACACCTCCGTCATCCGCACGCAGTAAGCGACCACCTCAAGGGACATCACCATGACCAAGATCCACACGCATGTCCGAGCGGGCCGTCCGATGCTGCTGCGCGCGCCGATGGCGCTCGCGGTGGGCGCCGCCCTGCTTGCCGGCTCAGTGCAGGCCGCCGAGTTCAGTCGCGGCGACTTCACAATGAGCATCGACACCACGCTGACCTACGGCGCCTCCTCGCGAATGGAGGACCGTGACAACAACCTCGTCGGCAAAGCCAACCTCGATGCGACTCTCGGCACCCGCGTCGCCGCCCTGCAGGCGCAGAACCGCTGGGCCGAGGCGCAAGCGCTCGCGGCCGCGGCACCCGGTCGCTTTTCGGTCAACTCCGATGACGGCAACCTCAAGTACGACAAGGGCGATCTGATCTCCAACGCGGTCGGCATCACCTCCGAAATCAGCATGAACTGGACCAACTGGGGCGCCTTCGTGCGCGCCACCGGTTTCTACGATTTCGAAACCATGGACCGCGACGACATCAGCGATGTCGCCAAGGACCGCATCGGCCGCCGCGTCCGTCTGCTGGATGCGTTCGTGTACCGCGATTTCATCATCGCCAACGACATCACTGGCAACTTCCGCTTCGGCCGCCAGGTGGTGAGCTGGGGCGAGAGCACCTTCATCCAGGGCGGCATCAACGTCGTCAACCCGGTCGACGTCTCACGCCTGCGCGTGGCAGGCGCCGAGCTGAAAGAAGCCTTCCTGCCGGTCAACTCGGTCTGGGCCTCGTTCAGCCTGACCGAGAACCTCGCCCTCGAGACCCTGTATCTGCTGGAGTGGGCGGAAACCGAAGTGGAGCCGTCCGGCACCTACTTCGCCAACAACGACTTCGGCCTGACGGGCGGCGAATACGTGATGCTGAATTTCGGCCTCACCGACGAGCCCGCCAACTTCAATGTCTGCCGCACCACACCCGCCGCCGATCCGCGCTGCGGCGCGGCTTTCCCGCGTGCCGCCGACCGCGAGGCGCGCGACCTCGGCCAGTACGGCATGGCGCTGCGCTATTACGCCTCCGAACTGGGTGAAACCGAGTTCGGCCTGTACTACTTGCGCTATCACAGCCGCCTGCCCTTCGTGTCGGGCACCTCGATCACCAACTCCAGCGCGACCTCGGGCCGCTACTTCATCGAGTACCCGGAAGACATCAACCTGTATGGCCTGAGCTGGAACACCAACATCGGCACCATCGCCTTCCAGGGCGAGCTGAGCTATCGCGACAACGCGCCCCTGCAGATCGACGACGTCGAGGTGCTGTTCGCTGGCTTGTCGCCGCTGAATCCGCTGATCCAGGAGCCTTTCCTGCGCTTCCGCAGCCGGCTCGGCCAGTTCGGTCTGGGCGAGTACCTGAAGGGCTGGGAGCGGCATGAAGTCAGCCAGCTGCAGTTCACTCTGACCAAGGCCTTCGGCCCCGGCAATTTCCTGGGTGCGGACCAGATCGCCACGGTCGGCGAGTTCGGTGCGACCAAGGTGTGGGATCTGCCGTCTCTGGACATCCTGCCCTACCAGGGCGACGGTACCGACACCGGTTGCGGCCCGGACTGGATCAGCGGCGGCGGTCGCAACCCGCTCAACGTCTGCGATGGCTTCGCGACCTCGTTCTCCTGGGGCTACCGCCTGGCTGCGCGCGCGGACTACAACAGCGTTGGCGGCAGCACGTGGAACCTCTCGCCGCGCATCGCCTTCAACCACGACGTCAACGGCACCACGCCGGGCGCCGGCGGCAATTTCGTCAAGGGCCGCAAGTCGTCCACCATCGGCGTGGAAGGCAACTACCTGAACAAGTGGGTGCTGGACCTGTCGTACACCTCGTTCTGGGGCGGCGGCGTCTACAACCTCACCAGCGACCGTGACTTCGTGGCGGTTTCCGCCAAGTACCTGTTCTGATCCCCGCCAGGAGGAATCGCACCATGCGCAAGTTCACCACCACCGTCCTGGCTGTTGCCGCGCTGACCTTCAGCGCCGGTGCGCTGTCGGCGGTCAGCGCCGAGCAGGCGCGTCGTCTGGGCAACGAGCTGACTCCGGTCGGCGCCGAGAAAGCCGGCAACGCCGCCGGTACCATCCCCGCCTGGACCGGCGGGATCACGGCTCCGCCCGCCGGCTACAAGGTCGGCGACCACCACCCGGATCCGTTCGCAGCCGACCGTCCGCAGTTCAGCATCACCCCTGCGAACTACAAGGAGCATGCCGACAAACTGACCGTCGGCCAGCAGGCGATGTTCGAGCGCTACCCGGCGTTCCGGATGGACATCTATCCGACCCGCCGTTCGGCCTCGTTCCCTCAGCGCACCTACGAGTTCAGCGTCAAGAACGCCACCACTTCCCAGCTCGTGGCCGACGGTGATGGTGTCGAGAATGCTGCCGAAGGCATTCCCTTCCCGATCCCGCAGAACGGTCAGGAAGTCATCTGGAACCACAAGATGAAGTACAAGGGCGTGTCCAGCGCCCGCTGGGCGAACCAGGCCGCGGTCACCACCAACGGCCAGTACAACCTGGTGCGAATCCGCGAAGAGTTCCTCGGCCTGTACTACAAGCCCGGCAACACCATCGCCGACATCAACAACATCCTGCTGTACTTCTACCAGGTGGTCGAGAGTCCGGCGCGTCTGGCCGGCCAGGTGCTGCTGGTGC
>JBIJCA010000055.1:0-19088 GCA_044344935.1 Aquimonas sp. | reverse complement strand
ATGATCACCTGCGCGCCGTGGTAGCTCATCTGGCCCCAGGGCAGGACATAGCCGAGGAATGCCTCGGCCATCAACACCAGGAAGATCGCGACGCCAATCACCCACACCAGCTCGCGCGGCTTCTGCGAACTGCCATAGATCAGCCCGCGGAACATGTGCAGGTACACCACCACGAAGAACAGCGAGGCACCCGTCGAGTGCATGTAGCGGATCAGCCAGCCCCATTCGACGTCACGCATGATGTACTCGACCGAAGCAAAAGCCTCGGCGGCGGACGGCTTGTAGTTCATCGTCAGCCAGATGCCGGTGACAATCTGGTTGACCAGTACCAGCATGGCCAGCGAGCCGAAGTAGTACCAGACGTTGAAGTTCTTCGGCGCGTAATACTGGCCGACATGCTTGTTGTAAGCGCCCTTCAGGCCGGGCGCGCGGTCGTCGACCCACTGGGTCACCGATTCGACCGTGCGATTGATGAGGCTGGACATCACGCGTCTCCCTTCGGATCCACGCCGATGATCAGCGTGTTGTCGTCAACGAAGTAGTAAGGCGGCACGCGCAGGTTGGTCGGTGCTGGAACGCCCTCGAACACCCGGCCAGCCAGATCGAAGCGCGAGTTGTGGCAGGGGCAGTAGAAGCCGCCTTTCCAGTCCGCGTCGAAGGGCTCGGCCTGCACCTCGGGCCGGAACAGCGGCACACAGCCCAGATGCGTGCACAGGCCGACCAGCACGAGCAGTTCCGGCTTGACTGACCGGTGGGCGTTCTTCGCGTAGGCGGGCTGCTGATCGACGACGTCCGAGTTCGGATCGCGCAGGCGCGCGTCCAGGGACGGCAAGGTCTCGAGCTGCTGCGGCGTGCGCCGAATCACGAACACCGGCTGCCCGCGCCAGGTCAGGGTCAGTCGCTGGCCGGGCTCCAGTCTGGAGATATTCTCGGTGACCGGAGCACCCGCCAATTCGGCGCGTGCACTTGGCTGCCAGGATGCGATGAAGGGCACGGCGGCTGCGATCGCTCCGGCGCCACCCACCACGGCAGTGGTGGCGGTCAGGAAGCGGCGGCGGCCCGGGTTGACGCCTTGGTTAGCCATTCGGCTCTCCACACTTGCGCAAGGGAAATGGGGTGGCAAGACCGCCTCGGCGGATCTTGCGAAGCGGCGTAGTGTAGCGGATGGCTGAACCCAGCGACAACGCAGATGCCCTGCGCGACGGGCCTGCGCAGGGCACAATGGCGGCCCCTGAAGCCAAGCGATTTCTGATGCGGCGCTCCTTTCGACCCGGGCTGTTCCTTCTGCAGAGCGCGATCGCCGGCCTGGCGCTGGCGTTCCTCGTCATGCATTTCGCTCCGGGCCTGGCCGAGCGCCTCCGCCCCGCGGTCGCCGAGGGCCACGGCGGAGCCCCCTACAGCTATGCCGAAGCGGTTCGCAGTGCTTCGCCCGCAGTCGTCAGCATCTACGCCAACCGCATCATCACCGAGCGGGTGCTGATGCGCACTGATCCCACCACCCAGCGCTTCTCCGGGCTTGCGGTGGGGCCCACGGTGCGTCGACGCGAGCCGATCATCGGCTCTGGCGTGATCGTCAGCGACGACGGCTATGTGCTGACCAACCATCACGTGATCTCCGGCGCCGAGCAGATCCGTATCGCCCTCTGGGACGGTCGCGTGACCGATGCGCAGGTCGTGGGAAGCGACGCCGAGACCGACCTCGCGGTGCTCAAGGTCGAAGGCAGCGGACTGCCCGCGCTGATGCTGGACCCCTCGGTCGATCTTCAGGTCGGCGATGTGGTGCTGGCGATCGGCAACGCCCTCGGACTCAGCCAGACTGTCACCCAGGGGATCGTCTCCGGCCTCGGTCGCACGCCCCTCAACCAGGTGCTGTCAGAGGAGTTCATCCAGACCGACGCCGCCATCAACGAGGGCAACAGCGGCGGTGCTCTGGTCAATGCGCGTGGCCAGCTGATCGGCATCAACACCTTTGTGATGGGTCGCCGCAACGGAGCCGAAGGCATCGGCTTTGCGATTCCCATGGGCATCGCATCGGAAGTGTTCGCGCAGATCCGCGACACCGGCGTGGTGGTGCGCGGCTGGATGGGCGCCGAGTATGGGGATGCGCCGGTGCTGCCCGGCAGTCTCGACGCAATGGGTACGCGCGGTGTGGCCTTGAGCGAGATCTACGTCGGCGGCCCAGCACAGGCGGCCGGCCTGCGTCCCGGCGATGTGTTGCTGACTTTTGCCGGCGAAGCGATCAGCGACCAGTCAAGTCTCCGCTTGCGCGAAGCCGGGACGTCGCCCGGCCGTCAGGTGGAAGTCACCGGTCTACGCGCCGGAGTCCCCTTCGTGGCGCAGGTACAGCTTGTCCAGCGGCCCTCGCAGTCGCGCTGATCAAGGGCCCAGGATTATCCCTGGGACGGGGCGGTCGCCGCGGCGGCAAGCTCAGTGCGATAGCGCGACAGCAGTATTCCGACACGTTCAACAAAGACCTGGGTCTCAGCGTACGGCGGCACTCCACTGAAGCGATCCACGGCCCCTTCGCCGGCGTTGTAGCCGGCGGCGGCAAGACTGAAGTCGCCGTCGAAACGCTTCAGCAGCCACGCAAGATAGGCCGTTCCGCCGTGGATGTTGTCGCGCGCGGAGAAGGGATCGACGACGCCGAAGCGCTCAGCGGTCGCCGGCATCAGCTGCATCAGGCCCTGCGCGCCCTTGTTCGACAGCGCCCTGATGTTGAACGCCGACTCGGCGTGGATAACCGCCCGCACGAAGGCTTCCTCGACCCCGTGCAGGGCCGCGGCGGCGCGCACCTCCTCGGCATACGCCGTGAGGTTCAAGCCCACCGCGTTGAAGTCGACACTGCTGCTGACCGTGCATGCGTAGCAAGTTTCCATATAGCTGAAGAGCACTTCGGCGCGCTGTCCGGCCGGGCGGCGATTGGTGTAGTGGACGACACCATCGCGCTCGTAGCGGTAGACCGCGCCGCGCGAGACGCGCGCTCCACGGCGCTCGGCATCCCTGGGCGCGGCGATCTCGCCACCATCGGTGCGGGTCTTGAATTCCACGCGACGTTCGGGCGCGGGCGCGACCGTGCCGACCGAGGCGGGAGCACTGGAGCTGCGCGAGGTCGAGCCGGCTGGGGCAGTCGAGGTCAGGGTCGAGGGCGCTTCCGAGGCGGCAGGCGCAGGCGCGGACGCGGGCACGTCGACCTGTCCCGAGTTGAAGGTGGTCGGGACATGCACGCGCTTGCAGTCGCGGTAGCCCGCGGACTCGGAAGTGAACACGGTCTCACCCTGCTCGCCGACGCAGCGGAACAGGTTCGAAGCAAGCGTCTCGGCGGAGCAGAGACAGCCGACGAGGATCATCAGGGCGGAAGTTCGGCGCATGCGGGCAGTGTCGACCAGACGGGGGACGCTGCCAAGTCGGCAGGGCGGGCTTCGTGGACTCGCGAGACGCCTGAGGGTTCCATTATTTTAGATATTTCTAATATGATGCCGGACGTCCTGCCGGGAACCGCTCATGCTGCTCGCCCTGATTGGCGCTCTCTTTATCGGTCTTTCCCTCGGTCTGCTGGGTTCGGGTGGCTCCATCCTGACCGTGCCGATCCTCGTTTACGTGGTCGGCCAGCCGGAGAAGCTGGCGATCGCGGGCTCCCTTGCCATCGTCGGCGGCATCGCGCTGGCTGGCGCCATCCCCTGGACCCTCAAGCGCCAGGTCGATCTGCGTAGCCTGCTCTGGTTTGGCATTCCGGGCATGGCAGGAACCCTCGCCGGCGCCTGGGCTTCGCAGTGGTTCTCCGGCGCCGCCCAATTGGCCCTGTTCGCGGTGGTCATGCTGCTGGCCTCGGTGATGATGTTCCGCAGCCCGCCCGCCGTCGCGGACAGCGGACGCCCGCCGCGGGGTCGGCTCGCGATCGTCGGCGACGGCCTCGCGGTCGGCGCAGTCACCGGCCTGGTCGGCGTTGGCGGCGGCTTTCTGATCGTGCCGGCGCTGGTACTGCTCGGGCGCCTGCCGATGCAGCGCGCGATCGGCACCAGCCTGTGGATCATCGCGCTGAAGTCCGGCACCGGCTTCCTCGGCTACCTGCCCGTGCTGGAGAAGCAGGGCCTGCAGCTCGACTGGACCCTGATCGGTCTTTTCATCGCGGTGGGCGCCGCCGGCACGCTCGCCGGCATGCAGCTCGCCAGCCGCCTGCCGCAGCAGACCCTGAAGCGCGCCTTCGCCGTGTTCCTGGTGCTGATGGGGCTCTACATCATCGTCCGCACCGCACCGCAGCTGCTTTGACAACCCAGCCTCACGCGAGAGAACGAACCATGCATCCCATCATCCAACCCTTCTTCGACGACGACAGCTGCACCTGGACCTACCTGGTCAGCGATCCGACCCGCGGCGTCGCTGCGATCATTGACCCTGTACTCGATTTCGACCCGAAGTCCGGCAACACCTCGACAGTCTCGGCGCAGAGCCTGCTTGATGCCCTGCTGGCGTCTGGACTCAGGCTTGAGTGGATTCTCGAAACACACGCCCACGCCGACCACCTGTCAGCAGGGCACTGGCTGCGCGAACGATGCCCCGGGGCGAAGCTCGCCATCGGCGAGGGCATTCGACAGGTGCAGAAGACCTTCCAGGGCATCTTCAACCTCGGCGAGCACTTCCCGGTCGACGGCTCGCAGTTCGACCGTCTGTTCGCCGACGGCGAGCGCTTCCTGCTGGGCGAAATCGAGATTGAGGTGATCGCCACTCCGGGCCATACCAATGACAGCGTCAGCTACCGCATCGGCGACGCCGTGTTCGTAGGCGACACCCTGTTCATGCCGGACGGCGGCAGCGCGCGCTGCGATTTCCCGGGCGGCAGCGCGGCGCGCCTCTATCGCTCGATCCAGCGCCTGTTCGAGCTGCCCGACGAGACCCGCCTGTTCGTGTGCCACGACTATTCGCCCGGTGGCCGCGCCGCAGCCTGCGAAACCAGCGTCGGCGCCGAACGCACCGCCAACATCCACGTGGGTGCCGGCCGCAGCGAGGCCGAGTTCGTGGCCATGCGCGAAGCGCGCGATGCGACCCTGCCGATGCCGCGACTGATCCTGCCCTCGGTGCAGGTCAACATCCGCGCGGGGCAGCTGCCAGAACCCGAGGACAACGGCGTGCGCTATCTGAAGCTGCCGCTGGACCGGTTTCCCGGGGCGCCGGTGTAGAGCCGGGATTGGGGATTCGGGATTCGGGATCGGTGTGAAGGGCGTTGGGAACCCTGGCACTGCGCTCCGGGCGCTGGAACAAACAGAAACGAAGTGGCCAGGACATTCCCGTATGCAGTGCGGCGTGGCGCAGAGCGCTAACGCGCGCAGGGCACGTCGAAATCGATGTGGTAGTGCTCGTCATGGCGCACCCAGGCCTGGCGCGGCAGAAAGTTGAGCGTGCGGCGTGCCCAGCGGCCGCGCTGGCTGCGTTCCAGCAGCGGCAGGTAGCGGGTGTCGAGAATCACCAGGCGAAGGCCGGCAGCATGGTTCTCGGCGGCGCGATGCAGCTCGTAGAGGTGTTCGGCAAGCGCTTCGAAGTCGATGCGCAGATCGTCCAGTCGGCCTTCGGCGTCGAACTCTAGGTCGTAGCCGAAACGCGTGAACGGGCTGGTCGGCAGCGGCAGACTGCGGCCGGCCGAGTCGCGCACAGGCACAAAGAAATCGACCGAGGTGCCGTTCTGATGGGTTCGGTGCGGCGCCAGTCGGCCGCCGTTTGGCCAACTGGCTTCGCCGTAGACGAAGCGCAGTTCGGGACGACGTGCGGCCAGAGCGGCATAGGCCTCGCTCACGATGGCTTCGACCGTCGAGTGAACATGCGTTCGGCCCAGACTGGCGGCGAGGCCGCTGAAGCCCTGGAAGTTCGGGCCGCTGAGCGGAAGCTTGCGCGCGTTGGCAAGACTGCCCGCGGCGGGAGTACCGAAGCAGCGACTGGGCTCAGGCGAGTCCGCGACGGCAGCGCCAGAGAAGGCTGCCGCAAGGCACAGGCCCGCGAACGCCCCGACCACGCGCAACAGACGACTGCGCTGCGGGCTCTCCTGACTCACGGCGAAGGCGCCGCCCGCCCGTGCACCTCGGCCCAGAACGATGTGCTGATCCGCCCGATCGCCGGGCTCTCGGCATTCAACAGCACCGCCAGACCCAACTGATGCCGCGGCGACCACGCGATCTCGGCGACGTATCCCTTGACCCAGCCGCTGTGGTAGATCAAAGCGTCCTTGTCGATCGCGTAGATCCGCCAGCCTAGGCCATAGTGGGCTTCACTGAGCAGCTGACCCCACAGGCGACGCTTCAGCTCGCGCGGTGTCCGCACCCGCGGCTTCGTCACCGTCTCGATCACCGTCGCCGCCAGCACCTCGGGCTGCGCACCCATCTGCGCCAGCAGCCACTGGGCCAGATCGCGGGCGCTCGCATTGACGCCGGCCGCGGGGGCGAGCTGGTAGTACCCGGGCTTGAGGTCCGCCTCGATCCACCTGCCCTGCGCACGCCGGTGCGGCCGCGCGTGGTTGGGCTCGCCGACCAAAGCTTCGAGACCGAAGCTCGCTCGCTGCATTCCGAGCGGATGAAACAGGCGCTGCTCGACAAGCTCGGCATAACCAGCGCCGCCGGCGCGCGCCAGGATCGGTTCGACCTGGGCGAAGGCGATGTTCTGGTAGCTATAGCAGCTGCGCGGCGCGCAGATCGCATCGAGTTCGCGGAAGCGCGGCAGGATCCGCGCCAGGGCGACACCATCGTCGATCAGATTGTCGTAGGCATTGGGGACGAGCCCGGTGGACTGCCCGAGCAGATCCTCGACGCGCAGGCGCTGGCTCAGCTCGGCGCGCTTGAAGCGCAGCGAGGGCAGCTGATCGGCCAGCGAATCCGCAAGATCGAGGCGGCCTTCCTGCGCCAGCTGCACCGCCAGCGGGCCCGCGAAGGTCTTCGACACCGAGGCCAGCCGGAACACGGTGTCGGCATCGACCGCCTGCGCGCCGCCGACTGCACGTAGCCCGTGTCCCTCCACCCGCAGCACCCGCCCCCCACCGACCACGGCATAGGCCCCACCGGGAATCGCGTGCTCCGCCAGCACCTCGCGGAAGTGCCGATCGAAGGCATCGAGATCGGGCAGCGCAGCCCAAGCGTCAGACCAGCAGACCACAGCCCCGATTGACAGGAGAACGCGTCGCAGCAGGTCGGTCATCGGTTCGGTGCTCATCGGTGGCGTCGCGCGAGACTAGCAGTCTGTCGGACAGTCACATGGCGGCGGAAACCCGGCCGAGCAAGCACAGACTCCCGGGCAGTCTCCGCACAACCGCAGGAGGCCATGGCCAAGCGTCGCCGGCAGAACACGTGGCGCAGTCGCGGTCTCGGCGCGCCCGGCCGGACCCGAGCGGACCTGCCCCGGATCACGCCAACGCCGGGCAGCCCGCCCCGCAGGCCGGACGCTATTCGCAGAGGTCCGCCCGCTTGTCCCGCGTCAGAACGCCCGCCGCGCTTCCAGCACCAGCTCAACCCGCTCCAGCCGGGGATCTCCGTCGAGCGGCACCGCGAGATCGATGTGGATGATGCGCGCGAAGGCGCTGCGGGTATTGGAAAGGCGCAGGCCGATGCCGACGTTGGAAAGCGTGCCGGGGTTCGGCCGCTCCAGCGGATCTCGACCCCAGACACGGCCCACATCGGCGAACAGCGCGCCGCCGACGCGGAACAGGCGCCAGGGGTACCAGTCGGTGAAGTAGCGCTGCTCCACGCTCAGCCGGGCATAGCTTTCGCCGCCCGCCCAGCGCAGCGGATAGCCGCGCAGCCCGCTGTCGCCGCCAAGATAGATGCGATTGTCGAGATCGAGCTGATGCCCGTACTGACCTTCGAGCTCGGCGAAGAACAGGCGCCGCGGTCCGTTCTCGCGGTAATAGCGCAGATCCGCGCGCGCGCTGAGGTTGCGGGTGTCGCCCGACTCCTCACGCGTGGCCAGCTGCCCCGCGAAGCGCAGCAGCGCGCTGTCATCGAAGCGCCAGCCGCGGCTGGCTTCCGCCTCCAGCCACCAGGCATCGCGGTCGCCACCGAAGCTGGTATCCGAGCGACCGAGCCGCGCGCTGAGCCGCGTGCCCAGCAGGGCATCCTCGCGGATATCGATCTGGTCGTAGTTGCGCAGCACTTCCCACTGATCGCGGATGTACTCGAGGCCTACCCAGGGCCCGGCGAGATGCCGATCCTCCGGCACCGGCCCCTGCAGCAGCGGATCACGCGAGGGCAGGAAATCGCGCTGCGCGTCGCGCAGGCCCAGACTCCAGCGCAGCACCCGCCCGTTCTGCAGCCCGCTCGACCGGCCCCACCACAGGTCCGCATCGCGGTTGCGCTGACGGTACTCCGCCACCTCTTCGCCGAGTTCATAGAAGCTTTCGACCTGGGAGAGATGATCGAGGCGGACGCCCCAGGCGCTGCGTGCATCCAGCGCGTAGAACGGTCGCTCCACGCCCAACGCCCAGCCGCGACCATCGCTGTTGTCCTCATAGCGCACGTCCAACGCACGCCAGCGGCCGAACTGGTGCTGGTCGCGGTAGCGCAGCGCCGTGCTGCTGCGATCTGCGTCGCTGCGCCGAGACAGCAAGACCAGCGCGCCGGTGCCGGCCAGATTGCTCTCTTCCAGATCCAGTCCGAAACTCGACTCGCCGCCTTTGCGACCGCCAGCGATGCCCGGATTCAGCGACCACACGTCACGCGTCTCCACCTCGACGGTGACGCGACCCTCGACGCAATCGACCGGGCGCAGTTCGGCGTCACGCAGGTATTCCGTGGCCCGCAGCAGGCGGGCGGACTCGTCCAGCAGTCGCTGCTGGTAGGGCTGCCCCTCCTCGACCAGCAGCTGGCGTCGCACGGTGCTCTCGCGCGTGAGGCGGTGCAGCCGGTTGGCGGCGCGGAACAGGGCCCGATTCTCTTCCGGAAGCTCGGTATCGAACACATTGCGCCGCAGAAAGCGCAGCTCACCGATGCGCACGCCGGCGGCCTCCAGTGCGGCCGGACTCAGGTCACCCTCGGGGGGGCATTCGGCGCCCGAGGCAAAAGGTGCGCAAAGCGCTCCGCAACACAGCGCCACACCCGCAGCCGAGCGGCGCCAGCCGTCTCGACTGTTCAGTGAGAGCGAAGGAAGGGGGAGGCGATTGAACACTGCGTCTGCATCCAGGAGAGGGCTGTCTCGGAACGCTGGCCCCTTGGCCAGCCCTCGTCAAGTCCGCGATAGCGGCAGCATCGCACGGCCGCACCCGACGGCTGCAGGTTGAGCCGGGTCTTCACGCGCGCGCTAGACCGCGCACGCGGACAGCCGGGCCTTGATGCAGGGGCCCTTCATCCAGGGGGCCGTCAAGGGTGTACATGCGTTCGAAACGCAGCCTTGCGAAGTCGTTCCGCAGCAGCGCCTCGTCGAACAGCCAGTCAAGCTCCTTCGGCCCGCCGGAGGCCCGACCGAGCTGCTCCCGGGCAAAGCCCTCCAGCACGAGGACGCCGCCGGACTTGAGGGAAACCGCCGCAGCTGCGTGCACCTGCACGCGCAGCGCCGGCGGGAAATGCGCGAACACCAGCACGACGGCATCGAAGGCGCCGACCTCGGGCCGCCAGTCGGCAAGGTCGGCCACCTCGATCCCAATCGAGACCCGCGCGTCGCTCGCAGCCGCCGCCAACTGACCGAGGGCGACCGCCGAGAGATCGACGGCGTGCACGCGGTGCCCCTGCATCGCCAGCCAAAGTGCGTTGCGGCCCTGACCCTCGGCGAGGCACAGCACCCGCGCTCCGCGCGGAAGCGCGGGCTCGCACTCGGTCAGCCAGGCATTGGGGGCTGCGCCGTAGACGCGCGGCTGGGCATCGAAGCGCGCGTTCCAGAATGCCGCCGGATCCTGCAGAGCCATGCTCAATGCGCGGCTGCCGTCAAAGCCGGGGCTGCAGTGTCGGTGCGGAACGTGGCGTGGCAGCCGGTGCAGAACTCGCCGGCGCGGGCGACATGGCCGAGGGCAACCTGCAGACGCCGCGCCCCTCGCGCCTCCTCGCGCGCAGCGGCGAACGCCTGATGCATGGGCCGCGCAAAGCGGAACCAGCCCTCGGGCAGCGCGGAACGGAAGTCGGCTCCGATGTGGCGACCGCGGGTGCCCTCGTCAGCGGCCGCGGCCGCCGCCTCCCAGTCGCCCGCGGCAAGAGCGGCGATCAGGCGCTGCTGGGTCTCCAATCGATGACGCATCTCCGCGCGCAGCGCCGCCGTCTGCGCTGAGCTCATCGGAATCCTGGCGCGCGGATCAACGGCCTCATCCTGGGTGATCTCCACCCAGAACATGCCGCGCAGCTCGCCTTCCGAATAGCCGGTGGCGCGGTCCTGCGGATAACGCGACTGAATGGCCGTCTGTACGGTCTCGGGCACGGCAGTGCCGTGACAGACCAGACACGGACCCTCCACGCGGATGCCGCGGGCGTAGCGGAAGGTCTCGGCGCGCGCGCTGTGCACCAGTGCCTGCGGTTCGGCGCCGGCTGCATGACGCTGCGCGAAGTCGGCCAGCACCGCCAGCTGCCAGTCGCCAGGCGTGTTCATCGGGCTGCGAGGGCGGTCGGACGTGCGGCCGATCGACAGCCCGTGCGCGTTGGCCACGGCATCGGCAATGCCGGGTGCTTCCTCGTGGCAGAACGCGACCGCGGCCACCGGCCCCTCGGCCTGCATGCGCGCCATCAGGGCGCTGCGCAGGCGCTGGCCGAGATCGGCGATGGCCGCCTGGGCGCGCGCGGTGTCCGCATCGACTTCAACCTCCCGCTCAGCGGCCAATGCGCCCAGCGAGAAGCACAGCAGCCCGACCAACAGGAAACCGCGGGGCGTGTTCATGAGGCAGCGCCCGGCAAGCCCGGCCCATGCAGGACCGCGCCGGTGACATCGACCACGCTGACCTCGACCTCGACGCCCCCGCGCACGCTCTCGGTGACCACGCAGAACTGCTCGAACTGCTGCAGGATGCGCTCCAGCTGCTGGTAGCTGCCGGCCATCTCGGGCAGCTGGATCTGCGCGTCGACGCGGGCCACGCGCATGCGACCGGCCTCGTTGCGGCCCATGCTCGCAATGGCCTTGACGGTGATCGGCCCCGGATCGTTCTTGTACTTGCGCAGGGCAAACAGCAGGCTCGCCCCCATGCAGTTGGCCACGGCCGCGACCAGCATGCGCGAAGGGTTCGGGCCGCTGCCGCCGCCGAGCGGCTCCGGCTCGTCGGTCATCAGATCCGGGATTTCCGTGCCCTCGAAACGCACGCGGAACACGTAGTCCTGTTCCTGCTCGACGGTGATGCTGAAGCTCTGGGGCTCGCTCATGTCATTGGCCCTGGGCGTACTGCATGAAGGCGCTGCGCGCAAACTGGACGATGCCCGCAGCATTCAGCGCACCCGACTGGCGCGCGACCTCGTTGCCGTGATGGAACAGGACGAGGGTGGGGATGCTGCGGATGCCGAAGTGCTGGCCCAGCGCAGGTTGTGCTTCGGTGTCGACCTTGGCCAGATGAAACTGCGGCTCCAGCTGCTGCGCCGCCTGCGCGAACGCTGGCGCCATCAGTCGGCAGGGCCCGCACCAGGGCGCCCAGAAATCGACCAGCACCGGCAGCTGGGCGCGCCCGGCATGCGCCTCGAAGCTCTCGCCGGTGAGATCGAAGGGCCGGCCGACGAAGATCGCGCCGCCGCAGCGGCCACACTTGGGGAGGTCATACAGGCGCGCCTGCGGCACCCGGTTCAGACCGTGGCAGTGCGGACAGGCGAGGATGATGCTGTCGTCACTCATATGGCCTCCTTGCGAGCCAGAGAATTGAGCCAGCTGTAGTACAGCAGCGGGATCACCACCAGGGTGAGTACGGTCGACACCAGGATGCCGAAGATCAGGGCGATGGCGAGGCCGTTGAAGATCGGGTCATCGAGGATGAAGAAAGCACCGGCCATCGCCGCGAGAGCCGTGAGGGCGATCGGCTGCGCGCGCACTGCGCAGGCCTCGATGACCGCTTCGTCCAGCGGCCGTCCGTGGGCGATCTCGTGGTTGATGAAGTCCACCAGCAGGATCGAGTTGCGGACGATGATGCCCGCCAGCGCGATCATGCCGATCATGCTGGTGGCGGTGAACTGGGCGCCCAGCAGGGCATGGCCCGGCATCACGCCAATCACGGTCAGCGGAATCGGCGCCATGATCACCAGCGGCACCACATAGCTGCGGAACTGCGCGACCACCAGCAGGTAGATCAGCAGCATGCCGGCCGCGTAGGCGATTCCCATGTCGCGGAAGGTCTCGAAGGTGATCTGCCATTCGCCGTCCCACTTGAGGCTGAAGCCGGCAAGACTTTCGGGGGCGCTGAAGAAGCGCTGCTCGATTGGCCAGGGCAGATCGGCGCCTTCGTTCAAACGGGAAACCACCGAGAACATGCCGTACAGCGGGCTGTCGAGCGCGCCAGCCTCATCAGCCATCACATAGACGACGGGCATGAGATCCTTGTGGTAGATCGCGGACTCCCAGCCGACCCGCTCCACGCGCACCACTTCTGACAGCGGCAGCAGACGGCCGTCGACGCTGCGGACACGGAGGGCGAGCAGCGTTTCCAGTCGCGCCTGCTCACCCGCAGGCAGACGCAGACGCACCGGCACCGGATACTTCGAGGCGCCGTCGCGCAGGTAGGTGGCGTCAACCCCGCTGACGGCCGCCTGCAGCGCCTGCGCGATCTGCGCCTGCGATATGCCGAGCCGTGCGGCGCGCTCGCGGTCGACCACCAGCACCTCACGCGATGCCTCAGCCTCGACCGTGGTGTCGATATCGACCAGGCCTTCGGTGCCGCGCAAGACCTCGGCCACCTGCAGCGCGATGGCCCGTGCACCGGCCGCATCGGGGCCGTAGATCTCGGCGACGAGGGGCGACAACACGGGCGGACCGGGCGGCACTTCGACCACCTTCAGCGCCGCGCCATAGCGCTGCGCGATCTGTTGCAGGGCCGGACGCACCGCGCGGGCGATGTCGTGGCTCTTGCGGCTGCGCACGGACTTGTCGACCAGGTTGACCTGCAGATCGCCGACGTTGGCATCCTCGCGCAGGTAGTACTGACGCACGAGGCCATTGAAGTTCACCGGCGCGGACGTGCCGGCATAACCCTGCATGTCGGCCACTTCGGGCACCTGGGCCAGCGTCAGCGCCAGCTCCTGCAGCAGCGCACTGGTGCGCTCCACCGTGCTGCCCTCGGGCAGGTCGACCACCACCTGGAACTCCGACTTGTTGTCGAAGGGCAGCATCTTCAGCACCACCAGCTGCACGACGGCGAGGCTCGCGGACAGCACCACCGCGCCGACAATGCCGGTGAACAGCCACAGCCGTCGGCGCGCACCGCGCTCACGATGCAGGAAGGGCCGCAGCAGCCGCTCGAACAGACCGTGCAGGCGCGCGGCAATGCCGCTGTCGTGGGCCTCGGACTTCGCCTTGGCGCGGGTCGTCGCATCCCCATAGGGTGGGTCTTGACCCACCATAGCCTCGACACCGCCCCGCCGTTCACCCTTCGCGCCAGCCTCGACACCGCCCCGCCCTTCATCGCCCGCACCACCCGGTCGCGGCGAATGCGAGGCATCGGAAGGATCAAGAGCCGGTGGGTCGAGACCCACCCTATGGGGCTGCGAAGCCGCGGCTCTTGCAGAGGGTGGGTCTTGACCCACCATAGCCTCGACACCGCCCCGCGCTTCACCCTTCGCGCCAGCCTCGACACCGCCTCGCCCTTCATCGTCCGCACCACCCGGTCGCGGCGAACGCAAGGCTCCCGTGGGATCAAGGTCCGGTGGGTCAAGACCCACCCGATGGGGCTCGTGATGCTTCGACAGCAGCTTCAGCGACAGCCAGGGCGTGACGATCAGCGCCACCGCCAGCGACAGCAGCATGCCCACCGAAGCATTGATCGGGATCGGCCGCATGTAGGGGCCCATCAGCCCGCTGACGAAGGCCATCGGCAGCAGCGCCGCAATCACCGTGAAAGTGGCAAGAATCGTCGGGCTGCCGACCTCGTCCACCGCAGGCGGAATTGCCTCCAGCAGTGATTTTCCACCGCGCGCCATGTGGCGATGGATGTTCTCGACCACCACGATCGCATCGTCGACCAGGATGCCGATCGAGAAGATCAGCGCGAACAGCGACACCCGGTTGATGGTGAAGCCCATGGCCCAGCTCGCGAACAGGGTCAAGGCCAGGGTGATGATCACCGCCGTGCCCACCACCACCGCCTCGCGCCAGCCGAGCGCGAACAGCACCAGCAGCACTACCGCCATCGTCGCGAAGACCAGCTTTTGGATCAGCTGGATCGCCTTGTCGTTGGCGGTCTTGCCGTAGTCGCGGGTGATGTCGACCTCCACGCCTTCGGGAATCAGGCTGCCGCGCAGCTCGCCGATGCGGCGGGTGATCGCGGTGGTGATGTCGGAAGCGTTGGCGCCGGGCTTCTTGGCGATCGCGATGGTCACCGCCGGATGCATCGCCGACAGCCGGCCCTGCTCCGGCTTGGCGTGCCAGACATAGCTGGACGGCAGGTCGGCGCCACGGCGGATCTCGGCCACATCCGACAGGTACAGCGGCCGGCCTTCGCGCAGGCCGATGACGAGCTCAGCGACCTGCTGGGCATCCGCCAGATAGGTGCCGGCGGTGACGGGGATCTGCCGCCCGCCCTCGACGCGCTCGCCTGCCTGGGTTACGACGTTGCTCGCCTGGAGGGCACCGGCCAGATCGTTCATGTCGATGCCGTAGCTGGCGAGACGCAGCGCATCGAGCTCCACCACCACCGCGCGCTCCGGCGCACCGATGGTGTAGACATCGCGGGTACCGGGCACACGCTTCAGCGCGGTTTCCAAGGTGTGCGCCACCTCGGCGAGTTCAACGCCGCCGCGTTCCGGATCATCCGTCCACACGGTCAGACTCATCACCGGCACGTCGTCGATGCCCATCGGCCGCACCAGCGGCTGACCGACACCGAGATCAGGCGGTGCCCAGTCTGCATTCGAGTAGACCTGGTTGTAGAGCCGCAGGATGGCATCGGCGCGCGGCACTCCGACGGTGAACTCGACCGTGATGACCGCCATGCCGGGGCGACTGATCGAGTAGACATGCTTGACGCCCTCGATCTCGGACAGCACCTGCTGCAGCGGGAAACTGACCAGGTTCTCGACATCTTCAGCCGGTGCGCCTGCGAAGGGCACGAACACGTTGGCCATGGTCACATCGATTTGCGGCTCTTCCTCGCGCGGGGTGATCAGCACGGCGATCAGGCCGAGCAGCAGGCCGGCAATCGCCAGGATCGGCGTGAGCGGGTTGTTCTGGAAGGCGGCGGCCAGGCGTCCTGAGATACCCATGCGCGCAACGACGGGCGACTCAGCCATCGTCGCGCTCCTTGCGCTGCTGTTCCAGCCACAAGCCGGCCGCCACCGGGTCCACCGCCACGCGGTCGCCCGCGCTCAGCCCAGACAGAACTTCAGTGCGATCTCCGATCCGATGGCCCAGCCGGAGCTGGCGAAGGGCGAGGCCGGTTTCGCCGAAGACATAGGCGGCCGTGACTTCGCTGCGCTTGACGAGACTCGACACGGGCAGGAGCAGGCGCTCATCCTCGCCGACCACGAAGGCGACCTTGGCCGCCATGCCCGGCGACAGCCCGGTGTCGGCCTCGGGCAGGTCAACGCGCACGCTGAAACTGTGGGTGGACGGATCGGCGTAAGGAAACACGGTGACCTTGTCAGCCTCGACCCGTCGACCATCCGCCAACAGCAGGGAAGCCGTTCCGTTGGCGCGGATGGCCTCAACGTCCGACTGCGGCACCCTCACCTGCAGACGCAGGCGGTCCAGCGACAGCCCGGAGACCAGAGCCTGTCCCGGGCGCACGGTCTCGCCGACTTCAACGAAACGCTGGGTGACGATGCCCGAATACGGCGCACGCACGACCGTGTAGTCCAGTGTCTCGCTGGCTGCCTTGACCGCCGCTTGCGCCGACTCGAGCTGGGCGCGGGTGGCATCGCGACGCGCCGTTGCCTGATCGAGCTGGGCGCGCGATACCAGACGACGCTCAAAGATCTCGGAAACGCGCCTGAACTCGGCCTCGGCCTCGCTGGCCGCCGCCTGCGCCGCCCCCAGCGCAGCGCGCGCCTGACGCTGGGCCGACTGTTGTTCGACATCGGTGAAGCGCACCACGACATCACCTGCCTTGACGTAGTCGTTGACGTCGAAGGGCAGCTCAAGAACACGCCCGCCTGTCTGCGCTGAGAGCGTGGCCGAATGCACGGCTTCCACGACACCGTCCCAGACGCGCTCCCGACCCGCGCGATCGAGCTCGACGATTCGCAGCTCGATGGCCGGTTCGACCTCGGGCTGCGGCTGCAACACCGCGTCATCGCCGCACGCGGCAAGCAGCAACCCGATGCTGAGCACGGGCAGAAGACGGATCAGGGCTCTGCGCATGATGAGGTGTCCTTGGTTCGACTGTGGTGCGGGAGTGCGGATCAGCTGCGTTCAGCGCCGAAAGCGCAGCCGGGCCTCAAGCCGAGCTTGCCCATCACCATGGCGGCCGGGCAGAAACCGGTAAAGGCGGACTGCAGCAGGTTCAGCCCGACGAAGGCCGTCAGCAGCAGCCACCAGGGCGAGACGAAGTGAGTCAGCACGACGCTGATCAGGATCATGCTGCCGGCGAAGGCAAGCATGGCGCGGTCGATGTTCATGGCTTTGGGTCCGGGATTCGGGATTCGGGAGTGGGGATTGGGGATTCGTTTCGAGCGCGTTCGGCGAGGCTTCGGGGGCGCTCAGGGCCCTGGCTTTCTGCAATCACTTGAGGCGTTCGATGCCGAGGGCTTTCAGCACGTACTTTTCGTAGACGGGCTCGGTGTTGCCGGACTTCATCTTCGCCAGGAAGTACTTCTCGAAAGCGATCTTGGCGACGTGCACCCACTTGCCGACCTTGGCCCAGGTGACGTTGCGCGGCGGCATCTGCGGCAGAGCCACGAAGGCGGCACCGGTGTCGCCCATGTCGGCCAGACAGATGGCGTTCCAGGTCGCCACCGCCTCCGGCGCCTTGCCTTGGAGGTCGGCGCGGATGTTCTCGACGATGGCGGTGACCATCGACTCGATCATGAAGCCGGTCTTGGGTGCTCCGGTCGGCACGGGGGTGATTTCGACCGGCGGGATGGCCACACAGACGCCGGCCGAGTAGATGTTGGGATAGGTCGGATTGCGCTGGTGGCGGTCGATCTGCACGAAGCCACGCGGGTTGCACATTTCCTTGACCGCGCGCACGGCGTCAACGCCGGTGAACGCCGGCAGCACCATCGAGTATTTGAAGGGCAGCGTGTGCTCGCGCGCCTTCTCGCCGGCATCGTTCATCTCGTGCACGAGCATCTCGCCCGGCCGCACCTCGGCGATCTTCGCGTTGACGATCCACTTGATGTGGCGCTGGCGGAACTCGCTCTCCAGCAGGCCCTTGCTGTCGCCCACGCCCCCCAGGCCCATGTGACCGACATAGGGCTCGCTGCTGACATAGGTGATCGGCACGCGATCGCGGATTTTCCGGCGGCGCAGGTCGGCGTCGAGAATCATCGCGAACTCATAAGCCGGGCCGAAGCAGCTCGCGCCCTGCGCAGCACCCACCACGATGGGTCCGGGATCCTTGACGAACTCCTGGTAAGCCGCCCACGCCTCCAGGGCATGCGGCGTCGTGCAGACCGACTGGGTGTGGCCGCCGTGCGGCCCGAGCCCGGGGATCTCGTCGAACGCAAGCCGCGGTCCAGTGGTGATCACGAGGTAGTCATAGGACAGACGGCGTCCGTCGCCCAGCATCAGCGCGTTCTCGGTCGGCGCGATCCCGGCGGCTCCGCAGCTCTCGAAGGCGATCTGCTTCTTGGCCAGATAAGGTCCGATCTCGATCTGGATGTCCGAGGGCTTGCGCCAGCCCACCGCCACCCAGGGGTTGGACGGGGTGAACGAGAAGCGCGAGCTGTCGCCAACAACCGTGATCTCATGGGCTTTGCCAAGACCGGCCCGCAGCTCGTAGGCCACGCTGATCCCGCCGATGCCGCCGCCCACTACGATGATCTTTGCCATGTCCTGCTCCTCCCGATCCGGCGCTTGGAATGGGCGGCACCCCCGCCGGTCGGGGCGCTTGCCTGATCTTTCTCCCGCCATTGGCCGATGTCAGACGCCGAGGTCAGCGCTAGACTTGACTGGCGCTAATTTAGCTTGTTCTAATATTAGCGTCAACTGATATTCGAGAGGGAGTGTCCATGTCCAAGTCACCCGCCGAACTGGTCGCAGATGCGCGCACTCGCATCCAAGAAGTCAGCGCCGAAGAGCTGGCCGCGCAGGCGCCAGGCAGCTTCGTGCTGATCGACGTCCGCGAACCGGCCGAGTACGCCACCGCCCACCTCGCCGGGGCGATTCCCATCCCGCGCGGCGTGCTTGAGTTCCAGGTCGAAGCCAACCCCGCCATCGCCTGCGTCACCGAACCCGCGCTGGCGCTGCGCGAGCAGCCGATCGTCTTGTACTGCCGCACCGGCGGGCGCTCCGCACTGGCCGCGGAAAGCCTGCAGAAGCTTGGCTTCACTCGCGTGCGCTCACTGGCCGGTGGAATCACCGCCTGGACAGCAGCGGGCATGCCGGTGACAGCGCACTGAAAGGCCGGGATACGGGAATCGTGAGAGCGGTTCCCCACCACGCGGGATCTGGAAGGCAACGCTTCGCGCCGGGCTCCACAGCGGGAGGCAGACGCTCTAATCTCACGCGCCTGCATCTCCGTTCTTGGTTGCCTGCCCCATTGCGTGTCCAGGCGCGATCACTTGCAGGCCCGCCGGCGCTCGGCGCGGCAATCCCGAATCCCGAATCCCGAATCCCCAATCCCTGCTCTCGAACCATGCCCCCCATCGCCCCCGACCACGCCGAAGAGATCCGCGCACACGCCACCGACGCCGCGCAACTGCTGAAGGCGATGGCCAACGAAAAGCGCCTCATGATCCTGTGCATGCTGGCGGGCGGCGAACAGGCCGTGTCGGACATCAATGCCGGCATGGAGCTGTCGCAGTCGGCGCTCTCGCAGCACCTCGCCGTGCTGCGGGAGGAGGGGCTGGTGCAGACCC
>JBIJCA010000293.1:0-5572 GCA_044344935.1 Aquimonas sp. | reverse complement strand
AACCACGGTGCGGAAGGCGCCGAAGCCATCGTCGCCGGCTGGGTTGCGAACCAGGCCGCACAGCCCTTCGCAAGCGACGACGAAGTGATCCAGGCGGTCGGCGCGGGCCGCTGCGACGTCGGCATCGTCAACACCTACTACTTCGGCCGCCTCAAACGCGATAACCCGGCCCTGCCGGTGGCGATCTTCTGGCCCAACCAGGGCGACGGCGAACGTGGCGTGCATGTCAATGTTTCGGGCGCCGGCATCACCACCCATGCGAAGCGGCCGGAAGCCGCGCAGGCCTTCCTCGAGTGGCTGTCGGCAGGCGATGCACAGTCCAAGTTCGCTTCGGTGAACTTCGAGTTCCCGGTCAACCCGGCGGTTGAGGTCGACCCGGCCGTGGCCGCCTGGGGACCCTTCCGGCAGGATCTGATCAACGTCTCGCGCGCCGGCGCGCTGCAGGTGGAAGCGACCCAGCTGATGGACCGTGTCGGCTACCGCTGAATCGCTGCCCGCAGCACAGGCTCGACGCTGGCGACCGGGCGGGCTCAGCCTGCTGGCGCTGGCGCTGTGCCTGCCGAGTGCGGTGCCGCTGGTCGCTGCGCTTGCCGCCCTGCTGAACCCCGATCCCGACATGCTCGGCCACCTGTGGCAGCACACGCTGCCTCGGGTGTCGGTCAACACGGTCTGGTTGCTGCTGGGCGTGGGCGTGGGTACCGCCCTGTTGGGCACCACACTCGCCGCGCTGATCGCACTGACCGAGTTCCCGGGCCGGCGCTTCTTCCGCTGGGCACTGGTGCTGCCGCTGGCGCTGCCGGGCTATGTGTTTGCGGTGGCCTTCATCGGCCTGTTCGACTACAGCGGGTCCTTCGCCACCCTGCTGCGCGATCACGGTCTTGTGCTGCCCGAGATCCGTTCGCGCGGCGGCGTGATCATGGTGATGACGCTGGCGCTGTTTCCCTACGTCTACCTGGTCGCCTGCGACGCCTTCGCCAGCCAGGGCGCGCGCGCACTCGAGGCCGCGCGTGCACTCGGCATGTCCCCACGTCGCGCCTTTCTGCGCGCATCCCTGCCGCTGGCTCGGCCTTTCATCGCCGGCGGCGTGCTGCTGGTGCTGATGGAGACACTCGCCGACTTCGGCACGGTCGCCGCCTTCAACTACGACACCTTCACCAGCGCGATCTACAGCGCGTGGTTCGCGATGTTCTCGACTGACACCGCCCTGCAGATCGCCGCCGTGATGCTGCTGGCGGTGATCGCCCTGGTGCTGCTGGAAGCGCGTTCACGGCGCCGGCAGTCCTTCGTGCAGCTGGGGGCCGTCAACGCCACCCGGCTGGCGCTGGGTCGCTGGCGCTGGGCGGCAGCCGGCGTCTGCGCACTGGTGTTTGCCGCGGCTTTCGTACTGCCGGTCGCGCGACTCGGCTGGGTCGCAGCGGCGCATCTGCACGAGTTCGACGCGCGCTATTTCGAGTTCGTCTGGAATGGCGTGCTGCTGTCCTCAATGGCGGCCGCGCTCACCGTCGCCGCAGCCCTGGTGCTGGCCCTGGCCGCGCGCGAACAGCCCGGCGCCCTGAGCACGCTGGCGCTGCGCATCGGCACGGTTGGCTATGGCTTGCCCGGCGCCCTGCTGGCGATCGGCCTGTACGTACCGGTGACCCGCGCCAGCGGCTGGCTGCTGGATCGCCTGCAGATCGACATGGCGCTGTCCGGCGGGCTGGCCCTGCTGCTGGTCGCCTACGGGGTACGCTTTACCGCCGTCGCGCATGCGCCGGTGTCGGGCGCGCTGCTGCGGGTGCGCAACAGCCAGCTGGAGGCCGCCCAGCTGCTCGGCGTCACCGGCCTGCGCCGGCTGCACCAGGTGCACTGGCCGCTGCTGCGCGGCGGGCTGGCCACCGCCGCCCTGCTGGTGTTCGTGGATGTGATGAAGGAAATGCCGATCACCCTGATGATGCGACCCTTCGGCTGGAACACCCTGGCCACGCGTGTGTTCGAGCTCACCAACGAGGGCGAATGGCGGCGCGCCGCCCTGCCCGCGCTGAGCATCGTCGCGGCCGGCCTGGTTCCCGTCTTGATGTTGACGAGGCGCGCCCGCGATGCGGCTTGAGCTGGTCGACTGCGCCGTGGGCTACGACGGCCGCGCCGTGCTGGCGGGTGTGAACCTCACGATCGAGGCCGGCGAGATCGGCTGTCTGCTGGGCCCGTCCGGCGCCGGCAAGACCAGCCTGCTGCGAGCCATCGCCGGCTTCGCGCCGCTGTACGCCGGACGCATCCAGTGCCGCGTGGGTGCAGCACCGCCGCGTCTGCTCAGCGGCGACGGCGTGCAGCTGCCGCCCGAACGACGCGGCATCGGCATGGTCTTCCAGGACCACGCCCTGCTGCCGCATCTCACCGCGCTCGGCAACGTGATGTTCGGTCTGTTCCGGCTGCCGCGAGTAGAAGCTGAAACACGCGCGCGACGCATGCTGGAGCTGGTCGGCCTGGCCGGCTTCGAGCAACGCTACCCGCATGAACTTTCGGGCGGCCAGCAGCAGCGCGTGGCGCTGGCCCGCGCGCTGGCGCCGCGCCCTTCGCTGGTGCTGCTCGATGAGCCGTTCTCAAGCCTTGACCCGGACCTGAGGGAACGCCTGGCATTGGACGTGCGCGCCGCACTCAAGTCCGAAGGCGTGGGCGCGCTGCTGATCACCCACTCGCAGGTCGAAGCCTTCGCCATGGCCGACCGCATCGGCGTCGTCGCTGAAGGTGCGTTGCAGCAATGGGACAGCGCCTATGCGCTCTACCACCAGCCCGCCAATGCGATCGTGGCGCGCTTCGTTGGCGAAGGTGTGTTCGTCGACGCCGTCAGCCTCGGCGAGCAGCGCCTGCAAACGCCGCTGGGCGAGGCGCGCAGCCCACGCATCGGACACACGCCCGGCCAGCGCCTGCGACTGCTGTTGCGACCGGATGACGTGATCCACGACGACGCCAGCCCGCTGCAGGCCGAGGTGGTGGGCCGCGCTTTTCGTGGCGCCGATTTCCTCTACACCCTGAGGCTCGACTCGGGTGAGCGTCTGCTCTCACTGGTGCCCAGCCATCACGACCACGCCATCGGCCAGCGCATCGGCATCCGGCTGGATCTGGAGCACGTGGTGGTGTTTGAAGCGGGAACTGGGGATTAGACGCGGGGATTGGGGATTGGGGATTGGGGATTGGGGATTCGAAAGCCGGCGTTGCCGAGGAAGAGGGATTCCTTCCCGCGGGTCGGTCTTGGCGCACTACAGAGCGGCAGAGACGGCTGCGCCCTTGGAGGATTGAGTACCAGATTGAGACCGCCACCCCCCTGGCGAATCCCAAATCCCGAATCCCTGCTTCTCAAGCCGTCCCGGAACCCTCGGCGCAGCCGCGGGCGACGTCGGTTTCGACCTCGTCTTCGTGCAGCAGGGCACGAGCGACTTCCAGCGCGGCGTCGATGACTTCCACCCGCACCGTCACTTCGGTCGACTCACGGGAGGTGTTGATCAGGATGGCTCGACCCGGGCCCGAGATGCTGCCGGCCAGCACGTCACGCGGGCCGACAATGCCTCGCTCGATGTCCATCACCGTGTAGCCGCCCTCGGTGCGCACGACCACTCGGCCGGTGTTCGGGTTCATGCCGCATACGCTGCCCTGGCTGCTCATGGCGATCTCCTCTCGTCTGGCTGGACCCGATCTGGGCGCAAGACTAGCCGAAACAAGCGATGCTGCAAGCGCACACGGCGTTCGGTTCAGCGAACCCCGGCCGGCGTCGGGAGTCTGCGGGACGACGTTCGATGCGCTGCGGCGGCCAAGCGACCGAACCCCCGGGGGCCCGAGGCGGGTGGACGCCCGCCCCCCCCCCGCCTTATCCCAGCAGCAGCCGATACGCCGGATTCTCGGTCTCGTTGCTGTGCGGATAGCCGAGCCCGGCCAGGAACCCGTCGAACGCCGGTCGATCCGCCTCGGGCACCTGCAGGCCGACCAGGATGCGACCGTTGTCAGCGCCCTGGTTGCGGTAGTGGAACAGGCTGATGTTCCAGTCCGGGTTCATCGCCGACAGAAAGCGGATCAGCGCGCCTGGCCGCTCCGGGAAATCGAAGCGGTAGACCCGCTCGTCGCGGGCCAGCGGCGAGCGTCCGCCGATCATGTGCCGGAGGTGCAGCTTGGCGAGCTCGTCGTGGGTGAGGTCGAGCGCGGGAAAGCCTTCGTCGGCGAACGCACGCACCAGCTCTTCGGCCTCGCCGGCCCCGCGCGTACTGATGCCGACGAAGATGTGCGCGGCCGAGGCATCGCCGATCCGGTAGTTGAACTCGGTGATGCCGCGCCCGCCCAGCAGGTTCACGAAGCGACGGAAACTGCCGCGCTCTTCCGGAATGGTCACCGCGAACAGCGCCTCGCGCTGCTCGCCGACGTCGGCGCGCTCGGCGACGAAGCGCATGCGGTCAAAGTTGAGGTTCGCACCCGAGGCCACAGCCACCAAGGCCTCGCCGCGAATGCCTTCGCGGGCGACGTACTGCTTCAAGCCGGCGATGGCCAGGGCACCGGCCGGCTCCAGCAGGCTTCTCGTATCCTCGAACACATCCTTGATCGCCGCGCACAGGGCATCGGTATCGACCCGCAGCACCTCATCGAGGTGCAGCCGACACAGGCGGAAGGTCTCGTCGCCCGCGCGCTTTACCGCGGTGCCGTCCGAGAACAGACCGACGTCGTCGAGCGTGACCAGCTGTCCCGCTTCAAGCGAGCGCGCCATGGCGTCGGAGTCTTCGGTCTGCACGCCGATCACCCGCACCTCGGGCCGCAGCGCCTTGACGTAGGCCGCCACGCCCGCGGCCATGCCGCCGCCACCGATCGGCACGAAGATGGCGTGCAGCGGGCCGGTGTGCTGGCGCAGGATCTCCATCGCCACCGTGCCCTGCCCTGCGATCACATCGGGGTCGTCGAAGGGATGCACGAAGGTGTAGCCGTGCTCGCGCTCGAGCTCGCGGGCGTGGGCGGCGGCATCGCTGTAGGAATCGCCGATCAGCACCACCTCGACGTTGTCGCCGCCGTGCCGGCGCACCGATTCGATCTTCACCGCCGGCGTGGTCACCGGCATCACGATCACCGCCTTGCAGCCCAGCCGCCGTGCGGCCAGCGCCAGGCCCTGCGCATGGTTGCCGGCGGACGCAGTGAGTACGCCGCGCGCGCGCGCCTCGGGGGCGAGATGGACCATCTTGTTGTAGGCGCCGCGCAGCTTGAACGAGAACACCGCCTGGTTGTCCTCGCGCTTCAGCCAGACCGTATTGCCCAGCCGCGCCGACAGCCGCGGCGCATGATCCAGCTCGGACTCGCGCGCGACCTCGTAGACCCGCGCGGTGAGAATTCGCCGCAGGTAGTCCAGGGCCGGCGCGGGCGCGATCTGCGCCTCGGGTCTGGGCAGGGACGACAGCGGCTGCGCGGGCATGGCTCGGGCCTCAAGGGCGCGTGAAGGAAGCGCCGAGATTACGCCGACACAGCCGGTTCGCCCTTACGACTTCGGTGGAGGACGACGAATCGGCATAGAGCGTTGGGATTCGGGATTCGGGATTCGGGATTCGTCAGAGCGAACTCGTGGCGCCGC
>JBIJCA010000460.1:0-5573 GCA_044344935.1 Aquimonas sp. | reverse complement strand
GCGGTCAAATTGCTGCGCATCGGCTTGTCGGGCGAGCTTGAGCGGCATCTTTTCGAGCGTGAGCAACGCGCTCTGGCCTCGCTATCCCATCCCAACATCGCGCGCTTCATTGATGGCGGCGTCGCCGAGGGCGGTGTGCCCTATCTGGTGATGGAGTACGTCGATGGACGGCCGATCACCGAAGACGCTGCAACGCGTCGGCTCGGGCTGCGCGAGCGCGTGGCGGCGATGGTAGAAGTCTGTGCCGCCGTCGCCGCCGCGCATCGAGCATTGATCGTGCATCGCGACCTCAAGCCATCGAACATTCTCGTTGCGGCAGACGGCCATGTGCGCCTGCTGGACTTCGGCATCGCCAAGCTGCTTGATGACGGTGCAGGACCGTCCACGCAGACCGTTTTCGGTGCGTTGACGCCCGCCTATGCGGCCCCCGAGCAGTTTGCCGGGTTGTCGATTTCGACCGCCACCGATGTCTACGCACTCGGCGTCACCTTGCATGAGTTGCTGCTCGGCCAACGCCCACGTGAAGGCGTCACGCTGCGCGCTTCATCACGCGTGGACGCTGCCGCGTTGCTGTCAGCCGGTCTCCCAGTCGATGCTGGAGCGCTGCGTGCAGCACTCGCTGGTGACCTCGACAATGTTCTCGCCAAGGCCCTCGACGCCGACCCCGCGCAGCGCTATCCCGATGCCGCTGCGTTGGGCGATGATCTGCAGCGCTATCTCGATGGCCGCCCGGTCTGCGCCTATCCGCCATCGCGACGCTACCGCGCGCGCAAGTTCGTCAGCCGACACAAGGGCGCGGTCGCCTCCTCACTCGCGTTTCTGATGGCCTTGGTGGTCGCACTGGGGTTCGCCTTGTGGCAGACCCAGGTAGCCCGCGAGCAGGCACGCATTGCACGCAACCAGTCCGATCGAGCTGACGCCACGCGCGACTTTGTTGTCGAGTTGTTGCAGACCGCCAGTGCGGACTTGCCCAAGGATGAGCGCCCGACACCGGAAGCGCTGGTTGCCGAGGCCGCCGAAAAAGCGCGCGAGGAACCGGATCTTGATCCATTGGTGCGCGTACAGATCCTGCTGACGCTCAGTCGTGTGGCGCGCAGCACCAGCGACTTCGATGCTGCCGAAGACCTGATCGACGACGCGATCGAGCGTCTCCGCGTGCTGGGTTTGCCGCCGACGTCGGACGAATGGATCGGCGCGATGGTGGCCAAAGGCAACCTTTTGCACAGCACCAATCGTAGTGCCCAAGCAGACCTGCTCATCGAGACCTTGCTGCCCGCACTCAACGACAACGACTCTGACTATGCCGTTTCGGCACTGATGCTGTACGGGGCCACACGGGCGTTTGCGGGCGATGCTGACCGCGCGGTTGCCATCGCGCAGCAAGCGCTTGCCAAAGCACAGCAGGTGTTTGGCGCGGATTCGGTGAACGGAATCGAGACGGCAACGTATCTCGGCCAGCTCTGCTCCTCGCTGCGACGGTATCGCGAGAGCAGCGCCATCCTGGAAGAGGCCACGGCACGCTGGCGGCGCCTGCAGCTCCCGCGGAATGAGCAGTTCGCGCGCAGCCTGTTCCAACTTGCGGTTGCGAAAGAGCGAATCGGAGATCGTGCAGCGGTGGAACCGCTGTACCACGAGGGCATCGAGCTCATGCGGCGCGTCCACGAAGGCCCCTATCACCGACTCGCCCCGGCACTGATCGGCTATGCGCGTTTCTTGATCGACGAGGACCGCCATGACGAGGCGGCTGGCGCCGTTCAGGAGGCGATCGAGATCAATCTCGCAGTCTTCGGCCCGGAGCACGTCGAGACCGCTGCAGCCATTGGTTTGCGTGGGCTGCTCCAGGCCGCGCGGCAAGACCATGCTGCTGCCGAAGTCGACACGCGCACCGCCTATCAGGTCCTGCTGAAGCATGCGAAGCCGGCGGGTTATGAAGACCGACTCGTCGCGATGCGTCTGCAGTTGGCCGAACTACTGTTGACGCTTGGTCGCGCAGAGGAGGCGACGGCAATGCTGGCAGAGCCTGACCCGGACCTGCTGCGCGTGTTCGGTGCCAACAGCTCTGAGTCCGTGCAAAGACAGCGGCTCATGGCGCGCGTCGACTTGCTGCGGGGAAACACCATCGCCGCGCTGGCGACGCTCGATCGCGCGCTGGCGGAGATGCAAATGGCTGACTTGCCAGTGCCGATGGTCGAGCTCGGGACGCGTGCTTTGCGTGCCGAGGTCCTGGTGCAGCTCTCACGCGGTGACGAAGCGCTGGCGGAAATTGATCGTGCGCTGGCATTGCAAAAGGCTACCCGTCCCGCGGCAAGATCCCGTGCCATCGGGCTGCTTGCGCTGCGCGTCCGCGTGGAACACGCCCAAGGCGACAGTGCAGCGATTGCGGCAACCCGTGTGCAGGCTCACGCCTTGCGCGTCGCGCCTCGGTACATCGCAGCGGCCGACCGCGCCAGTTTGCAGATTGGCGATACCTGGACCACTGACCGAGCGAACACGGTCGCACAATGAGGCTCGTGTTGTGGCGGCAGCGCTCGGCAAGCGGCGTTCCTCGTAAACAGTCCACTGTTTTGCGAGGAGTAGCGCACCATGATGAGTGTCCGCATTGCGACAACCTTCTGTATCGGCGTTGCATCGCTGATCGGCGCATCCCATGTGTTTGCGGCAACGTTCAGCGTTGGTAGCGACCTGGCGTGTACGACCAACAGTTTGCAGTCTGCCATCACATCGGCCGGAAATAGTCCCGGCCCGGACCTGATCCGTCTCGCCAACAACCAGACCTATACAGCCCAAGCGCTGACGATTGGCCAGCAAGACCTCATCATCGAGGGTGGCTATGCCGACTGCAGCGCTGCCACGCCAACCGCCAGCACCCTGATCAGCGGTCAAGGCGGGGCGGCAGCCTCGGTGTTTCGCATCACTGGATCGGGCGTACGCGACTTGCGCCGCATGAGCATCATTCGCGGCGACGTCTCGCCACTGAATGGCGAGGGTGGCGGCATCAACTTTGCGGGTAGCGGCGAGCTCATCCTCCGCAATGTGGCGATCAACCAGAACACAGCAGCCTACGGTGGTGGAATCAACTTCCGCGCGACCGCCATTCCGGCGGTGCTCACCCTCGAATCCGGAACCACGGTCTCGTTCAATACGGCGCAAATCTCCGGCGGCGGTATCCGCATCGAGGGCTACCCAGCGCGGCTGTTCATGCTTCGCTCGCAAACGGCGGTGTTTTCCAACACTGCACTGGGTATCGATCCGGTCAGTGGTCAGCCCCAAGGCGGATATGGCGGCGGCATCATGGCGCTCGACGGGGCGAGGGTGGATATCGCGTCGACAGGCTATGGCGGCATCGCGGCGATCCAGGACAACGAGGCGCAATACGGCGGTGGTCTGGCGATCGTCGGCAATACCATCAGCACGCCGTCACTTCGTCTGTTCCGCGTTGACCCGGCGGTGCCGCCAACCGTGCGTGGCAATCGCGCCAAGCTGACCGGTGGTGGCATCTATCTGCGGCCTATTGACGAAGGGCTGGTCTGGGAACCCAATGCCTGCCTGTTTGGCGCGCACCTGGAAAACAACATTGCGCAGAACGGTGCGGCAGCCTATGTCGATGGCGATCCGGGCTTCGGGTTCGTGTTTCCCTACGGCGCTTCGCTGCAGATACGCCGGCAACCCGCGTCGAACAGCAACCTGCACATCTGTGGCATCGAAGCGCCGGCAGCGCTTGGCGCGGTCGTTTGTGCGTCAGGTGCACCATGCAATCAGATTCGCGGCAATCTCGCGCAGACGCTCGCCGGTGCAGCGACCGATGGCGCCATCGTGCTGGCGCAAACCGAGAGCCAGTTGTCGCTTGGCGACGTGGCCATGGTGGGCAACACCGCTCGCAATCTGATCCGCAGCTTCAGCGACTTCGCCATTTCGCCGCCCGCTTTGTCGAACTGTCTGCTCGCCAACAACACGGTGTCCGGCAGTCTGCTGCGCTACTCCGAAAGTGCGCGGATGGATCTGCTCGATTGCACGATCGCTGGCAACACCATCGGTGGCACCCATGTGGTGCAGGCCGACAACGCCAATGGCGGCAGCTTGACGCGCACCATCATCTGGCAGCCGGGAAAGCCCATCCTGTCCTATTCGGGTGGCGGCGCAAACGCCAACATCAGCATTTCCCGCAGTTTGGTCAGCGACCGCACCACCTTGCCGGATGGCCCGGAGTACCTTGGCGGCGAGCCACGCTTCAACGATCCGGCGAGTGGCGACTGGCGCCTCAGAATCAGCTCTGCCGCTGTCGACCGCGCCATGCCAGTCACGGGCGATGATCGCGATCTGACCGGGGATCCGCGCGATCAGATCATCTATCCAGCGCCCATTCAGACCGTTCGTGATGCGGGTGCCTTCGAGCGGCAGCAGAATGCGCCATTGCTGGTCAACGCGACCTTCGCGGGCAACCTGAGTGCCTGGAGCGTGCGTTCATCGCCGTACATCACCTATGACGCGCTCAACAACGATGGGGCAGACGGCAGTGGGTCGGTGCTGGTCAGCATTCCCATCGAGGCTGCTGCCTCGATGGCCGAAGCCGAGGTGTTGTCGCAGTGCTTCAACGTGCCGTTTGCGGGTGTCTATTCGCTGAGTGCGCGCGCGTCGGCCAATGGCACGGCACAGACGCGCGATGTCCCCAAGCTCTACTGGCGTTTGCGTGATAACAGTGCCGATTGCACGGGGCCGGTCTCGGCGCAGGGCGTGACCTTTTTCCCCGGGGCTGGCAGCAACTTTGCCAGCGCCACGGCGAGTGCGATATCCGTGCCGAGCGCCACGTTTGGGCCCGGCACCAGCATCGAAGTGCTGCTGGCGGTGGCACACAATGCAATTTCCATCGGCAGCCTGCAGGCGCGCTTTGACAATCCAGAGCTGCGGATACTGTCCGGCCCATTGCTGCCGTATCCCGTGTTTGCCGACGGCTTCGAGTAAGCACACGGGCCGGCGACGGATCGGCCGTCGCGAGGGTGGCGCGCTGGCCTTCGCGTGCTCATGACGCTTGGCGCGTGACTTCCCGATAGGCGAGGCGGGGGTGCGTGCCAGTGTTGTGGCCAAAGCCCTGCGTCGTCTTCGATCGCACGCCCACGCGCGGATCGCTCAGCACCAACGGAGTGACCTGATCGAGCGGTGTACCGTCCCTGACGGCATGGACTCTGGTCTCCCCAATGCCTCGAGGAAACTGCCGTAGTTCACCAGCGGGTCCCTGCCCGACAGGCCACGGCCCGGCAACCAGAGCTGCTGGCCTGGCTTGGGCAGCCTGCCTCCGCCAGTACGCGAAACCCCTGGCTCGGTGTCTGATCGAACTGATGCTAGTCGAGCGTGAGCGCCATCGGCGCGTGCGACGCGTAGAGGGTGGCGCAGTCCACCGCCTTCGCCGCTCCCGGCATCGCGGCGAAGGCGAGTGGGGTGGCGGTGGCCGACAGGTCGCGGTAGGGACGCCGGTTGCCCGGCGCCCCCCGCACAGATCCGTACGCGCGGCATTACCGCATACGGCTCCTGCCTAAGGTCGTGACGCAACAAAGCGCTGCTCGGGGTAGGGGTGCAGC
>JBIJCA010000291.1:0-5597 GCA_044344935.1 Aquimonas sp. | reverse complement strand
ATGTTGGTGCCATGGCCGGTGGTGGAAGCCTGCGCCACATCGCGCACCGGCTTGTACTGGGTGCCGGTGTAGTACTCGGTGATCCACACGATCGCACCGGTCAGCACCAGGCCGATCAGCGCGCAGCCATAGATGTTCAGTGCGCCGTAGCTGGAGTCGGCCATCAGCTCGGTGGTGATCGGGTAGAAGGCCGCCGCGGCGAGCACCGCCGAGACAATCACGCCCTTGTAGAGCGCACCCATGATCGAGCCGCCGTCCTTGGTCTTGACGAAGAAGGCACCGATGATCGAAGCGATGATCGAGGCACCGCCCAGCACCAGCGGATACAGCACGCCATTGGCGCCGACGGTTTCGACCATCAGGAAGCCGAGCAGCATGGTCGCGATGACCGTGACCGCATAGGTCTCGAACAGGTCGGCCGCCATGCCGGCGCAGTCGCCGACGTTGTCGCCGACGTTGTCGGCGATCACCGCGGGGTTGCGCGGGTCATCTTCAGGAATGCCGGCCTCGACCTTGCCGACCAGGTCGGCGCCGACGTCGGCGCCCTTGGTGAAGATGCCGCCGCCCAAGCGCGCGAAGATCGAGATCAGCGAGCTGCCGAAGGCCAGACCCACCAGCGCATGCAGGTTGTCGGTCTCGCTCAGGCCCATCTTCTGCAGGATCAGGTAGTAGCCGGCAACGCCGAGCAGGCCCAGGCCGACCACGAGCATGCCGGTGATGGCACCGCCGCGGAAGGCGACGTCCATGGCTGCGCTCAGGCCGCGACGGGCGGCTTCCGCCGTACGCACGTTGGCACGCACCGAAACATTCATGCCGATGTAGCCGGCGAGGCCGGACAGCACCGCGCCGATCAGGAAGCCGATCGCTGTGCTCCAGGCCAGGAACACGCCGAGCAGCACCAGCAGGATCACGCCGACGACGGAAATCGTCAGGTACTGGCGGTTGAGATAGGCGCGCGCGCCTTCCTGGATCGCCGCAGCGATCTCCTGCATCCGCTCGTTGCCGGGGGATTGAGCCAGGATCCAGCGCGTAGAGATCGCACCGTAAAGGATGGCGACCACCGCACACGCGATAGCCGCGAACAGACCGTACTGCTGAAGCATCAGAACCCTCCCATAGCCAAAGTGGACCTGTTCATGCAGGCCTTCATGGACTGGCGCATCAAGAGCAAGGAGGTGGATGGCGCGGCGCTGCGGATGACACGCAGCCCATCCGGTCAATCGGTGTTCCGAGCCCCCCAGCCCAGGTCACGCCTGCCGCCCGTTCGTGCGGGCGGGGTGAGTGTAGCGGGAAAGCCCGAGAGCGGGGATCGGGGGTGAGGCGTCGCGTTCGCGCGGCATGCCGCGCGCGCCGCCGAACGCCCGAGCGCTGCGCGCGAGGGCCGGTGCCGGAGGCAGGCGTCGCGTTCGCGCGGCATGCCGCGCGCGCCGCCGAACGCCCGAGCGCTGCGCGCTGTGCATAGGATGGGTCTTGACCCACCGGCGCCACGTCCGGGTCTGGCCAAGCGATCGAGGTCCTTGGCCGCGCGATGCGCCGTCCACCTCGGCGCGCCGGGCGATGCGCTTGCTGCCGCGCATCGCTACGCCCTGCGAAGGCGGGGCGCGCCGCGTGTGTGAAGCATCGTTGGGTCAAGACCCACCCTATGGAGCTCGCCTGTGGACCGCGGCCGCCACTCAGGTGCTGTGCATAGGGTGGGTCCTGACCCACCGGCGCCACGTCCGGGTCTGGCCTGCTTTCCCCCGCACGCGCCGCGCTACGCGTGGAATCCGTCGATCTCGACCGCCAGCTCGCGTCGGCAGATGTCGCCCTGCAGGATCAGCTGCGGTATCGCCGCCGGCAGCAGTTCGGCGAGCAGGGCGCGTGCTTCCGGCAGGGATTCGCGGTCGCGCAGGTAGATCTTGAGCAGGGCGCGCTCGCTGAACGTCTCGCCGAGCGCGGGGGCGACCTCGCGGGCGGCTCCGAGCAGGCTGTCGAAGTTGTGGAAAGTCTCGCGCAGCTGCGCACTGAACGAGTCGGCGTGCAGGCTGGTGTGGCCGACCACGGCGGCTGTACCCGACAGCATCAAGGGCAGCGGCAGATGGGTGTCGGCGAGCATCGCCCGCGCGAAACTGGGCGCGCGCGGCCCATAGCTGCGCGGGTAGCGGTAGGCCGGCAGCTGGCGAGGGTTCTCGATCGGACGCCCCGGCTGGTCGGCGGACAGCCAGTACACCAGCAGCGAACGGTCGCCGCGGCGGTGACCAATCGCGGTGGCCGCGGGCAGGGCGCCGTCGGCGATGTGCAGTGCCTCGGCGCGGCCGACGCAGAACTGCCGGTAGCGCTCGGCGTCGTCTTCGCCCTCGACGATGGCATCGAGATAGTTCCAGACCCGCAGCAGGTGCGGATGCGGGCTGCGCGCCGCGTGCGTGGCAAGCTGGCGGTAGGCGCTCTCTGCCGCCGCCGCCGGACCGCCGATGCCGGCTTCTGGCGGTTCGCACAGCTGCAGGTGACCGAAGCTCAAGCGGCCACTGCGCGCGCCGCGCAGGGCGCCGTCCTGCCAGAGTTCAACGGGCTCGGCGCAGGTCCACACTTCGTAGACGGGCAGCGCGTCGGCATCCAGGGGTTCCAGCGGCACCCGCAGGTAGCGCGGGTCGTCGAGCGTCGCGTGGGCGGCGTCACCGAAGCCGAACACCGCCAGCGTGTGTGGACCCAGCAGGCTGCGCGGGTCCCGCGATCGCACGTAGCTCGGGCTCAGCGCAGGCAGCGGCGTGAGCTGGCGGGGTTGCGCGTTCATGCGGTTCCCGCGACGGTGGTGTTCGCCGCTGCGGCGCTGCGTCGGCTACCGCGCAGCTTCTGCACCAGGGCGGTGAGGGCATAGATCACCCGGAAGGCGCGCAGCCGGCGCAGCACGGCGCGGTCGTCGAAGACATTGCCGGCGAGCATCGCGATCACCGCCTGCTCGACCTGCCAGAGGTTGCGCGGGCGCTGGAACAGTTCGGCCATCACCGGCGTGGTGAAGCGTTCGATGAACCAGCTGAACACGCCGATGCCGCGATCGATGTGCTGCCGGTACGCCTTCTGCAGCGCGGCTTCGCGGGCCGGCTCGCGCAGCACCGCATCCACCAGTTCAGCCGCGCGCTCGGCGCCGTGCATGGCCAGGAACACGCCCGAAGAAAAGATCGGATCGACGAAGGCATAGGCATCGCCGGCCATCACCCAGCCGGGCCCCGCGATGCGCCCGCAGGCATAGCTGTAGTTGCCGGTGGCTTCGGGTTCCGACACGCGCTCGGCGCCCTGCATGCGGCGCGCGGCGTCGGGGTGCTGCAGGATCGTTTCCAGCAGGAAGGCGTCGAGTGGCCCGCGCCGCGTCTTGAGGTATTCGGGCGCGCAGACCGTGCCGACGCTCATCACGTCGTCGGGCAGCGGGATCATCCACATCCAGCCCGAGGGCAGGCGGTAGATGGTGATGTTGCCGGCGGCAGTGCCAGGCTGCCGCGCGACCCCGCGGAAGTGCGCATACAAAGCTGCCGAACGATGACGCCGATGCGGACGCTTGAGATCGAACTGCCGGCCGAGCAGGGTGTCGCGGCCGGAAGCGTCGATCACATAGCGCGCCTCAAGCCGGTGTTCCTGATCCTGCTCCCGCAGGCGCAGCCGCGCGCTGCCGGACGCCAGCCGCTCGATGCCGAGCACCTCGACACCTTCGCGGGCATCGGCACCGGCAGCCGCGGCGTTGCCGAACAGCAGCTGGTCGAACTGGTCGCGGCGCACCTGGAAAGCGTGGTCCGGCACTGTGCCGAGCGCGCGGCTGAAGTCGAAGGTGCTGTAGCCGCCGACCGCGGCCGGGAAATCCGCCGCCGGCTTGCGCACGCCGATCGCCTCGACCCGGTCAAGCACGCCGAGCCGTTCAAGGATAGGCAGGTTCATCGGCAGCAGGCTTTCACCGATGTGGAAGCGCGGATGCCGCCCCTTCTCGAACAGACCCACCCGCCAGCCGGCCCGCGCCAACAGGGTGGCCGCGGTGCTGCCTGCGGGGCCACCGCCGATCACGGCGACGTCGAGGGGCTGGGAAAGCTCGCGTGGAGCGCTGGAACTCATGCGTGGGCGATGGGTGCGAAGCGAAGCCGGCAAGGCCGGCGAAAGTGGCGTGAATGATACACTCCGCGCCCGCCCGAGGCCGGCTGACAGTCTTGGCCGCCCGACCACGTAAACGAGGACGCCGCCACCGCGGTGCCCAGGATTCGTAGCCCCATGTCGAACCAGACGCCTGCCGAGCGCGAGCTCGCCGAACTGCTGATTGAAGCCCTGAACCTGGAGGACATCGAGCCCGGCTCGATCGACCCCGCCGCGCCGCTGTTCGGCGACGGTCTCGGCCTCGACTCCATCGATGCGCTGGAGCTGGCGCTGGCGATCTCGAAAAAGTACGGCTTCCAGCTGCGCTCGGACAATGCCGACAACAAGCGCATTTTCGGTTCGCTGGGCGCCCTGTCGGCGCACGTGCAAGAGCATCGCGCGGGGTGAGTCGCGGGCTGCCGCTCGCGCTCGCGCTGGCCTTTCCCGCGCTGGCGCATGCCTCGGCGGTGACCGCCTCGCTCGAACTCGCCACCGCCGCCGTGGCCTGTCTGCTGATCCTCGCCTGCCTGCCGCTGCGGGCGAAGCCGGTGCTCGCGCTGGCCGTGTTCGCGGCGGGCGCGGGCCTGCTTGTCCTGCTGTATGCCAGCGGCCATGCACACCTGCCGCTGATGCTGCCGCCGGTGCTGTTCAACCTCGCCATCGGCCTGTACTTCGCGCGCAGCCTCGCCCCGGGTCGCATGCCGCTGATCGAGCGCATCGTGCGTGCGCTGAACAATGGCGAGGTGCATCACCCGGACGTGCCGGCCTATGCACGCGCCTGGACGCGGGCCTGGGCCTGGATCCTGCTCGCACTGGCCGCGGTCAATGCTGCGCTGGCCCTGCTGGCCGAGCCGAAGGGCCTGCTGCTCGGGCTCGGTGTCATGCCGCCATTGAGCGTGCCCCTTGAGCTCTGGTCGCTGTTCGCCAACCTGCTCAACTACCTGATCGTGGCCGTGGTCTTCATCGCCGAGTACGTCTATCGCAGCCGCCGCTTTCCGCACAGCGACTACGGCGGCTTCGTGGGGTTCCTGAAACGCGTCGGCCGGCTGGGCCCGGCCTTCTGGCGCGGCAGCGATGCCGCCGTGAGCTCGAAGGGATGAGCGGGTTCCGCATCGCCGCCGACCATCCCTGTCTGCCCGGCCACTTCCCCGGCCAGCCGGTGGTGCCGGGCGTGGTCGTGCTTGACGAAGTGCTGGCGCTGGCGTGGGCGGAATTCGGCGCGCGCGCCCTGCTGCGGCTGCCGCAGGTGAAGTTCGCAGCGCCCCTGCTGCCCGAGCAGGATGCGACGGTCGAGTTCGAGCCGCGCGGCGAGCGGCTGCGCTTCCGTGTGCTGCGCGGCGATGACGTGATCGCCAGCGGTGAGCTGGTGTTCGCGGATCCCGTGTCAGCCGATCCGCCATGAGCCGCGCCGGACAAGCCGACTGGCAGCAGCGCCCCGAAGGCGGCGGACGCTTCGCGATCTGGCTGATCCGCGGCATCGCCCGCTACGGCGGGCGATGGCTGTCGCG
>JBIJCA010000289.1:0-5622 GCA_044344935.1 Aquimonas sp. | reverse complement strand
CGAGCGCGAGATGTCCGTCACGCAGGCGCGCGGCCTTCTGGAACTGCGAGGCCGGCGGAAGACCTGCAGGCATCGAGACGCGCTGCAGGCTGTCGCGACCGAGCTGCCACCAATGGCCATCAGAGCCCCAGGCCAGCAGGCTTTCGGCGTCCAGGGGCAGCAGCGTGTGCACGAGTTCGGTCAGGGCAGTGGTGTGCGGCAGGGCTTGCCAGTCGTCACCCGCGCGGACGCGGAAGCCTTCGCCGCGGAACTGCAACAGCACCTGCCCCTGCAGTTCGGCGATCGCACCGAACCGTCCCTCGTGACGCCAGCGCAAACGCTGGGTGCCGTCCGCGGAAAGGAAGAAGACTTCGCGCAGCGAACGGAAATAGACCCCTTCCGCCACGACCAGCATGCTCCAGATGTCGGCGAAACCACGCGCCTCGCCCGGCGCGAAAAAGCCCTCGCTCAGCTCCTCGAAGCGGTAGCGCCCATTCGATTCGCGCAGCAGGCGACCGAAGCTGTTGTAGCCACCCACCCAGATCGTGCCGTCCACGCCGCGGGCAAGTGAACGAACGATCTCGCGGTTGGGAAGACGCAGCAGACTCCAGCGTTCGCCGTCGAACAGCAGCACGCCTTCCTGGCTGGCGACGGCGAGCCCGCCTTCGGCGAGCTCGATCAGGCCGAAGTTTTGCGGGAACACGCCCAGCTCCGGCACCAGCTGCTGCAGAGGCGGACGGCCCTGCAGCTCCGCGGCGCTGAGCGTCGACAGGCTGAGAACCAGCAGCAGGAGAGGAAACAGCCCTCGCATCGATGCTCGCGCCTCACGGGAACCGCCGTCGACGTGCAGCTTTTGTGCCGCGCGCCGCAGCGAGGACGCGGCGGGGGACACGCGTGCGGCGGATCACGGATCACGCCGCTTTCTCGCGCCACGGAGCGGACCGCGGTCAGCCCCGGACGCCGCGCGTCACCCCTGTTCAGCTTGGCGCAGCTGCGCCCAGGCGGTTTTCCAGCGCGCCTGCGAGCGCAGGCGCCAATCGTCGACGATCGCGTAGAAGGTCGGCAGCGCGAACAGCGAGATCACCGTCGAGAACACGAGGCCGCCGACGATGGCGCGCGCCATCGGGTAGTAGGGCGGACCGTCCCCGCCCATCTGGGCGCCGGCCATGGTCAGGGGCAGCATGCCGAGGATGGTCGTGCCCATCGTCATCAGAATCGGCCGCAGACGATCGCGACAGCCCGCGACCAGGGCCGCATGCCGATCCAGACCGCTGCGGCGCAGGGTGTTGATGTGCTCGACCATGACGATGCCGTTGTTCACCACCACCCCCATCAGCACCAGAATGCCGATCGCCGCCATGATCGAGAAGGTGGTGCCGGTCAGCCAGAACAGCCAGAACACGCCCAGCGCCGAGAAACCGATGGTGGTGACGATCACCGCAGGGAAGGTGATCGACTCGAAGACCGCCGCCATCACGATGTAGACCATGATCAGCGCGATCAGGGTGTTGAAAGCCATCTGCGCACCCGCCTCGTCGTTCTGCTCGAAGCTGGTTCCGAAATTCCAGCGGTAGCCGGCAGGCAGCTCGAACTGTTCCATCAGCGGCTCGATTTTCTCGCGCGCCTCGTCCATGGTGACGCCGTCGACCAGCGCGATGCGGATCGGCAGTGCGGTCTGCCGGCTCTGCCGGTTGATCGTGCTGGGACTGGCGACCACTTGCACATCGACCATCGCCAGCAGCGGCACCTGCCCACCCAAGGGGCTCGAAAGCTTGAAGTCACGGAGGTCGTCGAGGCTCGCGCCATCGGACTCCTGGAAGCGCAGCCAGACCGGCACTTCGGTCATGCCCGAACGGAACTCGCGCAGCGGAGTGCCGCGCAGGGCGATGCCGATGTACTGGGCGACCTGCTGCGCGGAGAAGCCGTACTGAAGCGCCCGCTCGCGATCCACCTGCACCTGGATCTCGCGCGACTTGGCGCCCAGGTCGGCATAGGCGTCACGCACAAAGGGCTGGGCGCTCAGCACCGGCAGCACAGCGTTCGAGAGCTCCTCAAGCGCCACCGAACTGTCGCCGACCAGCGCGACCTGCATGCCCTCGCCGCCGCCCGGGCCGCCGCCCTGGTTCTCCTGGAAGGCCACCTCACCCATGGCGAGCTTGGGCAGGCCCGCCGTGATCCGCTCCATCAGCTGCGCGGTCGGCGTAGGGCCTTCGGGCGCAAGGTCGATGCGCGTGCCGGCCCAGCCGCGCTCGCTGTACCAGCTGTAGATCTGGGCGATCTCGAACTCCGCGCGGTTGGCCTCGAGGTAGTCCTCGACCTGTTTCACCGCCGCCGAGATGTCCTCCAGACGGTAGCTGCCGTTCCAGCGGTAGCTCAGCTCCACCTCGCGGGTCTCGCCCTGCGGAAACATGTCGGTCTTCATGCCGAACATCGGCACCATGCTGATGGCCACCAGCGCAGCAATCGCCAGCAGGGTCTTCCAGCGATGCCGCAGGGAAACGTCGAGCCAGCGCGCATAGCGATCCTGGAAGCGATTGGACTGCTGGGACGCCTCGATCAGGTGCTTGGGGGCCCGCAGGCGTGCGCTGATCATCGGAATCAGGCTGATCGCCACGAGCCAGGAACACAGCAGCGAGATCGTGATCGTGTACGCCACCTGGCTGAGATAGATGGCGATGAAGTTGCGCTCGCCGAAGATGTTCGGCAGAAACACGATGATGCTGGTCAGGGTGCCGGCCGAGATTGCGATCTGCACCTCGCGGGTGCCCTCGATGGCGCAGCGGAAGGGGTTGTCCGGGTACTTCTCGCGCTTCTGGTAGATGCTTTCGACCACCACCACGGCATTGTCGACCAGCATGCCAATGCCGAGCAGCAGGCCCATCATCGAGAGGATGTTGAGCGACAGCCCGATGAAGTACATGAAGCCCAGCGTCATCACGATGCAGATCGGGATGGCCACTGACACCATAAGGGTCGAGGGCCAGTGCCGCAGGAAGCCATACAGCACCAGCACCGAGAGCAGGGTGCCGAGCACGCCCGCCTCCGCCAGCTCGGACAAGGAACTGGTCACGCCCTCAGCCTGGTCCTGCATCACGAACAGCTGGATGTCGCGGAACTCGGCCTGCTGGCTGATCGCCTCGATCTCCGCGAGCACGCCGCGCGACACTTCCACGAGGTTGGCCGAGCGTTCCTTCATGATGTCGATGCCCACCGCTGGACGACCGTCGAGTCGACGCCCGTAGTCCATGCGGCCCGGCTTCAAGCTCACTTCGGCGATGTCGGAAAGGCGCAGTCCGGAGGCATTGATCGGCAGCCGGCGCAGCTCGTCCAGCGAACGCAGCTCGCCCAGGGGCTGCACACGCAGACGGCGGTCGGCCTCGGTGATTTGACCGGCCGACACCGAGAAATTGGCTGCCGACAGCCGCTGCGCCAGCGCATTGAGATCAATGCCGTGCGCAGTGACCCGATCGTTGTTGAGCTCGATCTCGACCTCCGGCGGGGCGATGCCCGAGAGATCGACGCGCGCCACGCCGGCCACCCGTTCGATCCGCCGCTTGACCTCGCGATCCAGCAGGTCGTACTGGGCCTGCAGATCCAGGCTGCTCGACACGCGGATACGCAGCACCGGCTGATCGGCGGTGCCGAACTTCATCACCAGGTAGCGCTGGAAGTCGGAGGGCAGCTCATCGCGGATCGCATCCAGGCGATCGCGCGCATCGGCCGCAGCGATCTGGATGTCGCGATCCCATTGGAACTCCAGAAAGACGCCTGCGCCCTCGGAACGCGACTGCGAGGACATCCGCTTGATGCCGGGCAGGGTTGCGAGAGCCTCCTCTGCCGGACGCGTGATCGTTTCCTCGATCTCGGAAGGGCTGGAGCCGGGATAGGGCAGATCGACGTACAGAAACGGGGCATCGACCTCGGGCAGAAACTCCATCGGCAGCCGGAAGGCCGCGATCAGGCCGACCAGCATCATCGAGATGAAGAACATGCTTGCCGTCACCGGCCGCTGCATGCTGAGCCGCGACAGGTTCATGCGCCCGCCTCCGCTGCATGCATCCGCGCCTGGCGCTCGGCCTCGACCGCGGCGCGCGCGCGCGCGCCGCGAGCGAAGTAGTAGCCGTCGGGCTTGCGGTCGAGCAACGCGTACATCACCGGGATCACCAGCAAGGTCAGCAGGGTCGAGACCAGCAGACCGCCAATGACAGTGATCGCCATCGGTGCGCGAACTTCCGCGCCCTCGCCACCGCCGATCGCCAGCGGAAGGAAGCCGAACAGGGTGGTCAGCGTGGTCATGACGATCGGACGCAGACGCTCATGCGAGCCGTCGCAGATCGCCTGCAGCTTGGGCACGCCCTCCTCACGCAGCTGGTTGACGCGGTCGATCAGCATGATCGCGTTCTTGACCACGATGCCTGCCAGCAGGATGAGGCCGATGAAAACCACCACCGACAGGCCGTTGCCCGAGAGCTTGAGGGCAAGAATGGCGCCCACCGCGGCCAGCGGAATGGTGAACATGATGACGAAGGGATGCAGCAGCGACTCGAACTGCGAGGCCATCACGATGTAGACCATGATGATGGCCAGCACCAGCGCGAACACCAGCGAGCGCACGGAGTCCTCAAGCTCTTCGTTCTGGCCGCCAATATTGACGTCGAGTCCGGCGCCGAGAGGCTGTTCGGCCAGCATTCGTTCGATGTTCGCCACCGCGGTGCCGAGGTCGCCGTAGCGCAAGTTGGCAGACACGATGGCGACGCGTTCCTGGTCGACACGATGGATCTCGCTCGGACCTTCGGTGCTGATGATCTCTGCGACGGCTGACAGGCGAACCGGGCGCTCGCTTTCGGGGTTGACGATCAGCTGTGAGATTTCGGCGGCCGAGGCGCGGGCCGACTCCTCGGCGCGCACCAGCACATCGATCTTGCGGTTGCGGAAGCTGTAGCGCGTGGCCACTTCGCCGCGCACCTGACGTACCACCTGGTCGGCGATCTGCCGGGTGGTCAGATTCAGCGCCGCCGCGCGCTCGGCGTCGAACACCACCTGGATCTCGGGGAAACCCTGTTCTACGGTCGATTTGACGTCGGCGTAGCGATCGTCGGCCTGCAGCCGACGCGCCAGCTCCTGGCCTGCCGTCTTCAGCTGCCCCAGGTCGTAGCCGCGTATCTCGATCTCCAGCGGGGTGGCGAACGAGAACAACTCCGGACGGGAGAATTTCACGTCGGCCCGGGGCCATGCCTCCATCGTGCGTCGAAGCTCTTCGGTCACATCGGCTTCCGCCTGTTCGCCCGCCCCGTCCGCAAGAACGATGAGCAGCTTGCCGATGTTCTCACCCGACTCGGTGGGATTGGCATCGAGACGGGTGCCGCTGCCGCTGACGCCGTGGATGGTGCGAATCCTCGAATCCTCGGTGTGGCGTGTCTGAATCTCGCGCACCAGGGCATCGCTGTCCGCCAGAGGCGTGCCCGGAGGAAGCTTCACGGTCATCTCGAAACGCCCCTGCGCAAGCTGCGGGATCAGGTCAAGACCCAAGCCGGAAACCAGCGACAGGCTCCCGGCGAAGGCAAGCGCAGACAGCACCAAGATCGGCGCGGGCCGCGCCAGCGCCGCCGGCAACGCGCGCCGGTAGTACGCGGCGAGCCAGTC
>JBIJCA010000288.1:0-5630 GCA_044344935.1 Aquimonas sp. | reverse complement strand
CCGCCGCGCTGGCGCCGCTGGTGCTCATCACCAAGGGCGACCTGTTCCACCAGGAAGCCAAGATCCGCCAGTCCGGACTTGCCGAGCTGTTTCCGCGCATCGAAATCGTGTCGGAAAAGGACCCGCAGACCTATGCCCGCGTGCTCGACGAGTGCGAGGTCCGGCCTGCGCGCTTCGCCATGGTCGGCAACTCGCTGCGCTCGGACATCGAGCCGGTGCTGGCGCTCGGCGGCGCCGGCGTCCACGTGCCCTATGCGGTCACCTGGGCGCTGGAAGCCGAACACGGCGTGGATCTTTCGCATCCTCGACTGCGCAGCGTGCGCAGCACCGCCGAGGTCCCGCTCGCACTGCGTGAACTCGCTGCGCACTGAATCGGGTGCGCGCAATGCGCTAGCCTCTCGCCTGCCGCCGAATCCCGAATCCTGACACCGCATGTACACCCAATGCCCCCACTGTCTCACCGTGCACGCGCTGAACGCCGCGCAGATCGCGCTGGGACGCGGCGATCTGGTCTGTGGCGTCTGCGAGAAGCACTTCAACGGTCTTGACCGCCTCTCGGACAGTCCTGCGCAAGCGGCGGCCGGCTATGGTCGTGGCAGCCTGGCGCAGGCGCCGCGCGTGCTGCCCGAGGGCATGGCAGATCCGCGTGAGAAGACGCCCGAGGGCGTCCCCGCGGGTCCGCCAGCGCCGCAGTTCGTGCTGCGCCGCCGCCGCACGAAGGCGCGATCCAGTGGTCGCTGGTGGGCAGGCAGCGTGGTGTTGGGTGTGCTGCTGGCGGGCCAGATCGTGCTGGCGCAGCGCGCCGAACTCGCCCAAGACCCGGCGCTTCGGCCGTGGCTGCAGCGTCTGTGCGCGGTGCTTGCGTGTGATCTGCCCGCCTACGCGGATCCGCAGCGCATCGCGCTGCTCAACCGAGACGTCAGCCCGCATCCCTCGGTCGCCGATGCGCTCCTGATCACGGCCAGCTTCCGCAACGATGGCGTCTGGCCGCAGGCATGGCCCGTCCTCGAACTGAGCATGGCCGATCTGGACGGTCGTCTGGTGGCGCTGCGGCGCTTTGGTCCGGTGGAGTATCTCGGGCGGCCGCCGGAGCGGGCGGTGCTGGCGCCGGGGGAGTCAGTCCTGGTCGAGCTGGAAGTGGTCGATCCCGGCAATCAGGCAATCGCCTTCGAGTTCTCTTTTCTTTGAGGGCGCGATTCGTGGTGCTGAAGCCATCGAAATGCTGGCAGGGCCTGCCCGTTCCCGAAACGTCCCGCATGGGCCGCGTTCTGCCGGCGGGTGCGACAGTGGCTCACGACCCTGCTGCTACACTCGCGCCGGCCCGAATCGGGGCATTGCCCACAGTGAAGTCCTGCCGATGAACCCGCGTCCCCCGGAAGCCGAGCTGCCCGCCATGGATGACGAAGCCGGACGCGACGCGCGCAGGCTCTCGGCGGACGAGATCCTGCTGTTCGAACGGGTCGGCGAGCGCCGGGTGGTGGCGGCGGGCGAACTCATCTTCCGGCGCGGCGAGCTCGGGCGGACCATGTTCGTGGTGATCGAGGGCGAGGTCGCGCTCGAATTCGGCGACGGCATGCGCGACAAGCGCATCGGCCCGTCCGAGTACTTCGGCGAACTCGCCTTCTTCATCGGTAACCATGCGCGCCTCGCCAGTGCCGTCGCGATCGGCCCCTGTCTTCTGGTTGCCGTCTCCAACGGTGATTTCGACGCGCTGCTGGAGCACGAGCCGGCGATGATCGCGCGCTTCATGCGTCGCAGCTTCGCCTACCTGGTGTCGAGCGAACAGCAGCTGATCCTGAACCTCAAGCGTCGCAACGAAGAGCTGCTGCTCACCCTCGATTCGCTACGACAGACCCGCACGCGGCTCAACAATGCCGAAACCCTGGTGCAGACCGACGAACTCACCGGACTGCGCAATCGCCGTGGCCTGTACGCCCATCTCGATGAGATCGAGCACCTGCCGCGGCCGGGAACTCTGGGCCTGCTGTTGGTCGATCTGGACGACTTCAAGGCGATCAATGACAGCTTTGGCCACATTACCGGCGATCGCGTGCTGGAGGCGGTGGCCGGCCAGCTTCGGCGGGTTTCCGGCGAGTACGATGTGCCCGCACGGCTGGGTGGGGACGAGTTCGCCCTGCTGGTGCGCGTCGAGCAGCCAGAGCAGGTCGAGCTGCGCGCGCGCGCCCTGGTCGACAGCGTGCGCTTGCTGGCGCTGCCCGAACCCCTGCACGGCACCACGCTCACGATCAGCGTCGGTGCGGTGGTGTGTGCCCCCGAGGCGGGCTGGTCGGTGTGGTACAGCCAGGCCGATCGGCTGTTGTATCGCGCCAAGGCCGAGGGCGGCGATGACTTCCGGGTCCAGGGCCTGGAGTAATCGCGACGCTCATCGCTTGGGCGTCGTGCGGGCTTAGACCATCGCCGCATGGCCGTCGGGGCGGGCTTGACAAATTCGCCGCAGCGCATCAAGACTGCCCGCCATGCCCTCGAAGCCGACCCATTGCAGCCTGCACCACGACCGCCTCCCGGCGACGTCGTCGCTTCTGCTTATCGGCCTCCTTCTTCGACCGCACAGGTGCGGACTCGAAACCTAGGGCGCGCGCAGCACACCGACCCGAGATTTCCGAGAACCCCGCACCGGGACACCGAGGCGGGGTTTTTCTTTGTCTGCGGTTCCCAACCCACTCCAAACGCCACTTCCATCCGCCCGCACGACGCACGATCCGCTGGAGCCGCCATGAACGACCGCATCCGCATCTTCGACACCACCCTGCGCGACGGCGAGCAGTCGCCAGGTGCCAGCATGGGCCCCGCGCAGAAGCGGGTCATGGCGCGTGCACTCGCCGAGCTCGGGGTCGACATCATCGAGACCGGGTTCCCGGCAAGTTCGCAGGCTGATCGTGAGTCAACCGACGCGATCGCGAGGGAGATCGGCAGCCAGGTCACTCTGGCGACCCTTTCGCGCTGCGCCGAAGCCGACATCGAGTCCTGCGCGCGGGCGATGGAAAAAGCACACAAGCCGCGCATCCATGTGTTCATCTCCACCAGCCCGCTGCACCGCAAGTTCAAGCTCGGCATGAGCGAGCAACAGGTGATCGAGCGTGCCGAGAGCGCGGTCGCCTACGCGCGGCGCTACTTCGATGACGTCGAGTTCTCCGCCGAGGATGCCATTCGCACCGAGTTCGAGGTGCTGGTGAAGGCCTTCGCCGCGGCGGCGCGCGCAGGCGCGACCACGCTCAACGTGCCCGATACCGTCGGCTACACCACGCCCGAAGAGATCCGCAGCCTGTTCCAGCGCCTGCGCGCCGCGGTGCCGGGCGAGCACCTGGTCTGGAGCGCGCACTGTCACAACGACCTGGGACTCGCCGTGGCCAACTCGCTGGCGGCGATCGAAGGCGGCGCGCGCCAGGTCGAGTGCACGGTCAACGGTATCGGCGAGCGCGCGGGAAACTGCGCGGTCGAGGAGCTCGCAATGGCCCTGAAGGTGCGCAACACCTACTACAACGCCGACACCGGAATCCGCACGCAACGTCTGGTGCCGACCTCGCGCCTGCTGCAGCGCCTGACCGGCATGATGGTCCAGCGCAACAAGGCCATCGTCGGCGTCAACGCGTTCGCGCACGAGGCGGGGATCCATCAGCACGGCATGCTGAAGAATCGCGAGACCTACGAAATCATGCGGCCCGAAGATGTCGGTTGGCCGAAGTCCGAACTCGTGCTGGGACGTCACAGTGGACGCGCTGCTTTGGGTGAGCGTCTGCGCGCGCTGGGCTTTGTGTTCGAAGAAGATGAATTCGAACATGTCTTCGCGAGCTTCAAGGCGCTGACTGAAACCCAGCGTGTGGTCGGCGACCGCGATCTGGAGCAGCTCATCCTCGGCAGTGCGGCCAGCGCCGGCCAGGGCTATCGCCTGGCCTCCATGAAGATCTCCGACCTTGGCGAGACGGCCCGGGCAGAAGTCGAGCTGTCGGACCCCGAAGGCAATCGTGTGGCCGAGAGCGCCGACAGCGACGGCCCGGTCGCCGCGCTGTTCGCGGCGATGTCGGCCGCCACCGGTATCGAACTCAAGCTCGAGAGCTACCAGGTTCACAGCATCGGCATGGGCGCGCATGCGCGCGGCGAAGCCAACCTGTCGGTGAGCTTCGAGGACGAGGAATACAGTGGCGTGGGCGTCAGCCGCGACATCATCGAGGCCAGCGCGCTGGCCTGGCTCGATGTCGCCAATCGCCTGCTGCGCAAGCGCGAGATCGCGCCTACCCCTGCGACAGCGTCGGCTTGATGTGTGGAGCCGTGGCGATCAGTCCCTCAGTTGAGCGACGAGGTCGTTCGTATAGGTGTCATCACATAGCGACATCCGAAGCGCTCAATTCTCTCGACGCCCTATAGCCCCTCTCCCCTTGTGGGAGAGGGGTTGGGGAGAGGTGGCAAAGCTCGCCACGAGCGTCCTACCCCTCTCCCCAACCACCTTCGCTTCGCTCGGGCTCCGGACAGCGTCGGCTGCCACCGGCAGCCGACAAACGCTCTCCTCCGCTTCCCACAAGAGGAGAGGGGAGCAAAGCCCGCACCGTTCAAGCGTTCGAAGCGCGCTCTTGCGAATCCCCAATCCCCAATCCCCAATCCCGGCCTTCCAATGCCCCGCACCCTCTTCGACAAACTCTGGGATGCCCATGTCGTCGTCCCTGAAACCGAGTCCGCGCCCGCGGTGCTCTACATCGACCTGCATCTGCTGCATGAGGTCACCACCCCGCAGGCCTTCTCCGAGCTGGAATCGCGCGGGCTGTCGCCGCGCTGCCCCGAACGCTGCATGGCAACCATGGACCACAGCACGCCGACCCTGCCGGCCGATGCGAACGGTCGATTGCCTTATGCGACGGCCGCCTCGGAGAAGCAGGTCAACCAGCTGCGCGAGAACTGCGCGCGCCACGGCATCGAGCTGTTCGATATGGGCGACGCGCGCCGCGGTATCGTGCATGTGGTGGCGCCGGAGCTGGGTCTCACGCGGCCGGGCATGACCATCGTCTGCGGCGACAGCCACACCAGCACCCACGGCGCGTTTGGCGCGATGGCATTCGGCATCGGCACCAGCGAGGTCGGCCATGTGCTGGCGACGCAGTGCCTGCTTCAGCGCAGGCCGAAGACGATGGCGATTGAGGTCGAGGGTGAGCTGGCGCCCGGCGTCGGAGCCAAGGACGTGATCCTGCACGTGATCGGCGTGATCGGGGTCAACGGCGGCACCGGCTACGCGCTCGAGTACCGCGGCTCGGCGATCCGGGCGATGGACATGGAAGCGCGCATGACCCTCTGCAACATGTCCATCGAGGCCGGCGCGCGCTGCGGCATGGTGGCGCCCGATGGCACCACCTTCGAGTGGCTGCGCCGCGCGCCGCGCGCACCCAAGGGCGCGGCCTTCGAGGCGGCGATGATCGAGTGGTCGAGATTCGTCAGCGATGCCGACGCTGCGTTCGACCGCGTGGTCCGCATCGACGCCGCCGACATCCGCCCGACGCTGACCTGGGGCACGCATCCGGGGACGGCTATCGCGGTCGATGCGGTGGTGCCGGAGCCGGCCGACGCCAGCGCGCGCAAGGGCCTCGACTCCCTGGGCTTCGAAGCGGGTTTCGGCCTGGTTGGCC
>JBIJCA010000054.1:0-19363 GCA_044344935.1 Aquimonas sp. | reverse complement strand
GCAGCGAGGTGTCCACCATCCCCAGCGGCGTGTTCAAGAGCGTCGACGGCGGCGCCACATGGACCCACGCAAGCAACGGCCTGCCGCGCTATCCGGGCTCCGCCGACACTGCGTTCGATGTGCTGGCCCTGGCCATTCATCCAACCAATTCCGACATCGCCTGGGCATCTGCGGTGAACCTGCAGGACTCCATCAACCCGCGCCAGGGCTTCGTCTACAAGACCATCGACGGCGGCGCGACCTGGACGAATGCCTCGACGGGCATCAACACCGACGCCGACATCCGCGCCCTGCTGGTCGACAGCGGCAACCCCAATACCCTGTATGCCTCCGGGGCCGGCTCGCTGGCCAACCCCGGGCTGATCTATCGCAGCGACGACGGTGGCGCCAGCTGGCGTTCGGTCAGCGTCGGCCTGCCCGCTGACTCGGCCCTGACCTTGCACCTGGACCCGTTCAATCCAACCTTGCTGTACGCCGGCACCAATGCCTCGCTGTGGCAGATCGAGCAGGTGCCGGACGCCGACGGTGACGGCTCACCCGACCAGGTCGAGGGCAATGCGCCCAACGGGGGCGACGGTGACGGTGACGGAGCGGCCGATGCCCTGCAGGCCGACGTGGGCTCTTCGATCGTGCTCCTGGGGGGGCGCGATGGAGTCCAGCGCGCGGTCGCCGGGTCCTTTACCGCGCGTGTGGTCAGCGGCACCGGCGCGGGCTGCGAGCGCCTCTCCGACGTTCAGGGCGTGGTGGCGGCGCGCAACGGCCGCGATTGGGTGGCGGGCGGTGAAGTGGCCGGACGCTTCCACACCTACCCGCAGGATCTCGTGCGCTTCGAACTGCGCGACTGCAGCGCGGCGACGGTGGACCTGCGCTTCCACGCGCCCGGCCTCGACTTCGGTGACTACGGCTGGACGCTCCGCATGTACGGGCCTTTGGTGCCGGGCAACGAGTCCTCGGTGGGCTGGCACGATCTGTCCGCACTGGCCACACGCGTGGATGCGCGCACCTGGCGGGTGCAGCTCGCCGCCGGAGCCTTCGGCAGCTATCGGCCCGGATCGGATTCGATCCTGTTCGTCGGCGGCCCCGCCTTCTACGACGATCGCGTGTTCTCCAGCGGTTTCGAAGCGTCTCCTTGATGTCGGAAGCGACGGCCTTGCGACGTAGCAAGGCCGTCACGCTTCGAAGGGAATGCCCGCGATGAAAAACGGAAAACTGCTCGGTGGCTGCCTGCTGGTGGCCGTGCTCGTTCTTGTGGTCGGTGGTGGTGCGGTGTACTGGATCGTGCTGCGGCCGCTCTGGCAGGGCGCGAGCGCCTTGATGGACACCGCCCAGCAGTGGCAGCAGGTGGCCCAGCTCGAGCAGCAGGTGCGCAACCGGACACCTTTCAGCGAACCCGCCGAAGGCCGCCTCGACGCGGCCCAGGTCGCAGCGTTCGTGAACGTGCAGCAGGCGATGGCGGACCGGCTCGGCGACCGCTGGCAGCAGCTCGAAGCCAAGTACCGCGAACTCAAGGCCGATCAGCAGCGGGATGGCCGCGAGCCCGGCGTGCAGGACATGTTCGTGGCCTATGCGGACCTGTCGGAGCTCATCGTCGAGGCCAAGCGCGCCCAGGTCGAAGCGCTGAACGGCAGCGGGCTTTCGCTCGACGAATACCGCTGGATCCGCGCGCAGTCCTTCGCGGCGCTCGGCCTCGCCGCCCAGGACAGCGCGCCGCCTGCGCTTGCCGGATCGAGCCTGCAAACCAACGCCGAACTGCTGCGCCCGCATCGCGAGCTGCTGGTCAAGACCGCCGCCAGCGCCTGGCTGGGCTTCTGAACCGACGCCAGGGCCGGCTCCGTCGGCGCCGGGCGCGCCCTGCCGAATGGGACTTTCCACGCGGCTTTGCGCTGACCCATACTCGTACGGATAGTTCTCTCGAAACGGATTCGATGCACACCCACAATTTCACCGGTGCCGCTGGACTGCGACTCGCCGCCAGCGTTGGCGGACCGGTCGAAGGACAGCCGGTCGTGCTCCTGCATGGCGGTGGACAGACCCGACACGCGTGGCGGCACGCCGCGGCGGACCTGGCCCGGACCGGGCGACGGGTGATCAGCCTCGATCTGCGTGGCCACGGCGACAGCGACTGGTCTCCCGAGGCTGACTACAGTTTCGACGGCTTCGCGGCGGATCTGCGTACGGTGCTGGATACCCTCGACGAACCTCCCGCCCTGGTGGGCGCGTCGCTGGGTGGGCTGACTGCACTGCTGGTCGCCGGCGAGGAGCCACGGGTCGAGCTGCGCGCGCTTGTGCTGGTCGATGTGGTGCCGCGACTCGAGCGCGAGGGCGTGATGCAGATCGTCCGTTTCATGCTCGCTCATGCGGACGGGTTCGCCAGCCTTGACGAGGCCGCGGACGCTGTTGCTGCCTACCTGCCGCACCGTCCGCGTCCGGAAAGCAGCGGTGGCCTCGCCAAGAACCTGCGCGCAGGCGACGACGGCCGCCTGCGCTGGCACTGGGATCCGAAACTGCTGATGGGCGAGCGCGTGCCGGACCCCGAGCCCGCCATCCCGCGCTTCGAAGCGGCCTGCGTGCGCGTGCGCGCACCGACCCTGCTGGTGCGCGGCGCGCGCAGCGAGATGGTCACCGAGGCCGGTGTGCAGGATTTCCTGCGCCTGATCCCCGGCGCGGAGTTCGTCGATGTGAGCGAGGCCGGACATATGGTCGCCGGCGATGACAACGACGCCTTCAACGCGGCGATCGAAGGGTTTCTGGCGCGCTTGCCGTGAGCGGGATTGCTGACCTGCCGCCGGCCGCGGAGCCACGCGCTGCGATTCCCATAGGGTGGGCCCTGGCCCACCATAAGCTTCACCCTTGCCTCGGTTTCGCTTCGTCGCTTCGTCGTTCGAAGCGAAGAGCAAGAGCTTTCGGTCAGCCCTGCGGGCTGCCCGAGTCACTTTCTCTTGCGTGGCCACTGCGCCGCAGGAGCGGCGCGAACGCCGAAGGCGGCCCCGGAGGGGCGGAGGGCAGGATGCCCGGAGTCAGAGAAAGTAACCAAAGAGAAGGCCACCCCTCGTCCGCGCCCTCTGCGCATCCGTGCGCAGAGGGTCCGCGTGAGTCGGTCGGGGTTTTCGGACAGGCCATCCCTGGCCTGTCGAAAACCTTGGCCGCATCCCTGCGGCCAACCCTGCGGGCGGATCGACCGCAAGCCCAAGCCCAAGCTCGATAGGCTCCTGGACATCACCCCCCCCACCCATTCCAACTCCACCGGAGCCGCCATGCCGCTTCCCGCCCTGCTTGAAAACCGCCTGCGTCTGCCGCTCGTCGGTGCGCCGATGTTCATCGTCTCCGGTCCGGAGCTGGTGGCCGCGCAGTGCAAGGCCGGCATCGTCGGCAGTTTTCCCTCGCTGAACGCGCGACCGCTGGCGCAGCTCGATGAATGGCTGGCCCAGCTCACCCAGGAACTCGGCGCAGCGCAGGCGGCTTCGACGGCCGCGGATCCGGTGGCGCCGTTCGCGGTCAACCTGATCGTGCATGCCAGCAACAATCGACTGGCTGACGACCTGAAGCTGGTCGAGAAGTACAAGGTGCCGGTGGTCATCACCAGCCTGTCGCCACCGTCCGAGGTGGTCGCGGCGGTGCATGGCTACGGCGGCGTGGTGTTCCACGACGTGATCAGCCGCCGGCATGCGGAGAAGGCCGCCGCCCAGGGTGTGGATGGCCTGATCGCGGTCTGCGCCGGAGCAGGCGGGCATGCCGGACCGCTGAGCCCGTTCGCGCTGGTGCGCGAGATCCGACAGTTCTATCCCGGCACGATCCTGCTGTCGGGTGCGATGGCCTCGGGTGGAGACGTGCTGGCCGCGCAGGCGATCGGTGCCGACCTTGCCTATCTCGGCACGCGCTTCATCGCCACGCCGGAAGCGCGCGCCGTGGACGACTACAAGCAGATGCTGGTCGACTGCCGCGCCGAGGACATCGTCTACAGCTCGCTCTTCACCGGGGTCAAGGGCAATTACCTGAAGCCCAGCATCACCCGCGCCGGTTTCGACGCCGACAACCTGCCCGAGGCCGACAAGTCGAAGATGGACTTCGGCTCCGGCGGCAACAGCGACGCCAAGGCCTGGAAGGACATCTGGGGCGCGGGCCAGGGCGTGGGCGGAATAGCTGAGTGGCGACAGAACCGGGAGACGCTCTGTCCTGATGCGGCGCAGCATCTGGTCGTCGGCGCGCCGCTTCCGGTATCGTGCCGGCGCATGAACTATGTCTCGGACTCGCCAACGCGCGTGCCGCAGCGTGACCCTTGGCGCGCGCTGCGCTACGTGCTGCGCGTGCCGCTGCTGCTGCTGCATCTGCTGCTCGGGCTGCCGCTGACCCTGCTTGCAATCAACCCGCTGACCAGACGTCTGCGCCTCGGCGGCGTGCGCCTCGACCATCGTGCGATCCGCGCCTGGCAGGGCGGTCTGCTGCGCATCTTCGGTTTCAGCATCCGCCAGTTCGGCGCGCCGCTCGAAGGCGGCGTGCTGTTCGTCGCCAACCACGTCGCCTGGCTGGACATCAGCCTGCTGCACAGCCGCCATGTGGTGGGTTTCGTGGCCAAGGCCGAGATCAGCCGCTGGCCGCTGATCGGTTGGCTGGCCGGCCGCGCTGGCACCATCTATCACCACCGCGGCAACAACGAATCCCTGCATGGGGTCATGCACCAGATGGTGACCCGCCTGCAGTCGGGGCAGGCGGTGGGCGTGTTTCCCGAGGGGCGGACCACGGACGGACTCAAGGTGCACACCTTCCACGCGCGGATCTTCCAGCCTGCGCTCGCCGCGGGCGTGACCGTGCAGCCGGTGGCCCTGCGCTACGGTGAGCGCGGCAGCGCGCAGGCGCAGGTGGCATTCCAGCCCGGCGAGAACTTCATGCAGAACGTCCTGCGCGTGCTGGGTGACCCGCCGCGTCGTGCGGAGGTGCATTTCCTCACTCCGATCGAACCGACAGAGGAAGGCCGCCGGCGGCTCGCGGAAACCGCGCGCGCGCGCATCGCCGAAGCCATGGAAGGGTGATGCCCACGGGCTTTCACCCGCCGCGCCTGCTGCGAAACCCGCACCTGCAGTCGGTGCTGGCCAGCAGTCGCCTGCGTCGAATGGCGCTGCGCAGCCGATCACGGCTGGAGCTCGATGCCGAACCGCGCGAGCTCCACTGCCCGGGCGGCGCCCGCCTGCAGGGCTTCATCACCCGCCAGAAAGCGCGATCCGAGCCGCTCGGCCTGGTCGTGCTGCTGCACGGCTGGGAGGGCAGCGCGCGCTCGAACTACATCCTCGACACCGGCGGCGAGCTGCTGCTGCGCGGCTTCGATGTGTTCCGGCTCAACTTCCGCGATCACGGCGATACGCATCACCTGAATCCGGAGCTGTTCAGCTCGAACCGTATCGAGGAAGTGGTGGAGGCGGTCGCGCTGGTGCAGCGGCAGTACGCGCCGACCCGATTCGCGGTGGCCGGATTCTCGCTGGGCGGCAACTTCGCGCTGCGCGTGGCCCTGCGCGCGCCCGGCGCGGGCATCCGGCTCGACCACGCCGCGGCGGTCTGCCCGGTGGTCAGCCCGGCGGCAGGACTGACGGCCATCGAGCGTGCGCCGTGGTTCTACGAGCACTATTTCATGCTGAAGTGGACAGGCTCGCTCAAGCGCAAGCAGAAGCTGTTTCCGCAGCACTACCGCTTCACCCAGACTGAATTCCGCAGCGGCATCCGCGAGCTGACCCGCATTCTCGTCGAGCGCCACACCACGCTGGGCAGTCTGGACGCCTATCTCGACAGCTACTCGATCGCCGGCGATCGACTGTCGGCGCTGAGCGTGCCGGCGAGCATCCTCACCGCCGCCGACGACCCGGTGATCCCGGTCGAGGATTTCCTGAAGCTTGAACTGCCCGCCAGCGCCCATCTGCAGGTGGCCCAGCACGGCGGACACTGCGGGTTTTTCGATGGCTTCGGCGCACGCAGCCACGCCAGTCGCTGGCTCGCCGAGCGCCTGCAGCGCCAGCTCGGCGTCGAGGGCTGACCTTGCCTGCGGTCGCCGGGCTTCGACGCTGTCCGGCGCACTGGTAGACTCGGCGGCTTTCGTCTTCCAGGCCCCACCCCATGCTGCAGCCCATCCAGGACGCCCTGCGTCGCACCGATTACGACACCGCCGTCCGGCTGGCGCGCGAGGCCCTGAGCAGCCTGCCCAGCAGTCCGGATCTGCTGCACCTGCTGGCCTTGGGCCTGTTCCACAAGGGGCAGCACGCGGAAGGCGAGGACGTGCTGGCGCAGGCCATCGCGTTGGCCCCCCACCGCGGCGCGTTTCTGGTGACCCGCGGCGAGCTCGCGTTCGCCCGCGGCAACCGGGAATCCGCGCGACAGGACCTGAAGGCCGCCATCGAGCAGGATCCGAACCTGCTGGCGGGGTACGTCGGGCTCGCCCGCATCGAAATGATGGCCGGCGACTTCGAAGCTGCTGAAGGCCGCATCAAGTACGGACGCCGCATCGACGCCGAGCACCCCGGGCTGCTGCGCGTCGAGGCCGAGCTGGGCATGGCCCGCGGTGATCTGGACGCTGCGCTGTCGGCGCTCGATCGTGCCGTCAAGCAGCAGCCCAACAACCCTGAGCTGCACTTCGATCTCGCCGTGGTCTTCCAGCGCCGCGGCCTGCCGGCGGTCGCCGCCCAGGCCCTGCGCAACACCCTGCGGCTGGCGCCGGGCCTGCGCGTGGCCGAGCGAATGCTGGTCACCGTGCTGCTCGATGCCAACGAGACCAAGGAGGCGCAGGACCTGCTGCTGCAGATCCTGCGCAAGGAGCCCGAAGACGCTGGCGGCTGGGGCCTGCTGGGGCAGATCGCCCACTCGCTCGGCAACCTGCCGGGCGCCGAGCAGGCGACGCTGCAGAGTCTGGTGATCGCACCCGAGCAGCCGGCGCTGATCGCCCGCCTGCTGGAGCTGTGGTCGCGCGCGGACGCCCTGCCGCGCGCCCGCGCGGCCTTCGATGCCCTGCTAGAGAAACACCCGCAGTCGACGCCGCTGTGGAACGCGCGCTTCAGTCTCGATGTCGCGACATCCGAGGGCGAGACGGTGCTCGCGCGCTGGCGGAGCGCGCAACCCGAAAGCCTGGATGTCCTTGAGGCCGACGCGCAGCGCGCCAGCACCCTCGGCGAGCACGAGCGGGCCGAGGCGATCGCGCGCGAGGTGCTTGAGCACGATCCGCAGCGCGTCGCCGCCTCGATGGTGCTGGCGCGCAGCGAGCGCGAGCGCGACCCCGAAACCGCGCTGGTCCGTCTGGCCGCGCTCGCCCAGCGGCCCCTGAACCTGGGCCTGCTGCGCAGCATCGCGAGCCTGCGCGGCCTGCTGCTCGATCGGCTCGACCGTCGCGATCAGGCGCTGGAGGCATGGATGGAAGTGCACGTGGTCGAGCCCGGTCAGCCGCTGCCCGGCCCGCCCCTGCCTGCGGTCCTGCCGGAGGGGCCCGAGCTGGCGGCCGATGCCCCGCGCGGCGCCGATGCGCGCCTGCTGTGGCCCTTGCCCGGAACACCAGTGGGCGCCGTCCTCAACAGCCTCGGCGCGCTGGCGCCCTTTCTCGTCGATCGTTTCAACAGCACCCAGCGCATCGATGGTCTGGGTCCGCTGCGACCGCAGGCCGGTCATCACGGCGAGCAGGGGGCGGACGCGGCGTGGCGCGAGCAGATGCTGAAGCTCGGCCTGACGCCGGAACAGGCGGTGGACGTGCTGCCGCACGCCGATCGGGCGATTCTGTCCGCGCTGCCGGACGCCCGTCTGCTGGTGCTGCTGGCCGACCCGCGCGAACTGCTGCTGAACTGGATCGCCTTCGGCTCGCTGCAGGGCTATGCGGTGCAGAACCCGACGCTGATGGCCGGCTGGCTGGCGGAAAGCCTGTCGATGTTGGTGGAGCGACTGGCCGCAGCGCCCGACCGGACCCGACTGCTGCGCGTCGAAGCCCTGCGGGCCGACCCCCAGCAGGCTCTGCGCGAGGCGGCGGAATTCCTCGGCCTGCAGGGCGAGCCGGGCGACTATGCGGCCGCGCGCGGCGTGGGGCAGGGCGAGATCTTCGAGCTGGCCCCCGAACGCTGGCGCATGTACGCGCCGGGCGTGATGGCCGAGGCCTTCGAGCGGCTCGCACCGATCGCCGAGGCCTTGGGCTACCCGCGCTGACGACCGCTCGCGGCCGTACGGGCCCGACCGCGCGGTGCCTGCGGCTGCCGCGGCGAACCGCGCCGGCGCTCAGGCGTCGCGGTCGAGCGTCCGCAGGCTGCAGCGGCGGATCGGCATCGGTGCCGCCAGCACGGCGGTAAAGCCGGGCGCTGGCGCCACGCGCAGGAACTGCCAGTGCGCCAGGCTGCCTGCGTCTTCCGGGGCAGCCAGCGGCTGCGGCGCGCGGTCTTCGGCGCTGATGCCGAAAACCCAGGCGTCAAGCCGATCGCGCAGGCCGCTGCCCGTCGCCTTGCAGGCGGCTTCCTTGGCCGTCCACGCGTACACGAACGCGCGGGCCTGCTGATCATCCGGCAGGCACGCCAGCGAATCGGCCTCGCAGGCCGCGAAATAGCGGCGGGCCAGGCGCAGCGCCGGCATGGACCGATCAGCGCGCTCCAGATCAAGGCCGATGCGCAGCCCGCGCGCCACCGCCAGCAGGCAGCCGCCGACGGTGTCGCTCAGGTTGAACTGCAGGTCGGGCAGCCGCGATTCCAGCAGAAACGGCCGGCCGCGCGGCTCACGGCCGAAGCGCAGGGCCTTGGCCGGCAGGCCCGCATAGGCTGCGAGCTGCGCGCGCAGATGCGCGTCCAGCCAGACGCTGCGGACGCCGGGGCGCGGCTCGGAAGGCGCGCACCACAGCAGGTGCACGTCGCCGGGTTCGAGGTCGGGGCAGGCGCTCATGGCCGCCAAGCATGCCATGGCCGCCCGCACCCCAACTTGCCGCGGGAGTCGAGTGTGCGCATAATGCGCGGCTCGCTGTGTCCAGCCGATCCGTCGGCCGGTGTTTCCGGGCTTGCGCAGTCGCCCCGAATGCCCCGTTGGCCAGCGTCGTTGTCTCCCGACTGCGCGCGCCCGGCACCTCCGTGTCGACGCGCGGGGCCGCTGCCGCCCTGGCCAAGGGCGGCCCCACAGTTACGATCGAGGTGCGCCATGGCACGTGTTTGCCAAGTGTCCGGAAAGGCCGTTCAAAGCGGCAACAATGTTTCCCACGCCAACAACCGAACCCGCCGCCGCTGGCTGCCGAACCTGCACGAGCGCCGGTTCTGGGTCCCCAGCGAGAAGCGCTGGGTCAAGCTGCGCGTATCCACCCACGCCCTGCGCACCATCGACAAGAACGGCATCGAAGCCGTGATCGCCGAGCTGCGCGCCCGCGGCGAAAAGATCTAAGGAGCGATAAGTCATGGCATCCAAGCGCGACAAGATCCGCCTGATCTCTTCGGCCGGCACCGGTCACTTCTACACGACCGACAAGAACAAGAAGACCATGCCGACCAAGATGGAGATCAAGAAGTACGATCCCGTGGTCCGCAAGCACGTGATGTACAAGGAAGGCAAGATCAAGTAAGCCGCGAAGTCCGCTTCGCCACTGCTGATCTGCGAACAAGGCCCGCCACGTGCGGGCCTTGCTCTTTCTGGGGGTCGCCGGCAAGCACGCGGGTCAGCGCCGGCAGGCTGGGCCTGGAGCCGCGGACGACAGCCGTGGCTTCAGGCGGGTCCGCTGCGCTTGGGAGGGCTTGTGCGCCTGCAGCGGCTGCCTGCCGCCGTCGTGGCCCCAGCCGCTACACTGAGTGCACTGCAAGCAAGCCAGGCCCCTGGCGTGGTTCGACGCAGCCCCCAGCCGTACGGAGTCCCCGCGTGAGCGAAGCGCAGTCCAGCCCCGACACCGTTCCAGCGACTGCCGTCGCTACGCGCAGGCGCGGTCGCGGCGGCCTGGTTTTCATGGTGCTCGTGCTGGCGCTGGGAGCGGCCGCGGCGGGCTACGTCTACATCGAGCTGCAGCGAGCGCGCAGTGCCGCCGCCGACGGCGAGGACTGGCGCCGCGAGGTGCAGTCGATCGATGCGCGCCTCGCGGCCCTCGACCGTCAGCTCACCCAGCTGGACGGCGGTCGCCGCAGTCTCGACGAGCGCATCGCCGAAGTCGCCAACAACCAGCGCGTGATCCGCCAGGAGCTGCTGGGCATGGGCGAGCGCGCCGCCACTATCGAAGATGCCGTGGCGCGGCTGTCGGACCAGCGCCTGCGTGGCGAGACTGCGCTGAAGCTGAACGAAGTTGAGGGTTTGCTGGTGCTGGCCGAGCAGCGTCTGCAGCTGGCCCGCGATGCCGAGGGTGCGCGTCTGGCGCTGCACCTAGCGGCCTCCGCGCTGGATACCCTGGACGACCCGCTCTATGCCGGCCTCGCCTTGCCGCTGCGCGCCGAGCTGGAACTGCTGCAGACGCTGCCTTCGGATCCCCTGCCCGGCATTCGCGACCGGCTCTCGGCCGCGCTTGCTGCTGCGCCCGGGTTGCCGAGGCGACCGCCCCAGGCCGCGCTCGATGCCAGCGAGGAATCGGGTATGGGACGCCTGCAGCGTGCATTGTCCGGTCTGGTCACCGTGCGCCATCGCAGCGAGGCCGGGCAGGCTCTGTCCGGCAGCGCGCGCGATGCGGCGCAGGAAGCGCTCCAGCTTGACCTGCGCGCCGCCCTGCTGGCGGCGGAGGCGCGCGACGGCGCCGCTCTGGCCGCTGCGCTGCTGCGGGCACAGGCGCTGATCGAGCGCCTGTTCGATCCGCTGGATCCGGCGGTCCTGTCGATGTCGCAAGGCCTCGACGGGCTGGAGGTGGAGGCGCTGTCGCCACCGCTGCCCGCGCTCGGCACGACCCTGGCCGAGCTGCGCGCGCTGCGCGGCAGCCGTCAGCGGCTGACGCCCCAAGATGTCGAGCTGCAGCCGGCACCGCCACCGGAATCTGTTGAATCGAGTCCGCAGGCAGACACCGCTGCGTCTTCTCCACCGGCAGCGCCCACGGATCTCGAGAAAGCGCCCGAGCCCGCGCTGTTGCCGGAGCTGGAGCGCCCCGTCGATGAAGGCCGGCGCGAATGAAGGGCTACCGCCTGCTGCTGTGGTGTCTGGGCCTCGCCGCGTTGGGCGCGCTGATCTACGGCCTGCTGGCGGACGACCCGGGCTACCTGCTGATCGAGTGGCGCGACTACAGCGTCGAGTCCACCGCGGTGGCGGCGCTGGCCCTGGTGCTGGCGGGCTGGCTGCTGCTGAAGCTGCTGCTGGCGCTGCTGCTGTGGCCGCTGCAGGCCTGGCGTCGCCACGGTGAGCGCACGGCGCGGCGGCGCTTGGCCGACGGTCTGCGCGCCGCCCAGCGCGGCGAACACGCGAGCGCACTCAAGCTGCTGAACCGGGCGGCGCGCCGCACGCGCATGCGCGTGCCGGCGCTGGCCGCGGCGATCGAGAGCGCGCGCGCGCTCGGTGATGAGGCCGCCGAGCAGCGCGCGCTGGCGACGCTCGACGCGGAAGACCCCGAGGCCGCGCGCCAGGCACGTGCCGCCGCGCTGCTGTCGCAGGGACATGCCGGCGCTGCGCTGGAACTGCTGCGCGCCGCCGTCGATCCGCTGGCGCCGGCGCTGCGCCTGCAGCGCATCCGCGCTGCGCTCTCCGAAGGCGAGTCCAGCGCCGCCCTGACCGACCTGAAGGCGCTGAAGACCAGTGGCGCCTGTCTGCCGGCGCAGCTGGAGACCGAAGTGCAATGCGCTGCTCTGCGCCACAGCCCGGATCTGGAGGTGTTGAAGCTGCGCTTCGCCGAGCTGCCACGCGCGGTGCGCGTGCAGACTGAGGCGGTGGCCGCGTATGCCAGCCGCGCCCGTGCGCTCGACGCGGCCGGCGCGGCCGACGACGCGATCGAATACGCCCTGCGCAAGCACTGGGATGAGCGCCTCGTCGCTGACTACGGCCGCCGCGCCCACGGCAGCCAGCGCGAGCGCATCCGCCGCGCCGAGGACTGGCTGCAGGAACACCCGGACAGCCCCGCCCTGCAGCTGGCGCTGGGTCGGCTGTGCCGCATCGACGGCCTGTGGGGCAAGGCCGAGTCGCATCTGCTGCGCGCGGCCAGCGGCCCACATGCGGCCGAAGCCTGGGAAGAACTCGCCCAGGCGCTGGTGGAGCAGGGCGAAGATCGACGCGCCCGCGAGGCCCTGCAGAACGCGCTTTCCGCCGCCCGCGGCGCGCCTTCGACACGCCTGAGCCCGCGCCCTCGCAACCTGCCGCCGCCGCAGGATGGCCCGGCCGAGCGGCGCAGTTCGATGGGCGTGCCGCTGTTGGCGGTTGAGCCGCCGCCGGGCGCTGACTGAGCGCCAGCGCGGGTCGCCCGCCTCGACGCGGGCCCTGATGTCAGCGATCACTGGCACGGGCCGTTCCCTGCTGCCGGGTCGTGTCTCTCACGCCTGCACGTGGCCCGCGCGCCCCGCCACACCGTGAAGGCCGCAGTTGTGAATTCGTGCGCGCGCTCACTTGCCGGGCACGCGCGCCCTGCGCCATGCTCACCAGCTTGCCCGGGGGGAGCCGGGCGCCACCTTCTGGAATGCCCATGTCTCGAACCCCTCTGGCCGTGCTCGCCTCGACGGTCCTCGCGGTGCTGTTGTCCCTGCTGGCACTGCCGGCTGAGGCCCAGAACGACAACGAATCCGTCGACGGTCTGTGGCGCTGGACCGACGAGTCTGCGATCGCCCGCGGCAGCGAGCCGCGCCGGCTGATTCCGCAGCGCTACCGCACCGTCCGGCTGGATCCGGATGTCCTGGCGCCCCTGCTCGCGGCCACGCCGCACGAAGACACCATCGCCGCGCGCAGCAGCGCGATCGAGCTGAGCCTGCCGCGGCCCGACGGCAGCTTCGAGCGCTTCAGCATCGTCGAGTCGCCGATCATGGCGCCGGCGCTGGCGGCGAAGTTTCCCGAGATCCGCACCTATCTGGGCCAGGGTATCGACGACCCCAGCGCCAGCCTGCGCTTCGACCTCAGCAAACAGGGTTTCCGCGCGCAGGTGATCAGCTGGCGCGGCACCTACTACGTCGACCCCTATCAGCCCGGCGACGCGCGCAACTATGTGGTCTACCGCAAGGCCGATGCGCCCGATGACGGCGAGGTGCTGCGCTGTGGCGTCACCGGCGAGGCCCTGCCGAAGGATCTGCCGAACTTCCAGCAGAAGGGTGTGGCGCCGAAGCTCAGCTCGGGCACGGTGCGTCGCACCTACCGACTGGCGATGGCCGCCACCGGCGAGTACACGAGTTTCCACGGCGGCACCGTCGCCGATGCGCTCGGCGCCATCGTCACCACCATGAACCGCGTCAACGGCATCTACGAGCGCGAGCTGTCGGTGCGCATGCTGCTGATCGCCAACAACGACCAGATCATCTTCACCAACGGGGCGACCGATCCGTACACCAACGATGACGGCTTCGACATGCTCGGCGAGAACCAGACCACCCTGACGAACCTGATCGGCGGGGCCAACTATGACATCGGTCACGTGGTCAGCACCGGCGGCGGCGGCGTCGCCAGCCTGGGCTCGGTCTGCAGCGCCGCCAACAAGGCGCGCGGCGTCACCGGCTCCGGCTCGCCCGTGGCCGACCCCTTCGACGTCGACTACGTGGCCCACGAGATGGGCCACCAGTTCCGCGGCAACCACACCTTCAACGGCTCCGGCGGCAACTGCGCGGGCAGCAACCGCAGCGCTGGCAACGCCTATGAGGCGGGCAGCGGCATCACCATCCAGGCGTACGCGGGCATTTGCGCTGCCGACAACCTGCAGCCGAACAGCGACGATTACTTCCATCGCGCCAGCCTCAACGAGATGCTGGCCTTCGTGACCACCGGCGGCGGCTCGACCTGCGGCACGACCAATGCCACCGGCAATACGCCGCCAGCGGTCAGCGCGCCGGCCGCCTTCACCATCCCGTCGCGCACACCCTTCGAGCTGACCGCCACCGGCAGCGACACCAATGGCGATACCCTCACCTGGATCTGGGAGCAATTCGATCTCGGCACGACCGCCAATACCGCGGGCAGCATCGTCGATGCCGGCCAGGGCCCGCTGTTCCGCTCCTTTGCGCCCGTGCTGCAGCCGAGCCGGGTGTTCCCGAGCTGGCGCTACATCCTCAACAACGCCAACGTGGCGCCCGCTACCGCGCCGCTGCAGGGCACGGCCTCGCCCAACTGGCTCACCGCGGAAGTGCTGCCCAGCACCAGTCGCACCCTCAATTTCCGCGTCACCGCGCGCGACAACCGCGCCGGTGGCGGTGGCACCAACGAAGCCGCCACCGCACTGACCGTAGTGGCCGCCGCCGGCCCCTTCCGCGTCACCGCGCCGAACACCGCGCTGAGCTGGGCCGCAGGCAGCACCGAGACCGTCACCTGGGACGTCGCCGGCACCACCGCCAACGGCATCAACACGGCCAATGTCCGCATCACGATGTCACTGGACGGCGGCACAACGTGGCCGATCGAACTGGCCGCTTCCACCGCCAATGACGGCAGCGAAAGCCTGCTGATTCCGCCGGCCACCCCCGCCAGCACCCAGGCGCGCATCCGCGTGCAGGCCGTCGGCAACGTCTTCTTCGACGTCAGCGACGCCAGCTTCAGCATCACCACGGCGGGCAACACCGCGCCGACCGTCAGCGTGACTGGCCCGCTCAGCACCCGTCAGGGCAGCCCCACCGCCACGGGCAACGTCGCCACGGTCGCTGACGCGCAGCAGTCAGCCGGCAGCCTCACGCTCAACATCGCCGGCGCACCGCCGGGTCTTGCGGTCAGCGTTGCCAACAACGCCGGCACGGTCAGCCTGTCGGCCACCGCCAGCTGCGAGCTGGTCGCGCCCAGCGGCAACCGCGCCTATCCGCTGCAGCTGTCGGTGACCGACAGCGCCGGCGCCAGCAGCGTCGCCGAGGTGGTGGTCAATGTTTCGCGCAACCTGGGCCCGAGCATCGGCAGTTTCGCCAACCAGACGCTGGTGCGTGGCGCCACCCAGAACGTCGTTCCGAGTGCAGCCGTTGCCGACCAGAACAACAATCTCGCGGGCGTCAGCGTCAGCCCGACCACGCTGGCGGGCGGCGGCAGCGTCAGCGTCGCCCCCAACGGCACGGTGACCCTCAACGTCGGCGCGAGCACGCCCTTCGGCACCTATCCGATCACCGTGGACGCAGCGGACACCTGCGGCGCGATCGAACGCCGCAGCTTCAACCTTGTCGTGGCCGACACCCAACCGGCGCTTGAAGTCGCTGCGACCAGCCTGCCGGCCGGCAACGGCCTGATCGAGCCGAACGAGTGCAACCAGTTCAACGTCACTCTGCGCAACGCCGGCGCTGCCGCTGCCACTGCGGTCAGCGCGACCCTGTCGACCACCACCCCGGGCGTGACCATCACCCAAGCCACCGCCGCCTTCGCGGACATCGCCGGCAACGGCGGTACCCAGACCAGCCAGACGCCGTTCCAGATCAGCAGCGGCGCCAGCCTGGTCTGCTTCAGCGATGTCGATCTGCAGCTGAGCGTGTCCTACTCCGGCGGCGGCGGGCCCTTCAGCAGCGCGATCCAGCTGCCCGTGGGTCAGCCGGCGTCGCCGAACTACACCTTCACCCCCAGCAGCGGCGCCACCCTGCCGGGCGGCGGAACCTTGGTCGCCGGCTCCCAGGTCGATGATGCGGTGGTCAATCTCAGCGTGCCCGCGGGCTTCGCCTTCAGCGTCTACGGGCAGAACTACACCGGCGGAGAGACCCTGCGCGTCAGCACTAACGGCAATCTGCAGCTGGTCGGCAGTGGCGGGTCTGCCGGTTGGAGCAACACCGCGCTGCCCAGTACCGGCAGCGGCGACAGCGGTGCGGGCGCATTCCCGACATCGGCGGCGGTGCTTATGCCCTACTGGGATGATCTCGACCTGCGCACCACCGGCTCGCCGGGCGCCGGGGTCTACCAGCAGGTACTGGGCACTGCACCCAATCGCCGCTGGCTGATCGAGTGGCGCGGCAAGCACGTGCAGGACACGGCGGTGGCGCAAACCTTGAACTTCGCCGTCGAGTTCGTCGAGGGCAGCCAGCAGTTCAGCTACCTCTATGCGCAGACCGGCAACACCAACGCCAACGGCGTGTCCGCCAGCGTGGGCGTGCAGGCCGCCACCACCGGCAGCCAGTTCACCCAGGTCCCGACCGCGCAGGGCGGCGTGACCCCCGGCCTGCGCCTGACGGCAGCGCGCCCGGCCGCGATCTGCAGCCAAGGGTCCGGCGGCTGCGGCCCGCAGGTATCGGTGCTGATCGTGCAGAGCGGCGGCAGCAGCAACGTCACCGAGGGCGGTGCCACCGACACCTACAGCGTCGCCCTCAGCGATGCGCCGACCGGGCCGGTGACGTTCACCGCCAGCCCCGATGCGCAGCTGCAGCTCAGCCCCGCCACCCTTCAGTTCGATGCGCTGAACTGGAATCTACCGCAGACCATCACGATCACTGCGGTCAACGACGCCATCACCGAAGGCGCGCATTCGGGCGTCATCAGCCACAGCGTCAGCGGCGGTGGCTACAGCGGGGTCAGCGTGCCGTCGATCACCGTCAGCATCACCGACGACGACAGCGCCACCCTGAGCACGGCGTCCGTGCTGCGCGCCGAAGGCGACAGCGGCAACGCGCCCTTGACCTTCACCCTGCAGCTGGCAGGTCAGGTGGCCGGCGGTTTCAGCATCGGCTACAGCACGCGCGCCGACACCGCGACGGCAGGCACCGATTTCATCGCCAGCAGCGGCAGCGTCAGCTTCGACGGCAGCTTGAATCCAAGCCGCACGGTCACGGTGCAGGTGGTCGGCGACACCGTGGCCGAGCCCGACGAGCGCTTCTTCCTTGACCTCGTCAGCGCGCGGCCGGAGGTGCTGCTGAGCCCGGCCTCGGCGGTGGGCGAGATCGTCAACGACGACTTCTTCGCCGACCTGCGCCTGCGCATGACGCGTCTGCCGGGCGTGGTGACGGCAGGCTTGACCCTCACCTACGCGATTGAAGTCGACAACACCAGCAGCCTGCTCGCGGTGCCCCAGGCCAACCTCGTCTTCAGCCCGCCGACTCAGCTGCAGGGCGTGATCTGGACTTGTACCGCGAGCCCCGGCTCAAGCTGTTCGGCGCCGAGCGGCAACGGCGCGCTGCCGAGCGTGGCCTTGGGCATCGGCGGCAGCGCCACCCTGCAGGTCACCGCCACGGTCGTTGCCGGCACGGCCATGGGCACCCGCTTCAGCAGCAGCGCGACGGTCACCCCGGTCGCCCCCTTTGCTGACCCGGTCCCCGGCAACAACAGCGCCAGCGTGCAGAGCCAGGTCGGCGTCGACGGCATCTTCGCCGACGGCTTCGAGTAAGCCTCGACGCGTAGCGGAAACACGAAGGGCAGGCCGCAGGGCCTGCCCTTCTTCGTTACGACGGGCCGATCACCAGCTGCCGACGTTCGGCATCGACACCCAGGGCTCGACCGGCGCCAGCGCCTCGCCCTTCTGCAGCAGCTCGACCGAAATCAGGTCCGGGCTGCGCACGAAGGCCATGCGCCCATCGCGCGGCGGGCGATTGATGGTGATGCCCTGCGCCTGCAGGTGCGCGCAGGTGGCATGGATGTCGTCGACCGCGAAGGCGAGATGGCCGAAGTTGCGCGCCGACCCATAGGCCTCATCATCGTAGTTGTAGGTCAGCTCGACCTCGGCCTCGGGGTTCTCCGGCGCGGCGAGGTAGACCAGGGTGAAGCGCCCCTGCGGGTAATCGCGGCGACGCGTCTCGATCAGCCCGAGCCCGTCGCACCAGAACTTGAGCGAAGCGTCCAGATCGCGGACGCGGATCATGGCGTGGAGGTATTTCATCTGAGCCGGGATTCGTTATTCGGGATTCGAGAGTAACGCCAAGACCCAAGCTTGAGGTCATCATCACAAAACCATGAGCCAGCCGCCCGGTGACAGACCGCGGCACGCCCAAACGCTTCGGCTCTTGCGAATCCCGAATCCCGAATCCCCAATCACGGCTCAAAGAAACAAATCCGCCATCAGCGGATGCCCCGGCTTCACCGCATAGCCCTCGAAGTCGCTGACGCCGTGAATGCGCAGCACGTCCTCGTCGATCAGGAACTGGCCATTCAAGCGCGCGGCCGGCGTGCACAGCACCGCGTGCGCGGCATCCGCGACGATCTCGGGCCTGCGGCAGCCGTCGTGATCAACGCCGGGAATCATGTTCAACGCGTCGGTCAGGATCACCGTCTTCGGCCACAGCGCATTCACCGCCACGCCCTGTGGGCCGAACTCGGCGGCGAGGCCCATCGTGGCGAGGCTCATGCCGTACTTGGCCATGGTGTAGGCGGTGTGCGGCGCGAACCAGCGCGGGTCGAGGTTGGGCGGCGGCGCCAGCGTCAGGATGTGCGGATTCGCTGACTTCAGCAGGTGCGGCAGGCAGGTCTGGCTGCACAGGAAGGTGCCGCGCGCATTGACTCCGTGCATCAGGTCGTAGCGCTTCATCGGTGTGTCGAGTGCGCCGCGCAGCCAGATCGCACTGGCGTTGTTCACCAGGATATCGATGCCGCCGAAGCGCTCCACAGTCGCGGCCACCGCCGCCTGCACCTCGTCCTCCTCGCGGATGTCGCACTTGACCGCCAGCGCCTGTCCACCCGCCGCGATCACCGCCTCCGCCGCGCTGTGGATCGTGCCCGGCAATTTCGGATTTGCCACCGACGACTTCGCCGCGATCACCACATTGGCGCCGTCGCGCGCGGCGCGCAGCGCGATCGCAAGCCCGATGCCGCGCGAGGCGCCGGTGATGAACAGGGTTTTGCCATTGAGGGACATGGGCTTTTCGCTCCGTTGTGAGGGTGAGGGATTTGGAGTTTAGGGCGTGCGCTGTCGCGCACATGTGGCCCTCGGGATTCGGAGTGAGACGGCGCGTTTGCGCGGCATGCCGCGCGCGCCGTCGAACGCCCGAGCGCTGCGCGCGAGGGCCGGGGCAGGGATTCGTCAGAGCGCGGCTCCGAGGCATCCGCGGACGCCCAGCGTAGGTTGGGCCAAGCGCGAGGGCGCGCGTTGGAATTCATGTAGGTTGGGCCAAGCGCAGCGCGGCCCAACGTCGCGGCCTGCGCGCTCGCCGTGACGTCGATACCGCAAGCGCCTCGGCTCGACCGCAGTGCCACAGCGCCGCGTGCGACGGAGCGGTGAAGCCGAACTCGTAGGCTCTTCAAGCCTTTCCAAACTCTGGCGCCAGATTGAAGGCGGCGACGTTGGGGTGCGCCTGCGGTTTACCCCAACCTACCAACGCCGGCACTCCCAAACGCCCCGCGCGCCGGTCTCGAATCGGGTTGGATCGACGGGAGATCGAGCGCGAGGGCGCGCGTTGGAATTCATGTAGGTTGGGCCAAG
>JBIJCA010000226.1:0-7679 GCA_044344935.1 Aquimonas sp. | reverse complement strand
CCTCAAGACGTGCGAGGAAGTCCGGGTAGTGCGCCTGCACCAGCGCGTACAGCAGCGTGCGCTCAGGAACATGGGGTGCGTAGCTCGGCGCGGCCGCGCGCGCTGTCGCTGCAGTGCCGACGGCGCGATGCGTTGCGCGTCCCTCCAGTGCGCTGAGGCACACCACGGAACGCTCCTGTGCATGAACGGCTGCACAGGGTTGCGCGCGGCCTCAGCGCCGCCCATCGGCGTTTCGCCCGCGCATGGGCAAGCCATCGGCTCGGCGCAGCGTAGGCAAACGCCTACCTGTTGCCGATGTACGCGGCGCTGCCTTCCAGCGGCAAGGCACGCATGCGCAGAAGCAGCGACTGCGCGATCTGCTTCACGAGCACTCCACCGCTGCGGTGGCGAATCCCTTCGAGAACGGTGACGCATGCGCCGAGAGCGTCGGTCTGACAGTGAGCCGCATCGAGCTGGACGCTGTGCCAACCGCGACCATAGTGGAACTGCCCGAGCTTGAGCTGGAAGTCCGACAGGTCAGCCAGCGTCTTGCCGAGCTGCCCGCGGAAGCCGCAGGCGCGGTACGACGCATTCTCGACGCAGCGCATCGAGAGAATCTCCAGCATCAGGCGAGGCGTCGCGAGCAGTTCGATGAAGAGCTGACTCGCGGCGCGCTGCCGCGCGGCAGTCGCTTCTCCCAGTTTCTCTCCAGCCTGTCGCACTACTTCGTGGGGCTCGGCCCGCCTGCAAGCGAGGCCGAGATCGAGGCCGTGCAGACGCTGTCGCCGATACGCTTCGGCAATAGCCTGTCGGAGTTCTACCGCAGCCTTGGCGGTCTTTCGTGGGACTTCGGCGACACAGGCGTGGGCCTGCGCCTGTTCAGCCCGCGGACCCTGCTTGAGGCCCAGCAGAGCGCGCTGCGCTGGCAGCGGCTGGAGCGGCTGTCCCTGCTCGACATGGCGCGCTGGTGCTGGAGCAATGATCGGCCCGGGCTCGGGCGGGATGAACTGCCCGCGGCAGTCGCACTCGCCGCGCAGCACACACTGTGCGTCGGATGGCTGTACGACGGCAGCTGCGAGCAAAACGCCTACGTACTGCAGACAGCCGACCGGCAGTTCCAGCTTCACCTGTGGCACCAGGATGAGCCGTTCCGTGCACCGACCGCTGCGCGGCACCGGACAGCCGATCTCTGGGGGCTGCTGGAGACCCTGCTGTTGCTCAGGCAAGAGGCCGATGCACTCGACGGTCTGGATGCATGGATCGAAGCGCTGGACCGACCCGCGCGCTGAGCGCGCAGCGGCGATCAGCAACGGGCGCGCCGCCCGCGGCGGGGTCAAGGGTCGGTCGGTTGGCGGCGATGCTCGCCCAATGCCTTGGCGGCCTTAGGCCCGCCGCATCGCCCTTCAATGCATCAAACCTGCGCCCGCCTGTTCGAAGCCGTTGCCGAAGATGCGCTCAGGCAGCACCGGGGCCTGCTGCAGCTCGATCGCGCCGACGTCGATGAAGGTGCCGAACACGCGCGACTGGCCGAACACATCGAGCCCAGGCAAACCACCCGGCGGCGCCCCCAGCCCGGCATTGACCAGCGGCGAAGCGGGCAACGGCGCGCGGGTGACTGGATCCAGCTGTGGCGCGACGAAGGAGTTGCCCTGATTACCGATGATGGTCGCGCGATCGGTGGTCGGCACCGAGGCGAAATTGTTGAACAACTGGCGCACCAGGGGATCGAGCGCGGCGCCAGCACCCGTTATCGAGCTGGTGTAGGCCACACCGCCGCGCAGCACGTTGTTGATCACCCAGAAGTTGCCGTCACTCTGCATGCGCAGCGCCGAAGCGGCTTCATCGGGGCCTGCGACGACGGTGTTGTTGGTGGCGTACCAGTTGCGCTGGCTGTTGAGACTCAGCGAAGTGAACAGAGCGCTGGAGAGCGGGAACAGACAGACACAGTTGCCGAGGTTGTCGTAAAGCAGGCTGTTGCGTAGGCGAATGTCGCGCGTCGTCGAGTCGAGTGTGACCGCCACACCGTTGACGAACTGCGCGTCGACCATGCGATGACCATGGAGAACGACGTTGTCGACTTCGACGTCGCCAAAACTATTCCTGATCGTGAGACCCGCAGATCCGGTCGTCGAACTGCCGTTGCGAATGGTCAGGTTGCTGACCCGGATCAGGGGTGTCGCGTTGCCGCTTACGCTGTTGCGGCGAATGCTGAGCACTTGCGAAGTGCCTTGCGCATCGAGCACGGTGAGCCGGGCGTCTATTGACTGGACGTCGCAGGGCGTCGCGCCGGCGCTGGTCCAGCCACCGCTGACGACGGTGTCGCCGGTCGCCCCGGACACCTGAACCTCGAAAGCCTGAGTGCCGGTGAAGAACACCCTCTGGGTCAGGCGAACCTCGTTCACAGAAGAGTCGAACGAAGAACCGATGGTCGCCAAGGCGGCTCGCAGCTCGGATTCGGTGCTCACGCAGAACACCGCGGCATGCACCTCCACAGCTGCCCCCCACAGCAAAGCCGCCATCACCAGTTTGGATCGCCCTTCCATCACTGCACCCTCCGATCGCACCACCAAGAACTCGCGCCGATTGCGGCGCGCCCTCCTGTGTGTACGAGTTCGGGGGCTCGAACGTATCACCGCTGTCCGTGAGCTGCGGCAGGGAAACGCGGGTGCGGTCGCGGCGGAGACCGCACCGTGCCGACCCGCCGGTGTCGCTAACGCAGTCCAGCCCCCAGCAAACGGCCCTCACGGACCTCGATCACCAGGGTTTGGCCGGCAGACGCGGGATACAGCCATTGCTCATGGCGCAGGTCCTGGGCTTCCTCGAAGCGCTCGCGGCTGTCCACCACGGCGACTCCCAGATCAAGACGCTGCACCGGCAGACCACAGCGATGCACGACCTCACCGATGGAGGGCCTGCCCTTCAGTACGGCCAGGGAGCAGTCGCCCGGCCGCGCCGCGCCGCCGCGCCGGGACAGCGTGTCGATGGCAACGATCTGGCCCTGGCGAGAGCGCACGCGAAACAGCAGCTGCCCCTCACCCCGGTCGAAGTAGGCCTCGTTCCAATCGATCCGCTGGCGCAGGCTGCGACGCGCGTCGAGATCCACGTACTGCAGCTCCTGCCAGCGATCAACGTAGAACGGCGCGCCGCAGAGCGATTCCGCCTGCGTCGACCAGTCTCCCGCCTTGAGCACGCGTCCGTTGCAACGCTGCATGTCGAGCGCGGAAGCGCCATCGACAAGCAGCAACAGGGCCAAGGGAAGCAGCCGTCGAGTCCATGGCGCGGTCATTCGAAAGCTCCGATGTCGGGAAAGAGAAATGGCGGCAGCGCACATCTGCAGGGCAGGCACCGCCAGAGGCAGGTTAGTGATCCGGCGGCCTGTGCCAAGCGCTCGGCTGCCCCGGGTTTGGCGAAACTTCAGGAATCCCGCCACCACACTTCCGGCGAACCCGCGGATCGCCGCTCCGGGCGTCGCCCAATCACGCTATAAGGCGAACAACACTCCGCCTGCACCTGCAAACGCATGTCCATCGCTCTCACCGACTTCGCCCGCGCGCGCTTGTTCCCGCGCGACCGCCGCATCACCGCCATCCAGGACTGCACGCCCGAAGCGTTCGTCGAACATCTGAACACCCACGCGCCCGTCAGGGTGATCGAGGGCTATGCGCCCTTCTGCGAGCTGCATGTGCACCGCAACTGGACGTCCACCCGCGGCTCGGTGGTGGCGATCACCGACGACAATCGTCACCGCCTGCGCAGCGCCTACGAGGCGCGCACGAAAGACGAACTGCCGGTGCTGGTGCGCTGGTTCGAAGGCATCGAGCCACCGGTGGCGAACTACCTGGTGCCGATCCTCTACAGCCGCGAGCAGATGGCAAAGGAAGGCACGCCGATCGAAGCCGACTGGGGCATCGTCGGCTGCCTGTACACGATGACGCCCGAGGAAATCCCGATGGTGCCGATCACCATGATGCGCAACGCGCTGGGCGTCGACGAAGGCGGCTCGGGCGTGGCGCTGGATCGCGAGGCCTATCGGCGTAGCGTGGCTTTCTGGGAGCGGCATGCGAACTGGCGGCCGTAAACGCAACGGCCGCCTGCTTTCCTACACGCAAAGCTCAAAGACTGCTCTCCGTCGCTGCGGCCAATGCGGCGCCGTAGTCGGGATGCAGGCCGATCGAGTTGTGATCGACACCCGCGAGCACGCGCAGTTCGGCCAGGCCCGGTGCGAAGGCGCGTACCAGCACTTCATTGCGCTCCGGTCGGACCAGCTCGTCACGCTCCGCCACCAACAGCAAGGTCGGTGCGCGCACGCGCTGCGCGTGCTCATCACTGTCGAAGCGATCCAGCAGCAGCCAGTCCACCGGCAGCCAGGGAAACTGTTCCGCCGCCACGCTGGCGAGGCTGTCGAATGGCGTGACCAGCACCAGCCGCGCGACCTCACGCTGGCTGGCCAGGTAGACGGCGATACCGCTGCCGAGGCTGCGTCCGACCACCTCGATCCGCGGATGCGACTGCGCGACGTGTTGATGCAGGGCCAGCGCGTCGGCGAACAGCGCCGCCTCGGTGGGCTGCCCCTCGCTACCGCCGTAGCCGCGGTAGTGCGGCAGATAGAGCGCATGTCCGGGGAACACCCGCCGCAGCTCGGCCAGGGTGCGCGACACGTCTTCGGCATTGCCGCCGAAGTAGATCAGGGCAGGCGCACCGGGCTACTCGAACGTGCTGACCTGCAGACTCAGGCCCTCGACCTGCAGTCGGATCTCGGCCACGCCCGCAGGCAGCGCGCGCGGCTGCGGGAAATAGATCAGAGAACGCTGGCTGGCGAACACTGTGGCGCAGATGCCTGCGTAGGCCAGCATCAGCAGCGCCAACAGGGTGATGAGCGATCTGCGCATGGGGGTGCATCCGGTGTCGGGGCCGCAGGAGTCTATCGCGCCGCTGCAAGGCACCCGGCATCTGCAGTTCGAGCACGCAGGCGCGAACGGCTTGCCCAGAATGCCCGCCTTGTCCAGACTTCTCGCCCGCCGATTCTTCTTGCACAGGACAGCCATGCAGACTGCCGAGACCAATCCGCTGCGCGCGTACTTCGACGCCAACCCCGGGCGTCTGATGTCGAAGTGGGACCACTACCTCGACATCTATCACCGCCACTTCGCGCGCTTCCGCGGCCGACCCGTCACCATCGTCGAGTTCGGTGTGTTCCACGGCGGCTCGCTGCAGATGTGGCGGCACTACTTCGGCCCGCAGTGCCGGGTGGTCGGCGTCGACATCAATCCGCGCCTGGTCGAACTCGGCGAGCCCGGCGTCGAGATCCACATCGGCGACCAGGGTGATCGTGGCTTCCTGCGCGAACTGGCGGCCAAGGTCGGACCGATCGACATCGTGCTGGACGACGGCGGCCATCAGATGCACCAGCAGATCGCCACGGTCGAGGAGCTCTACGGCAGCGTCAAGCCCGACGGCGTGATCCTGGTCGAAGACACCCACACCAGCTACTGGCGCAGCCACGGCGGCGGCCTGCGCGCGCCGCACAGCTTCATGGAGTTCGCCAAGCGCCTTGTCGATGAGTTGAACGCTTGGCACAGCCGCGATCCGCACAGCTTCGGACCCGGCCCATTCACCCGCGCGACGCGTTCGATGCACTTCTACGACAGCGTGGTGGTGATCGAGAAAGGCGAGCACCCGCAGCCGCAGGAGCGCCATAGCGGCACGCCCAGCTTCGACGTCAACCGGGCGGTCAACGAGCCCTTGCCACAGGTCTGAGGCTCGCCCTCGCAGGCGCTCCACGCGCTTCGATCCGTCGCTGCTTTTGCCGAGGCCGCGGAAGCGCGCGAACCACGGCGCGAATGACACTTCGCGAGCCTTGCCGCCAACAAGATGACCGCCTGTCGTCTGGTCTTCGCCACACTTCCTTGTCGCCTGTGGCCGCAGAGTGCGCGGATGCCGATGTCCATTCGCCCTTTCCGCACAGATACGCACATCCGCAGGGCGGCAGGGCGAATGCTCGCCGTCCTCGCCACCCTGCTCCCGGGAGCTGCCATGAGCGCGGACAATCCGCTGGTCCTGGACGACTTCAGCGCAGCTTCCGGGTTGTCGTCCCTGGAAACCCCGTGGCAAGGCTTCAGCGACCGCGTGATGGGCGGCCGCTCGGACCTGCAGGCGGGCTTCAAGGAAGAGGCCGGGCAGCGCAGCCTGCGCATGCGCGGCCGCGTCCGGCTGGAGAACAACGGCGGCTTCATCCAGGTCCGGCTGCCGCTCAGCGCCTCTGGCGATGACTTCGACGCGAGCGCCTACCGCGCGCTGCGTGTTGAAGTGCGAGGCAGTCCGGGTGCGTACTGGCTGCACGTGCGCAGCGCCGATACGCGACGCCCCTGGGCCTACTACCGCGCACCGCTGACGGTGAATGCGGAGTGGTCCCAGATCGAGCTCGCGCTCAGCGACTTCGCGCCGGTGTCGGTGAATCGGGCGCTGGACACGACGCGTCTGCGCTCGGTCGCGCTGGTCGCCTATGGCGAAGCCTTCGATGCCGACGTCGAACTGCGCTGGATCGGTCTGGTGCGCTGAAGCTGGCGGCGGCGGCGGCGGACGGCTGGCGGGCAGCGTCACCCGAGCTTACCGCGCGACCGCAGGCTTCGCGCAGGCGCTGGCACCCCATCCAAGCCCGGCCGGCGTAGGCGACACCTGCATCGACATTGACGCGTCAGCGCCCGCCACCACCGCTTCCGGACGAGCCCCCGGCGCCGCAGTTGCTGCCGGGACGGCTGCCGATGCCGTCCAGGAAGTCGTTGCACAGGGCGGGCGTGGCGACGGGCACCGCACCGTGAATCCAGGCGAAGAAAGGCGCTGTCCACCCGTTCGCGGACTTCGTTTGGCGTCCAGCCTCTACTGGACGTGCTGGTGGATGCGCTGCGCTTATCCACCCTACAACCACGAGTGACGCCGTGCGAAAAACGAAACCAGGCGCCGCAGTGCGCGGCTCCTGGCTTCGCGCAGAGGGTGCTTCGCCTCAGTCCGACTCAGGGCGCGGCATACAGTCGGGCGATCGCCTGCAGCAGCCGCTGCTCGTCGAGCTCCTGCAGGGCGCGCAGACCCGCGCGCAGCAGTTCGTTCTTGCGCACCGAACGGCCAGCCTCCTTCGCGCGCTTCTTGAGCGCGGCGATCAAGGCGTGGTCGGCCGGCGGCATCGAGAAGCGATCCCTGACCTTCTGTTCAACGCTGGCCTCGGCTTTGGCTTTGGCTTTGCGAGCCTTGCTTGAGTCCGTCTGGGCCGCGTGCGCTTTCGCTGCACCATCGCTCGCCTTGGCTTCGGGCTTCGTCTTGGCTTCGGGCTTCGCCTTGGCTTCGGGCTTCGCCTTGGCTTCGGGCTTCGCCTTGGCTTCGGGCTTCGCCTTGGCTTCGGGCTTCGTCTTGGATTCGGGCTTCGTCTTGGATTCGGGCTTCGTCTTGGCTGCAGGCTTGGCCTTGGCGGGCTTTTTCCCGGTCGCGGAGACGACGGCCACGATAGCTGCTGGCTCCTTCGCAGCAGGCGCCGCAGCCGCGGCCTCGACGGATGCGCTGCGCGCAGAGCGGCGCGGGCTGGATGCGCTTGAGCGTGTTTTGCGGGGGGTGCGGGCGGTTGCCATGGACATGCTCCGGAAGAAGATCAGCCGCGCACACTATCCCACGGGTCCCGGCGGCGGATCACAAGCACATGACATCTTGATGAC
>JBIJCA010000133.1:0-11865 GCA_044344935.1 Aquimonas sp. | reverse complement strand
CTGGTCGCCGCGCCCGCGGTCAGCGCAATCCCGGCGGCGCACGCAGCCGACGCTCGCAGAACCAAGCGCTACCGCCGCGTCGCTGCGCCTCGGCCTTCAGCTCCATCAGCACGGCCGTGACCTCGTGCGCATGCGCGAACTGACCGGGCTCGACTGGCAATACGCCCGCCGCGAGGCTGGGCAGCGCGTGCCAGACGCTCTCGCTGCGGCGGTTGCTGCCGGAATAGCCGCGCGCACGCAGATGCTCCGGGCGAAGATGGCTGGCCAGCCCGGCATCGAACGACTCCAGCGCCGTGCTCACCGCGCCGTGCCAGTCGCTGCCGTCGAGCATCAACACGAAATCATCGCCGCCCACATGGGCGAGAAATCCGCCCAGAGGCTCAGAAATTCCCTTCAGAAGCCCGCTCAGCATCAGGATCAGTGCGTCGCCAGCGCCAAAGCCGTAGACCTCGTTGAAGGGCTTGAGGTCGTTGATGTCCCAGTACACGGCGGTGAATCGCGCGTGGGTGTCCAGCGCCTGCTGGATGCGGCCACGCGCTGCGGCATTGAGCGGCAGGCGGGTCAGCGGATGCAGCTCGCTGCCCTGCCCCTCGCGCGCATCCGCCATCGCCTTCAGCAGGTCGGAAATACGCCCGCTGCCGAGGTAGCGGCCGGCGCGGGTGACCAGAAAGCCGTCGACCATGTGATGGTCATCGATGCGCGACAGGGACTCGCCCATCTCTGCCAGCGGCGTGTGCTCATCGAAGATCAGCGGACGCGCATCCATCAGCAGGCTGCAGCTCTTGCGGCCGTGCAGCTCGCGGAAGAACCGACCGCCGGCGCGCTTGAGCACGGTCAGCAGGCGCAGCACACCGACCGGGCGACGATCGGCATCGACCACCGCCAGCGAGCGCAGACCTTCATCCGCCGCGAACAGGTCGAGCACATGCGCGCAGGTGCAGTCCGGCGAGACGCTGGCGGCGATGCGCGCCAGTCGGCCGGCGCTGATGCCTGGCTCGCTACTCGCGCGCGCGCCGGACATCTCCAGCAGCCGATGCTCGACCTGCAGCTGCAGGTCGGGCCGCGGCGCCGGATGCGGTCGCGCGAACAGATAGCCCTGACAAAGCTGCACGCCGAGCCGCAGCAGCACGCGCAGGTCGGGCTCCTGCTCGATGCCTTCGGCGATCACCCGCGCGCCGCCGGTGCGGGCAAGGTCGAGCATCGAGCGGATCAGCTGCTGCTTGACCGGATCCCCCGCCACACCGTCGACGAAATGGCGATCGATCTTGACGAAATCGGGCCGCACGTCCAGCCAGCGCTTGAGGCTGGCGAAGCCCTCGCCCAGATCGTCGAGGGCGATGCGGAAGCCCAGCGATCGGATCGCGAGGATCGACTGGTGCAAGGCCGCGAGATCGAGCGAGGGCCGGGTCTCGGTCAGCTCGATGACGATCCTGCCCGGCGCGAGAGAAAGCGCCGCGAACTCCTCGCGCAGCAGCTCGATGCGATCCGCCGCCGCGCTCAGGGTGTCGGCGCTGACGTTGATGAACACCGACCCCGGCAAGCCCAGCTCGAAGAAGCGCCTGAGAATGACCCGCACCACCCGTCGCTCAAGCTCGATCATGCGTCCGTAGCGCGCGGCCACCTCGAACATCACCAGCGGCGAATGCAGGGGCGAATCGGAAGGGCCGCGGCAGAGCGCCTCGAAACCCAGCACGGCGGGGCGCACGGCATCGACGATCGGCTGGAAGTGGATGCTCAGGGCGTCGTCCAGGAACAGGTCGTCAAGCGCCGCACGGAGCTGCGCACCGCGCTCACCCTCCGCCGCCCGCAGCCCCTGCGGCTCGGTCGGGAGCTCCCGTGCTTCCTCGTGTTCGCGCATCGCCACCTGACCGAGCCTGCGGGGAGTCGATGCTGCCGCCGGCTTGGTGACAGGTTGATGGCAGCGCAGGAACCGATCCGGGGAATGATGTCCGTCGACGCCGACGCCGCGTCAGTACACGCCTGACTTCAGCGTGCGGCCATCCGCGAGCGTGAGTTCGCGCGGCAACCATTCCACGCTGAAGCGACCCGGCGTGGGCGCCGCGAACGCGCGCTCCTGCGCGTTCGCCGCGCGTTGCTGCACGCAGTCGAACTCGCGCACCTCGTGGGCAGCCAGCGCGTTGTGCTCGGCGATCTCGAAGTAGCACAGCGGCAGGCCAAGGGCCTGCTCGCGATCGCGCGCGCGCAGGTTGCCGGCCAGCTGCACCACCGCCTGCGAACCAAGGTTGCGCACGCGTAGCGTCAGCCGAAGCGGGGGAGGCGCGCCCGCGGGGGTGCCCTGCTCCGACGCGGCCCCTCTGGCCTGGGCCGGGCTTGCCGGCACAGCGTGGGCGAGGCGCGCGCTGACAATCTCGGCGCTGACGATGGCGCGCAGCGGCGCCAGCGCCCGTTCGCGCTCGGCCTCGCGGGCGCGCTGAGTCACCGCCTCTTCCGCCATCCGCGACTCCCACTGGCGTTCCAGTTCGATCGCCTCAGCGAAGGTGCGGGCGGTGAACGGCATGTCCGGATCACCGAGACCCACGGGCAGGTAGTCACCGTTGCTGCGCGTGACGTAGGCCTCGACGCGGGCGCGATCCTCGGGCGCCAGCTTGGCGAGCTGGGCCTCGACCGACGACAGATCGGTACTGCCGAACGGCAGCTGCGTGCGCAGTGGATCGCGGCTGCAGCGGGCCGCGGCAACCACCAGGACGATCAGCACGAGCCAGGGCAGCAGGGATCTGAGGTTCATCGGCACTCCATGCGGGGCACCCTCACCGCAGTGGGACTGAAGTGTGAAGCCAAGGCAGAGACTTGAGAACCGGCCCGCGTCCCGTGGCGGTCAACCCTGCGGGTGCGAAGGCGGGCCGAGCCCTTGAAAGCCGCCCCGCACACCACAGGTAGTAGGGTTGGATGACCCGCCAGCCCCACCGGCGCGACGCCGTTGCGGTCCTTTCTCCTACGGAATCCTCATGGAACTGCTGCTGATCCTGCTCGGCCTGATCGTGCTGAACGGCGTTTTTGCCGCCTCGGAAATGGCTCTGGTGTCTTCGCGCAGCGCACGTCTGCAGGCGCGCGCACAGGCCGGCAGCGCCGGCGCACGCGCCGCCCTCACACTAAGCCAGGACCCCTCGGTGTTCCTGTCGACCGTGCAGGTCGGCATCACCACCATCGGCATCATCAGCGGTGCGTTCGGCGAGAACGCAATCGCCGAGCGCCTGATCGGCGTGTTCGAGGGCATACCGCTGGTTGCAGCGCACAGCCAGTTCCTGGCCACCGCCTGCATGGTCATCATCGTCACCTACTGCTCGGTCGTGCTCGGCGAGATCGTGCCGAAGCGCCTGGCGCTGCTGGCGCCGGAGCGTTTCGCGAGCCTCATGGCGCCGCCGATGATCGTGCTGGCCAAGATCGCGCACCCCCTGGTCAGCCTGTTCAGCCTGTCTAGCAACCTGCTGCTGCGTCTGCTGGGTGCGCACCAGCGCGGCGAGCCCGAGGTCAGCGAGGAGGAAATCCGCACGATGATCGCCCAGGGTGCGGCCAGCGGTGTGTTCAAGCCGGCGGAGCAGACCCTGGTCGGCAACGTGTTCCGGCTGGATGACATTCAGGTGCGCGCGATCATGACCCCGCGCCGGGACATCCGCTGGCTGGACGTCGAGGACGCGCCCTCGGTCAACCAGGCGGTGCTGCGCGAGGGCCGCTACCAGACCCTGCCGGTCGGACGCGGCAGCCTCGATGAAGTGCTGGGCCTGCTGGACGCCAAGGACTACCTCGCGCGCAGCCTCGACGGTGCGCCGCCGCTGCTGGAAGAAGCCCTGCACCCGGCCACCTATGTGCCGGAATCGATCACGCCCTTCCAGCTGCTGGAGACGCTGCGCCGCAAGCGCAGCCATCTCGCCCTGGTGGTGGATGAGTACGGCAGCATCGAAGGCCTGGTCAGTCTCACCGATCTGCTGGAGGCGATCATCGGCGATCTGCCCGAGCGGGTCGGCGCCGCCGTCCAGCGCGCCGACGGCTCATGGCTGCTGGACGGGATGTTGGCAATCGATCGCGTCGAAGAGCTGCTGGGCGATGACATCCGACTGCAGCAGGAAGACGCCGATTACCACACCCTCGGCGGCCTGGTCATGCATCACCTCGGCCGTGTACCCGAGGTCGGCGCCATCGTCGAGCTGCCGGGCCTCAGTCTCGAAGTGGTCGACATGGACGCCAATCGCGTCGACCGCATCCTGCTGTCGCGCAGGGCCACGCCGGCGGTCTCGGCGGATTTCGACTGCTGAGGCCTCGGAGCGTGTGAAAAATCCCAGACGCCGTAGCGAGGGCGTCTCTGGGCGTTCGTGGCAAAGCGCGGCACGCGAATTCAAGGGCGTTTGGCGAGCCAGATGACCGCGGAAATCGCGGAGCGCGCCTCCACCACGGGCGTCCAGAGGCGGCCGCAGCAGGCGGATGGTTTTTTCACAGGCTCTCAGCGCAGATCGATCGACGCGGCCTCGCCTTCGGGCACGAGCTCCAGGCGCGCATAGGTCCAGACGTCCTCGCCCGCGCGCTTCGTGGCGCGGACTTCAATCACCGCCTTGCCGCGCGGTCCGCTGACCGGGATGCTCAGCTCGGCGCGGCCACCGTCGCCGGTGCTGAACTTGATCTGGCCCTGCGGCAGCCAGCCGGCTTCGATCGGCTCGCCGAGCAGGGCGCGCACCTCCTCGGAAGCCTGCGCGCGCCGAAGCGGCTCCTGATAGGCATCGGTCTCGTCCAGCGCAGCACCGACCAGCCAGAGCATCGCCAGGCCGAAGCCGACCATCAGCAGGATCGCCAGCAGGCAGCCGGCCGGAATCCACCACAGCCAGCGCCGCGAAGCGCGCGGTGGGGTGGTGAAGGCATCCTGGCTCATGGGGTGACTCCTGGGTGACAACACTGCAGTCATTGCCACGCGCGCCTGCCTCGAATGCAGGCGACGAGCAGGCCGCTGCGAGCGGAAAGCGTGGCTGATGACCTGGGTCGCGCGCTGTGCGCTTGCACGCAGGCAGTGCCAACAGCCGCGAATCTAGCGGCGCTTGCGCCCCATTGGCAATGGCGCAGACGCGAACCACGTCACCCGGGCGAGGCTCAGGGCTCCTCGAAGCCGTTCGCGAACAGTGGACCCGCGGGCTGCGCCTCGACCGCGCCGATCTCGGCGCGCACCGCGCCACCCGGCTCCAGCTGCACGTCGAAGGGCCGGCCGTAGAAGTCGCGGTTGTACGACGGCGCCGAACAGGCGTCGATCAGGCCCGGGCTCTGCGGTGCGTAGGTTCCGGCGGCAAGGTTGAGTGCGGACGGCGGCAGGACCGCGAAGGTGGCGGTGGTCGGATCGTTGGCCACCGTGTGGCTGGCGAAGTCGGCGGTCGACTGGAAGAAGCCGCACCATTCGCGGGTCAGGCGCGACGGCGGCGCTGTACCGCCGACGTTGGCCGGCGGCGGCGACACCGTCGAGGCGAGGATGCTGCCGTGGGCGCTGGCGAAGCCGTTGTCGACGCCGTCGCCGATGCGGAAGAAGAAATCCAGCGGGGAGCGCATCACCACGGTGGTCTGGTAGACGCCGGCAGTCGCGCCGAGCGAGGACTCGAACAGCGAGGCGCTGTCGACCGGAAAGGCCGATCCGACCACCACGGTGTTGTCGTCGACGATGCTCGACCACAGGCGCAGCACAGCGCTGGTCGCCGCGCCGAACAGCCGCGGGCGACCGCGATTGTCGTCGATCATCCCGCGGTAGATGTTCAGCACCGCACCACCGGTCGCCGTCAGCAGTTGCCCGTTGCTGGTGATACCGCCACTGCTCGCGACCTGGTTGCCGACCAGCCGCACGCAGGGCGTGGCGCTGAAGAAGCTGCACGCCACGTTGTCGCCCGAGGGGCGCACGTCGAGTTCGAGAAAGCTGCCCACCGACAGACCCAGGGTGCCGCCGCCACTCTGGTCCGCGATGTAGAGGTTCTGGATGCGGAAGCGGCTGCTGCCGGCCGGGACGTCGTTGGTGCCGAGCGTCACGCTGCCACCGAGGCACATTCCGGGCGAGCCGGCGGACGTGTTGTTGGTGATCGCGAGCATGCCCGTGCCGCCATCGGGAGCGCCAAGCGTGCGCCGGCCGTCCGCGCCCGGTGCGATGCCCGCGTCGAGACTGCCCGCGCCGGCCGCGCAGGCGCCGCCGCCCGCGGTCGCCTGGTTGCCGACGATCCACGCCGCCCGCCCATCGCGCGGCGCCGGCTGGAACCCGCCACCTGCCTGCAGGCTGCCGTTGCAGAAGAATGCGCCGCCGAATTGCGCCTGGTTGAAGCCGATGACGCCGTCGCGCAGCACGATCGAACCGTGCCGATTGCCATCCGGCCCCATGTCCGGCGCCGGATTGCCACCACCGCAGTAGATGCCGCCGCCCCGCCCGGTCGCGGTGGTGGTGCCGGTCGCGGTGTTGCTGCTGATATCGGCGCCGTCGTCGATGAACAGGTCGACCCGGGCGATCGTGGCCGTATCGATCAGGCGCGACCCCGCCAGCGCGACGCCGCCGCCATTGATCGCCGCATTGCCGCGCACCGAGGTGCCAAGGCCGAGCAGCACCGAGGCCCCGCCGCGCACGATCAATCCACCGCCGCTTTCGAACTCGTCGCTGGTGGTCGACACCGCGGTGGCGTCGCCGCCGGTGAGCACGATACGGCGCATCTGGAAGGTGCCGACCCGGCCGAACAGACGCAGGTCGAGCACCGAGCGCTGTGAGCCGCCGGCCCCATTGAACACGGCACGGTCGGCATCGAGCGTGACGTCACCCGTCGGGGAAGGCGCCGTACAGCTGACGTAGCCGCCCTCCAGAAACACGGCAGTCTGGCTGACGGTGGGCAGGTAGACCATGCCATCGGGTACCGGGTAGGCCCCCTTGTTGATGCGCACCGTATGCTGACCGGACTGCGATTCCAGGGCGTCGAGCGCGGACTGCAGGCTCGCATGCGTACAGCCAGGGCCGGTGCCGACACGCAGATCGACCGCGAATGCGGGCGCGGTGCTGCCGAGCAAGGCCAGGGCGAAGCCAATCGCGGCAGCAACAGAACGGATGGATCGCATCGGTGAGCCCTCGGTGGCCGCCAGTGGCAGGGATGGTCGCTACTCCACACACGCAGAACCGCGCAGCCACCGGACACCTGTCCGCGAATCGCGGCGGGGCTAGCGCTTGCTGCCCCGCATGCTGCCGAGCATCGGGCTGTCATCCATTCGGGTCAGCAGACAGACGACCTCGCGATCGCTTTCGGTGTTCCAGCCGTCCTCGCTGGGCCACAACACCTCGAAGTCGAGTTCCGAATCATCGTAGGCCCGGCCGACAAAACCCTGGAACTTCGCCTCACAGACTTTGCTGGCCAGCGCCGCCATGGCTTCCGCGCCGGGATAGTCTCCCTCGCTGGCGCGATGCAGGTGGTAGACCTCGTACTTGTGCGGCTGCGCGCAGTCGAGCTTGCGGACTTGGTAGACGCCGTCGTCATAGTCCTCGATGGCATCAATCGAGTCATCTGCGCTGGCATCGTTGAGGCAGTCGCCCTGGGCAAGCGCCATGACCGAGGCCAGACGGCCATCGATCGCGGGCTCGCCCGGACTGCAGGCGGCAAGAAAGAGCATGCCCACGAGAGCCGTCGGCCGCCGGAGCGGGGAAATAGCCATGCGCAAGGATCCGGGGGAACGGCTCGTCAGTATGCCGCGAGACTGTCCCGATCTCATGCGAAGCAAGCGCGCGCCCCTCGAAGCGCGCACCACCTCCGCGCGATCTCGCGTCGGTGGACTCTCAGTCCAGTACCAGATCCAGCCCCAGTTCCTGCAGCAGCTCCCGCTCCGTCAGCAGGTCCGCCCGCGTCAGCGGATGCTGGCCCAACCATACGGCGGGCAGGTTCAGATGCAGTCCGCGCTCGATCGCCTCGACCTCGAAGCCCGGCAGCCCGGCGGACTCGTGGCTGCGGTGCAGAAGCACCGCCAGTCGCAGCAGCACCACGCAGCGCAGCGTAGTCAAAGGGTCGCGACCGCCAGCTCCCTGCTGCACCGACTTGTGCAGGCCGCGGCGCTGCGAGCGGACCAGCGCAGCGAGAAACTGCTGCTCCTGGTTGGAGAACCCCGCGATGTCCGAATTCTCGATCAGGTAGGCGCCGTGCACATGGTGCTGGCTGTGCGCAATAGCCTGTCCGATCTCATGGACCCGCGCCGCCCAGGCAAGGCTGAAGCGCTCGTCCTCGCCCAGCTTCCATGCGCTCGCCACCTGGTCGAACAATGTCAGCACTGTGGCCTCGACCCGCGCGGCATGTGCGGCATCGACGCCGTAACGCTGTGCCATCGCCTGTATCGACCCGTCGCGCGGGTCGCGCAGCGCGACACGGCCGAGCATGTCGTAAAGCACGCCTTCACGCATCGCACTCTCGGCGACCTTCATTTGCGCGAGGCCCAGCTCGTTGAAGGCGGCTTCGAGCACCAGCACGCCGCCGGCGATCACCGGCCGGCGCTCATCGGTGAGATCGGGCAGGTCGATCGCGTCGATGTCCTCGAAGCCGAGCAGGGCTTCGCGTACGGCCGCCAGGCCTTGGGCCGTGATTTCGCCGCGGCCGAGCTTCATGGCCTTGATGATCTTGCCGATCGCCTTGACCGTGCCGGAGGAGCCGATCACGTCCTTCCAGCCGCGGGCGCGGTAGATCGCGGCGAACTGCTGGAACTCGGCGGAAATTTCAGTCAGGCCTTCTTTCCAGCGCTTGCGCGACAGCCGCCCGGTGCCGAAAAAGCGCCGCGTCGTGGCCACGCAGCCCATCTGCAGGCTCTCGCGCTCCAGCGGCTCGAAGCCTTCGCCGATGATGAACTCGGTGCTGCCGCCGCCGATATCGATGACCAGGCGACGACTGCTCTTTGGCGGCAGGCCCTGCGCCACGCCCAGGTAGATCAGGCGCGCCTCCTCGCGGCCCGAGACCACCTCGATACGGTGGCCGAGCGCGGTCTGACCGGGAATCAAAAAGGACTGCGGATTGCGCAGCTGACGCACGGTATTGGTGGCGATCGCGCGGACCCGGTTCGCCGGGATGTTGCGCAGGCGCTGGCCCATGCGCTCCAGGCATTCCAGCGCGCGCCACAGCGCCTCTGGCGTGAGCTCACCGCGCGGGGTCAGGCCCGAAGCGGTTCGCACGGACTCTCGGAGGCGGTCGACCACTCGCAGCTGGCCCAGCGTATGCCGAGCCACGATCATGTGGAAACTGTTCGAGCCCAGATCGACGGCGGCCAGCAGCTCGTCTTCGGCCAGGCCAGCACCGCTGGCCTTGAGCAGGGTTTCAGGCATCTGCAGGCGTCCTCAATGGCACAGCAGTGCGAGCAGGAACTGCTGCGCCGAGTGCGGCATGTCATCGCCTTCGGGCACCAGACGTACATAGCTGCCGTCGGACTGCAGCTCCCAGGCCTGGGTGTTGTCGCGCAGGTAGTTGTCGAGCTCCTCGGTGCGCACACGCTCGGCCAGGGTCGGGTCGAGGATGGGAAAACAGGTCTCGATGCGGCGCAGCAGATTGCGCTCCATCCAGTCGGCGCTGGAAGCGAACAGCTCGGGCTCACCGCCGTTGGCGAACCAGTAGATGCGGCTGTGCTCGAGGAAACGCCCGATGATCGAACGCACCCAGATGTTCTCCGACACGCCCGCCACCCCGGGCCGGAGACCGCAGGCGCCGCGCACGATCAGTTCGATCTTCACGCCTGCCTGGGAGGCGTGGTACAGCGCACGGATGACTTTCGGCTCGTTGATCGCGTTGAGCTTGGCGATGATCCCGCTGGGCTTGCCGGCGCGCGCATTGGCGGCCTCGCGTTCGATCTTCTTGAGCAGGCCCGGGTGCAGGGTGAAGGGCGACTGCAGCAGACGCTTCAGGCGGATCGCCGGCGCCAGCCCCGACATCTGCTGGAACAGCAGATGCACGTCCTCGCCGATGTCGGCGTTGGCGCTGAGCAGGCCGATGTCGGTGTAAGCCTTGGCGGTGCCGCTGTGGTAGTTGCCGGTGCCGAGGTGCACATAGCGCTGCAGCTTCTTGCCCTCGCGGCGCACGATCAGCAGCATCTTGGCGTGGGTCTTGTAGCCGACCACGCCGTATACGACCTGCACGCCGGCCTCCTGCAGACGATCGGCCAGACGCAAGTTGGCCTCCTCGTCGAAGCGCGCACGCAGCTCGATCACCACAGTGACGTCCTTGCCATGGCGCGCCGCCTCGATCAGCGAGCTGACCAGGGGCGAGTTGTGGCCGGTGCGGTAGAGCGTCTGCTTGATCGCCAGCACATTCGGATCAAGCGCGGCGGTCTTCACCAGATCGATGATGACGCCGAAGCTGTCATAGGGGTGATGCAACAGCACATCGCCGCGGCGCACGACTTCGAAGATTTCCTCGCCGGTCTCATGCGGGTGCAGCCGCGGCTTGAACGCAGGGAACTTCAGGTCCGGTCGATCGACCATGTCGTACACGGCGGTGACGCGATTCAGATTCACCGGGCCGTTGATGCGGTAGATCGCCGATTCCGGCAGCTCGAAGTGACGCAGCAGCTGCTTGACGATGGGCTTGGGGCAGGTGTCGGCGATCTCCAGCCGCACCGCGTGCGAGTAGCCGCGGCCGACCAGCTCATCGCGCAGCGCGGACGCCAGATTCTCGACTTCATCCTCGTCGACAAACAGCTCGGAGTTGCGGGTGACGCGGAACTGGTAGGTGCCCTTCACCGTCATGCCGGGGAAGAGATCCTCGACGAAGGCCGAGAGCACGGCCGAGAGCAGCACAAAGTCATGAGTGCCGCCGGAGACGTTGGCCGGCAGCTGGATGATCCGCGGCAGCGAGCGCGGCGCGCGCACCAGCGCCAGGCCGCCGCTGCGGCCAAAAGCATCCTGGCCCTGCAGCACCACCACAAGGTTCAGGCTCTTGTTGAGGATCCGCGGAAACGGATGGGCCGGGTCGACCGCCAACGGCGACAGCACCGGGGTGATTTCGCTGTCGAAGTAGTCCTTCAGCCAGCGCTTCTGCTTCGCACTCCAGGTGTCACGGGTGAGGATGCGGATGCCGGCATCGGTGAGCGCCGGGCGCAGGGTCTCGTTCCAGTAGCGGTACTGCGCATCGACCAGCTCGCCGGCACGCGCATAGATCTGGGCCAAAGCTGCGGTCGGTGCGATGCCGTCGGCCATGCCGCCGCCGCCGAAGTCCTGCTGGTGGCGGATCGCAGCGACCCGGATCTCGAAAAACTCATCGAGGTTGGTGCAGCTGATGCACAGGTAGCGCAGCCGCTCCAGCAGCGGCACGCGCTCGTCCATGGCCTGCGCCAGCACGCGGAAGTTGAACTCGAGCTGGGACAGCTCGCGGTTGATGTAGAGCGACGGATCAGTGAGATCGCGGTCCTGGGCCATGGCAGTGGGTTCGACTCGATGTCTGCAGCGCAACAGCGCGGAGGGCCCCATGATGCCGCAAGTGGGTGCCCGGAAACTCGGGTTCGCCTACCCGGGATGGGGCGCCCGCGATACGGAGCCGGCGGCGCGCGGGGGTTCAGGCCACGCCCACCTCGACCTCATCGCGTGCCACCCGATGACTTGCATCGAACACGCAGCAGAACCGGCTGCCCACACCCACCTCGCTGTCGATGAGCAGCTGGGCATGATGCAGCTGCAGGATGTGCTTGACGATGGCAAGCCCGAGACCGGTGCCGCCGGAATCCCGCGATCGACTGGTCGAGACACGGTAGAAGCGCTCGGTCAGGCGCGGTAGATGCTGCGGGGCGATACCCGGGCCGGAATCGATCACGCACAGACTGGCCCCGCCTTCGGCGGTGGGGTGGAACTCGACCCTCACCCGCCCGCCTTCCGGCGTGTAGCGCACCGCGTTGATCACC
>JBIJCA010000053.1:0-19557 GCA_044344935.1 Aquimonas sp. | reverse complement strand
GGATTCGGGAGTCGGGATTCGGGATTCGCCAGAGCAAGAGCCCGCGAGGCTCATGGCAACCTGGCGCCCAGTCACTCGGGCAGGCCGGGTGGCATCGGTTCGCGAGGCCTGCTTCCACGAATCCCGAATCCCGAATCCCCAATCCCGGCTCAAGCAAGCGCCGCAATCCCGTCACCTCGCCTCCGGCATGCGGCTTGCCTAAGTCCACCCACGGGCCGCCGCACACGGCAGGGCCCAACGCCACGAGGCCTTGAGCACGACAATGAGCACGATCGAGATTCCTGAAGACCTCGGCATCGAAGCCGCGGAGCCCCTGCTGGCCACGCTGAAGGCTGAGGCCAAGGGCAAGAAGCCGCTCAAGCTGGATGGCAGCAAGGTCGGCAGGCTGCACGCGGCGTCCCTGCAGGTGCTGGCCGCGCTGGTCCTGCAGAGGCGTGGTGCAGGCCTCGAAACCCATATTGAAAACCCCTCGGACGAGTTCAAGGCCGCCGCCCGCATCAGCGGCCTCGGCGGCCTGTTCGGCTGGTCCTCCCCCTGATCCGCACACGGAGTACGCGCAATGAGTGGTGCACGCATATTGGCAGTGGATGATTCCGCCTCGATGCGGCAGATGGTCGCGTTCGCGCTGCGCTCTGCCGGCTGGGACGTCGAGGAAGCCGAAGACGGCGTCGTCGCGCTGGAAAAGGCCAAAGGCCAGAAGTTCAACTGCGTCGTCGCCGACGTCAACATGCCGAACATGGATGGCATCACCCTGATCCGCCATCTGCGGCAGCTGCCCGACTACAAGTTCACGCCGCTGCTGATGCTCACCACCGAAGCGGGCATGGACAAGAAGCAGGAGGGCAAGGCCGCCGGTGCCACCGGCTGGATCGTCAAGCCCTTCGACCCCGATCAGCTGATCGCGACCATCCGCAAAGTGATGGGGTGAGGCCGCCATGCCCATCGACATGAAGCAATTCCAGGCGGTGTTCTTCGCCGAGAGCCGCGAAGGCCTCGACGCGATGGAGTCCGGCCTGCTCAGTCTGGAGTCGTCGGGCAACGATGCCGAGACCGTCAACACCATCTTCCGTGCCGCCCATTCGATCAAGGGCGGCGCCGCCACCTTCGGTTTCTCGGCGATCACCGGCACCACCCACTTGCTGGAAACACTGCTGGACCAGGTCCGCGGCGGCAAGCGCAACGTCACCCCGGAACTGTCGGATGCGCTGCTGGCGTCGGTCGACATCCTGCGCGATCTGCTGGTGGCCGCCGAGACCGGAGACCCCGATGACACCGCGCCCTGCGCGGAGTTGAACCAGCGCCTGTCGAGCCTGCTCGACGAAGGCAAGGCGGCGCCCGCCGCAGCGCCCGTGAAGGCCGCCGGCGCAACCAGCGCCGCGGCGCCGGCCAGCAGCGGCTGGCGGGTGAGGTTCGCGCCGCACCCCAATCTGTTCATCACCGGCAATGATCCGCTGCGCATCCTGCGCGAGCTGGATCGTCTGGGCGATATGCAGATCGAATGCGACACCGCGGCTCTGCCCGCGCTCGACGCCCTCGAACCCGTCACTTCGCACCTGCGCTGGACTCTCACCCTGCCTGCCAGCGTCAAGCAGGCCGCCATTGCCGATGCCTTCGCCTGGGTCGAGGACGAGTGCGATCTCGGCATCGAAGCCATCACCGCGGCCGCGCCGGCCCCTGCAGCCGCAGTCGCTGCGGCAGCACCTGAGGCGCCACTGCCGGTGCCGGCCAAGAGCGCCGACATCGTGCCGATGCCGCAGCCGAACGAACGCAAGGAGGTCGCCAAGGTCGCGCCTGCTGCGGCCCGCACCGAGCGCACCGCGGCCGAGGTCGACAGCTCGATCCGCGTCAACATTTCAAAGGTCGATGCGCTGATCAACCTGGTCGGCGAACTGGTCATCACCCAGGCCATGCTGCGGCAGCAGTCGCACGGCCTCGACCCGACCCAGCACGAGAAGCTGCTGAACGGGCTGACCCTGCTCGACCGCAACACCCGCGACCTGCAGGAAGCGGTGATGAGCGTGCGCATGCTGCCGGTGGAGTTCGTGTTCTCGCGCTTCCCGCGCATGGTCCGCGACCTCGCCGCACGGCTGAGCAAGAAGGTCAACCTGCGCACTTCCGGCGAAGGCACCGAACTCGACAAAGGCGTGATCGAACGCATCGTCGATCCGCTGGTGCATCTGGTGCGCAACTCGGTCGACCACGGGCTTGAAACCCCGGAAGAACGCGAGGCCGCGGGCAAGGATCCGGTCGGCACGGTGGAGCTCGACGCCTCCCACCAGGGTGGCCATATCGTCATCGAGATCACCGACGACGGTCGCGGGCTGAACCGCGAACGCATCCTGCGCAAGGCGATGGAGCGTGGCCTGAACGCGCACGAGGGCATGTCCGACTCGGAAGTCTGGCAGCTGATCTTCCATCCGGGCCTCTCCACCGCCGACCAGATCACCGACGTCTCCGGCCGCGGTGTCGGCATGGACGTGGTGCGCTCGAACATCGCCGAACTCGGCGGTGAGATCGACATCGAAAGCTACCCGGGCGAGGGCACGCGGGTGACCATCCGGCTGCCGCTGACGCTGGCGATCCTCGACGGCATGACCGTGGCGGTGGGCGGCGAAACCTTCGTGCTGCCGCTGGGCTACGTGATCGAAGCGATGCAGCCCGACCTGCAGGAAATCCGCAGCGTGCACGGCACCGGCAAGGTGCTGAAGGTGCGCGGCGACTATCTGCCGCTGGTCAACCTGTCGGAGTTCTACCGGCTGGGAGAGGCGCGTCTTGACGACAACAGCCTGGTGGTCGTCGTCGAAGGCGGCGGCCGCAAGCTGGCCCTGGTGGTCGACGAACTGCTCGGCCAGCAGCAGGTGGTGGTGAAGAACCTCGAAGCGAACTATCGGCGCGTTCCGGCGGTGTCGGGCGCGACCATCCTCGGCGACGGTCGCGTCGCACTCATCGTCGACATCGGCGGCCTCGTACGCGCGCTGGCAACCAGCGCGGCGGCCTGAGACCGCTCCTCGGGCGGTACGCGGTGCGCAAGCGCCGCCGCCCTCGACTTCACATCGCGGAGCAAGGTGGCCATGAAGGGGAATCTGCGGGACAGACTGCATGCGTTCGCGGCCAGGGCGCTGCCTGCACTGAAGGCGACCGGCGGTCGACTGCTGCGCCTTGCCTCAGGGGCGATTGCCGCCCTGCGCAGCGGTCGGCTCGCACAGCGGGCGATGGCCATGACCCGTCACTCGCTCGGGCTTCGACTGGCGCTGGTGGTGGCAGCCGGCGTGCTGATGATCCTCGGCAGCACGACCCTGCTGGTCGGCTGGCGCGCCGCCACTGCGCTGACCCAGCGCTCGATCGACGAGCTTGAGACCTCGCTGGATGTCGGCGAGCGTCTGCTTGCGACGTACGACAACACCCTGCGCGACAGTGCGCTGCGCATGTACGACACCTTTCTGGCCTTCCTTCCCGAAGAGGACGTCGAGCGCGTCGACGACGAGCGCCATGCGGCGGGCAGTCTGGAGCTGCCTGCGCTCTATATGGGCGAGACCCTGCTCAACGGCAACGACGATCCGGTGGATCGCTTCGAGCTCGCGACCAATGGCATCGGCATGATCTTCCAGCTGCATGAGGGCGAGTTCGTCCGCATCAGCACCAACCTGCGCGATGAGTCGGCGTTCCGCGCCATCGGCAGCGGCATCGCCAGCGACCATCCCGCGCATGCCGCACTTCTGGCGGGCGAGAACTGGAGCGGTCAGGTCGAGCTGTTCGAGACCAACTACATCGCCTACTACAGCCCCATCAGCTACTTCGACCCGTCCACCGGTTCGAGCGATGAAATCATCGCCGCCTTTGCCGTGGCGCTGGACTATGCCGAGACCCTTGAGGCGCTGAAGGAATCGCTGCGCTCGACCGAGCTCGGCACGGACGGCTACTTCATGGCCATCAACACCCGGGAAGGCAGCAGCTTCGGGCTGATTGAACTGCATCCCGAGCTGGAGGGACAGAACGTCTCCGAGCTGGAGGACGCCGAGCTGAAGGACGCCCTGCAGGCGCTGGCCAAGGGCGATCCCGGCGACGAATTCGCGCTGCGTCTGAAGCCCCGCAGCGGCGGCGAGGCCGTCGAGATGGTCGCCAAGGTTCGCGATTTCCCGGCCTTCGGCTGGAGGCTGATCGCGCTGGAGTCACGCAGCGCCGCGGTCAGCGCTGCGGTGGGCCTTCTGGGCATGATGTCTGTTCTGGCGGTGTTCGCACTGGCCTTCCTCATCGTCGGCCTGCGCTGGATCGCCAAGCGCCTGGTCACCGAACCGCTGGGCGAAGCCGTGCAGGCGGTCGAGGCCGTTGCCGGTGGCAATCTGGACGTCGAACTGCGCACCGATCGCGAGGACGAAGTCGGGCGCCTGTACGGAGCCATGACCCGGATGAGCGCACAGATCAAGGAACGCATGCAGGCCGAGCGCCGCGTCGCGCAGGAAAACCTGGGCATCCGGCTGGCGCTTGACCAGGCCAGCGTGGGCGCGTTGATCGCCGACACCGAGCAGCGCGTGACCTATGCGAACCCGGTTGCGAAGCGCCTGCTGCAGCAGCGCGCGGAGGCGATTCGCGCGGTCAACAGCGGCTTCGACTTCGACGCCCTGATCGGCAGCCCGCTGTCGGTGTTCTCTGACGGTCGTACCGACGTCGGTGCGCTCGCCCGCGGCCTGCAGGACGCACAGCGCAGCGAACTGGAATTCGGCGATGTCGCGCTCGATCTCAACCTTTCGCCGGTACGCGACGCCCAGGGCGAAACCCTCGGCCTGGTCGCCGAGTGGCAGGACCGCACGCTCGAGCGCCAGATCGAGCGCGAAGTGTCCGACGTGGTGTCGGCCGCCGCCGCTGGCGATCTCGCGATCCGCATGGACAGCACCGGCAAGACCGGCTTCTTCGCCCTGCTGGCGACCAATCTGAACGCGCTGCTGGAGAAGGTGAACCTCGGCATCCGCGAGATCCGCACCGTGCTGGGCGCACTCGCCCACGGCGACCTCTCGCGCACCATCGACGTGCGCATGGACGGCGTGTTCGGCGAGATGAAGAACGACACCAATGCGACCATCGAACGCCTGCGCGAGATCGTCGGCCAGATCCAGACCGCCGCCGACAGCATCAACACCGCAGCGAGCGAAATCAGCGCCGGCAACATCGATCTGTCCTCGCGCACCGAACAGCAGGCCGCCTCGCTGGAGCAGACCGCCTCATCAATGACCGAGCTCACCGCCACCGTGCAGCAGAATGCGGACAGTGCGCGCCAGGCCAGCACGCTCGCCGCCGGCGCCGCCCAGGTCGCGGTCAAGGGTGGCGACGTGGTCGGCAACGTGGTGCGGGTGATGGGCGAGATCAGCACGTCCTCGAAGCAGATCGGCGACATCATCGGCACGATCGACAGCATCGCCTTCCAGACCAACATCCTCGCGCTCAACGCGGCGGTCGAAGCCGCCCGCGCCGGCGAGGCGGGCCGCGGCTTCGCGGTGGTTGCCACCGAAGTGCGCGCGCTGGCGCAGCGCTCGGCGGACGCCGCCAAAGAGATCAAGCAGCTGGTCGGCAACTCTATGGACAAGGTCGGCGCAGGTTCGAAGCTGGTCAACGACGCCGGTGCGACCATGCAGCAGATCGTGCACGCGGTGAAGCAGGTGACCGACCTCATCGCCGAAATCTCGGCGGCGTCGAGCGAGCAGTCCAGCGGCATCGAGAAGGTCAACCACACGGTCAACCAGCTCGACGAGATGACCCAGCAGAACGCCGCCCTGGTCGAAGAGGCCATGGCCTCCGCCAGCTCGCTGGAAGAACAGGCGCGCGACCTGGTCGATTCGGCGGCGGCCTTCAAGCTGCCGGGCTGAGCGCGCGCAGCCGAACAGAAAACTACGGAGACCCACGCGGATGAGCACCCAGATCGCCAAGGCCACAGCGGCCGCCACCGAAGCCCACGCCGGCATCGGCGACGAATACCTCACCTTCAGCCTGGGCGACGAGGAGTACGCGGTCGACATCCTCAAGGTCCAGGAAATTCGCGGCTACGAGAACGTCACCCGCTTGCCCGACTCGCCCGACTTCATCAAGGGCGTGATCAACCTGCGCGGCGTGATCGTGCCGATCGTCGATCTGCGGCTGAAGTTCGAGCTCGGCAAAGCCGAGTACAGCGAGCTGACTGTGATGATCATTCTCAACCTCGGCTCACGCGTGGTCGGCATCGTGGTCGACAGCGTGTCCGACGTGGTGCGCCTGCCGGGCGAGCAGATCAAGCCCTCGCCCGATCTGGGTGGCGCCGTCGACACCCGCTTCCTCAAGGGCGTGGCCACCGTGTCCGAACGCATGCTGCTGCTGCTCGACATCGAACGCATGATGCTGGGCCGCGACATGGCCCTGACCGACGCCGCCGCCTGAGCATCGACGCACGCCGCTGCCGGGGATCAGTACCGATCGCGGCACGGGAGTGTCTCAGCCCCGCGTCGCGCGTCAGGTGTTCTTGAAGAAGCATCGACTCGACCCGCAAAGCTCCAGCGCTGCTTCGCGTAGAGCGGAGCTTGCTCCGCTGCTATTGGGGCTGACGACCACCCAGGCTTGAGCCGAGCAAGCTCGGCTCTACAGGCGGTCCCAATCCCGCGCAGAGGGAAGCTGCTGTACGAAGGACGAACACTTGCGTGGCTTTTTCCTGCGACCTGTCCGCGATCGAGCCCTAGGCGCGCGTCGCGGCGCAGGTGCGTGACGCCTCGCGCCCGGGCACGCGTCTTGCCTGCTGTGAAGCCGGCGTCAAGCCGCAGGCGCTGCCTGTGCGCGGGTGCCTGCCCGCTTCGAGCCGCAGGAGCAGAACCGGATGCGCAGCAATCTTCCCGTCACCGGCCGCGAGGTCGAGATCGCCGAAGGCGAGGTGCTGGTCTCGCAGACCGACCCCAAGGGGGTGATCACCGCCGTCAACCGCGCCTTCGTGCGCCTCAGCGGCTACACCGCCGCCGAGTTGATCGGCCAGCCGCACAACCTGATCCGTCATCCCGACATGCCGAGCGAAGCCTATGCCGACATGTGGAAGACGCTGAAGTCCGGGCGGCCGTGGGTCGGCCGGGTCAAGAACCGCTGCAAGAACGGCGACCACTACTGGGTGGAAGCCAACGTCACTCCGATCTTGCAGCGCGGCCAGACCACCGGCTACATCTCGGTGCGCCGCAAGCTCGGGCGCGAACAGATCCGCGCGGCCGAGTCCGCCTACGCGGCGATCCGCTCGGGCCAGGCCGCCGGGCTGCAGCTTCGCTACGGCGAAGTGCACCGGCCCAGTCTGTCGGAGCGCTTCAACCCGCTGTGGCTGCTGAGCCTGAAACAGCGCCTGATGCTGTCGGCCGCGGGCGTGGTCGCGCTGGCCGCGGCACTGCTCTACACCAGCGCCGGCCTCGGCCCATGGAGCCTCTGGCTGCTCGGCATCGGCTCGGTGTTCGCGTTCTACAGCGCCTGGTGGCTGTCGCACGACATCCGCGACCGACTCTATCTCGCCAGCCAGGTGTTCGAACGTATCGCCCAGGGCGACTACAACGACCCTCTGCCGATCCACCGCAGCGACAGCGTCGGCAAGGTGCTGATCGGGCTGAAGTCACTGCAGATCCGCCTCGGCTACCAGGTCGAGGAGGCCGCCAAGCAGGCCAAGATCAACGGCCGCATCGTCTCTGCGCTGGATGTGGCCAGCGCCTGCGTGATGGTGGCCAATGCGGACAACCGCATCGTCTACACCAACCGCGCGATCCGCGAGATGTTCCATGCGGCCGAAGCCGACCTGCAGCGCGGCCTGCCCGGCTTCAGCGCCGCGGCGGTCGAGGGCGGCAGCATCGACCAGTTCCACGCCCACCCGGAGCACCAGCAGAGGCTGCTGCGCGAGCTCAAGGCACCGCACCATGCGCGCATCGAGGTCGGTGGCCGCATCCTCGACCTGGTGGTCACGCCGGTGATCGCCGCCGACGGCGAGCGCACCGGCACGGTCACTGAGTGGAAGGACCGCACGGCCGAGCTGGCTATCGAAGAAGGCGTCTCCACGGTGGTGGCGGCGGCCGCGCGCGGCGATTTCAGCCAGCGCATTCCGCTGGAGGGCAAGACCGGTTTCGTGCGCAATCTGGCGATCTCGATCGGCAGCCTCATGGACGGCACCGCGCAGAGCCTCGACGCCGTGCGCCGGGTGCTACAGGCGCTGGCCGACGGCGACCTGAGCCAGCGCATCGAGGTGCAGCTGTCGGGCCTGTTCGACGAAATGAAGCAGGCCACCAACAGCACGGTCGACGCGCTGTCGGCGATCGTGCGCGAGATCCAGGAATCGGTCGACACGATCCACACCGCCGCTGGCGAGATCGCCTCGGGCAATGCCGATCTGTCCATGCGCACCGAGCAGCAGGCGGCCTCACTCGAGGAAACTGCCGCCAGCATGGAAGAGCTCACCTCGACCGTGCGCGCTACCGCCGAGAACGCGCAGACCGCCAATCGACTCGCCCAGGGCGCCAGCAGCACCGCCGACGGCGGCGGTCGCGTGGTCGGCCAGCTGGTTTCGACCATGGGCGAGATCGACGCGCAGTCGCGCCGCATCGAGGACATCATCGGCGTCATCGACGGCATCGCTTTCCAGACCAACATCCTGGCGCTGAACGCCGCGGTGGAAGCCGCGCGCGCCGGCGAACAGGGCCGCGGCTTCGCGGTGGTTGCAGGCGAGGTGCGCTCGCTGGCCCAGCGCGCCGCCACCGCTGCGCGCGAAATCAAGGCACTCATCGGCGAATCGGTGGAGAAGTCGCGCAGCGGCGCCCAGCTGGCCGCCACCGCTGGCAGCACCATGCAGGAGGTACTGGCGGCGGTGCGCCGCGTCAGCGACCTGATGGGCGAGATCTCGACCGCGTCGATCGAGCAGTCCAGCGGCATCGAGCAGGTCAACCAGACCGTGACCCAGCTCGACGAGGGCACCCAGCAGAACGCCGCCCTGGTCGAGGAAGCCTCGGCCGCGGCGCGCTCGATGGAAGAGCAGGCCGCGCAGCTGCAGAAGGCGGTGGCGCGGTTCAGGCTTTGAGAGCCGGGATTCGGAATTGGGGATTGGGGATTCGTAAGAGCAGGGCGTTGCGGGCGTGCTGCGAGCGCTTCGAGCCTCTGCGCCGGACAGGCTGAAACGGGGCGGCGGTCTGAATTTCGCCGCGCCCCGCTCTTGCGAATCCCCAATCCCCAATCCCAGCTCTCCAGCGAATCCCCACGCCTGCCGCCCACCTACGGCCCTCGCGCCCAACGTTCGGGCGTTCGCCGATCGCCCCGGCTGCCGCTCGCGTCTGCGCGTCGACGCCAGTCCGCGGCACGCCGTTTGCAGCAATCGTTTGCAGCTCGGGGCAGGTAGAACCCCGACGGTCAGGTGACGTGTCCCTGAGTGCGCCCAGTCGGCAGGTCCATCGCGGGCTTCGCTGCACCTGCAGGCCAGCTCGACGCGGACTCCCGACAACGCGATCGCCGCGATCGCCCACCTTCTACCGCCACTCTGGAGCCCCCTCGATGTCTGAAGTCCGCCTCTCCCGTGCAGCGCTGGTCCTGACCGGCGCGGTCGCCCTGCTGTTCCCCTTGGTGATCTACGCTGCGTCGCCCCTTTCCGCGGCAAGCGCTCCGAGCGCGCTGTGGCTGAGCGTCGCGTCGCTGGCCCTGCTGACAGGATTGGCCATCCCCCTGTGGCGCGGACAGGACGCGACCCGGCCCGAGCTGCAGAGCATACTGGCCGCGCTCGAAAGCGAGGATCTTCGCGCTGTCGAAGGCTTGGCCGGGAATCTGGCAGTGAAAGGCGCCGTCGCGCAGAGCCTGAAGAGTGCGCTCAAGGCCCGCGCCCAGCTGCTGGTGGACCTTCGCGAACGCGGCAAAGAGCTCGGCGCGCTGGCGACTGCGATCCACCTCTGCTTTCGCGAAAGCCTGCCGGACCCGGGCGCTCGCATGCGAGCGCTGGCGCTGCGCCTGCCGGAGTTCTGGCTGCATCCCGAACATGCGGTCGCACGCATCAGCTATGGCAGCGAGTCCTACACTTCCGTGGGGTTCAAGGAAACGCCGTGGCGTCAAACGGCGCACTTCACCACCATGGACGGGATCGGCGGCAGCATCGAACTGGCTTACACCTGTGCGCTTCCCGAGCTTGACGAGGGCCCCTTCCTCGCCGAAGAGCGCGCCCTCATCGACAAGCTGGCGTCCTTGCTTTCCGGCTATCTCGACAGCGACCTGGGACACCGCAACCTCGACGCCGCCGCTGGCGCTCTGAAGGAACTTGAAACCGTCGTGACCGAGACGGCACGCGGCAACTTCAGCTTGAGAATGCGTGCGGACGGCTCCAACCCCGCGCTCGCCAGCCTGGTCAACGGGCTGATCGATACGCTCGATCAGAACATCAGCGCGGTCAGCCGGGCGATGCAGGCCTTGGCTCACGGCGATCTGCGCATCTCGGTGGAGGGCCACTTCGAAGGCGCCTTCGCGCAGCTGCAGACCGACATCAACAGCACGATCAGCGCGCTGCGGCAAATGCTCGGCGAGATCCAGACCGCCACCGACGCGATCGACAGTGCTGCCAGCGAAATCGCCTCCGGCAACGCCGACCTGTCTTCGCGTACCGAGCAGCAGGCCGCGGCGCTGGAAGAAACCGCCGCCAGCATGGAAGAACTCACTTCGACCGTGCGCGGCAACGCCGAGACCGCGCGCTCCGCCAACCAGCTCGCGATCGGCGCCGGCGATGTCGCCGAGCGCGGCGGCAAGGTGGTCCGCCAGGTGGTCGACACCATGGGCCAGATCAATCAGCAGTCGCGCAAGATCGAGGACATCATCGGCGTCATCGACGGCATCGCCTTCCAGACCAATATCCTCGCGCTCAACGCCGCAGTCGAAGCCGCCCGCGCCGGCGAACAGGGCCGCGGCTTCGCAGTCGTCGCGGGTGAGGTGCGCACGCTCGCACAGCGTTCGGCAGCGGCCGCCCGCGAGATCAAGGGCCTGATTTCGGAGACCGTGCAGAAGGTCGATTCCGGCAGCCAGCTGGTCGACTCCGCCGGCACGACCATGGCCGAGATCGTTTCGGCGGTGAAGCGCGTCACCGACATCATGGGCGAGATCTCCGCGGCGTCTGCCGAACAGACCGCCGGCATCGAACAGGTCAGCGCCACCGTCACCCACATGGACGAAGCCACCCAGCAGAACGCGGCGCTGGTCGAAGAGGCCACCGCCGCTGCACGCTCCATGGAAGACCAGGCCGGTCGACTGGCGCAGAACGTGGCGCGATTCAGGCTTTGAGAGCTGGGATTGGGGGTGAGGCGACTCGCTTGCGCGGCACTGCCGCGCGAGTCGCCGAACGCCCGAGCGCCGGGCGCGAGGGCCGGGCCGGGATTCGGGATTCGCAAGAGCAGGCCGTTGCGGGCGTGCTGCGAGCGCTTCGAGCCTCTGCGCCGGACAGGCTGAAACGCGGCGGCGGTCTGAACTTCGCCGCGCACCGCTTTTGCGAATCCCGAATCCCCAATCCCGAATCCCAGCCCTCCAGCGAATCCCCAATCCCGAATCCCCAATCCCGGCCCCACAGGCACAAGCCTTGCCTGCAGCAGGCATCACCGCCGCCAAACCGTCACCGCAGCCGCCCGGAGTCGCCATGTCATTCGCCCTGTCCACCAAGCGTTCGTCCTCGGCACGGTCCGCGGAGGCCGCCAACGAGGCGCGCCAGGAATTCCTGACCTTCCGCCTGGGGCCGCAGGAATTCGGCGTCGACATCCTCAAGGTGCAGGAGATCCGCGGCTACGAGAACGTCACTCGCATTCCCGATACGCCTGACTACATCAAGGGCGTCATCAATCTGCGGGGTGCCGTGGTGCCGGTGGTCGATCTGCGCTTGAAGTTCCGGCTTGCCGCCGAGTACGACGCCTTCACCGTGATGATCGTGCTCAATACGGCCTCGGCCGTGGTCGGCGTGGTGGTCGACAGCGTGTCGGACGTCAGTGCGTTCACCGCCGAGCAACTGAAGCCGGCCCCCGATTTCGGCAAGACCGTGGACGCCCGTTTCCTGACGGGCATCGGCATGGACGGGGAACGCATGGTGCTGCTGCTCGACATCGACGAGATGCTGAAGACGGAAGCCTTGAGCCTGGTGAAGGCCGTCAGCTGACGACACACCGTTCGCCCACGCAAAACGGGGCGGCGCCCCGGATCCAGGAGATTCGCCGTGTCCGCCAGCATCCAGACGCGCACCACCCTTGTCCTCGGCCTGCTCGCCGCCGCCAGCTTCGCGCTTGCCACCTGGCTGATCCAGCAGAAAGCGGGCGCAGAGCAGGCGCGCGCCGCGGAGCGCGAGTTGGCCGCACTCGGCGAAGCCCAGGCCGGTCGCATCCAGCGTCTGGCCGAGGTGCCACTGGTGATGAGCCGCGCCCTGGCAGCGGCAGCGCGGAGTGAGATCGCCAGCGGCAGCCCGGACCGCGCGCGCATGGTCGAGACCGTCCGGCAGCACGCGCTGTCGGATCCGGGCTCGCTCGGTTACTGGATCGAGTTCGAACCCAACGGGCTCGACGGACTCGATGCGCAGACGCCCCCCAACGACGCCCTGGCAACCACCGACAGTGGGCGGGTATCGATCTACTGGGTGCGCGATGGCGCCGGCCAGTTGACCTCGGAATCGTCGACCGGGGCCGACAACGACACCGATCTGACCGAAGAGGACTACTACGCGGCGGCGCGCCAGCGCGGCGCGGAGATGATGTTCGAGCCGTACCTCTACGAAGTGCTGGGCGAACAGGTGCTGATGACCAGCCTGATGGTGCCTGTCATGGTCGAAGGTCAGCACCGCGGCGTCGCCGGCGCCGACCTCAGCCTGCAGGGCATGCAGGCGGCACTGGGCGAGGTGCGCCCCTTCGAACGCGGCGTGCTGCGGCTGTTCTCACCCACCGGCAAGGTGATGGCCGCACCGGAAACCGATCGACTGGGCCAGGACTGGACGGATCCGTTCCTCGCAGAATCACTGAGCCGGCTCGGCCGCGGCGAGCGTGTCCCGCATCGCGCGATCGATGCTGCCGTGGGTGGCGAGGCCCTGCAGCTGTTCCTGCCGTTCCGGGTCGGACTGGGCAGCGATGTGTTCGTCCTGCAGGTCTCGGCGCCCGTCGAGGTGGTGATGGCGGGTGTCGCGGAGGTCCGCAACCGGATCCTGCTGATCGGCGTGCTCAGCGTGCTCGTGCTGGTCGCCGCGGTGTGGTTGATCCTGCGCCGTCTGGTGGGGCAGCCGCTGGGCGGCGTCGTGCGCGCCGTTCAGGCCGTTGCCGGTGGCGATCTCGACTATCGCGTTCCGCAGGGACGCGATGATGAAGTCGGTGCCGTGGCGCGGGCGCTGGTGCGCATGCAGACCGATCTGAAGACGCGCATCGAATCCGAGCGCGTGATTGCGCGCGAAAATCAAAGGGTGCGCATCGCGCTCGACTCGGCGGGCGTCGCCTTGCTGATCAGCGATGCCGACGACCGCATCGTCTACGCGAACCCCGCGCTCCGCGCGCTGCTGGCCAAGCGCGGCAATGCGCTGTCCAGCGGGCTCGGTCGCTCCTTGCCGACGGTTCTGGACGGCAGCATGTTCACCGCCATCGCGCCCGCCGACGCACTGCAGGACGGCAGTCAGGAGCTGCGCATCGGCGGCCTGGTGATCGCGCAGACCCGCGCGCCCGTGCTGGATGCCGATGGCCGGCGCAGCGCCAGCGTTACCGAGTGGCGCGATCGCAGTGACGAAGTCGCGCTGGAAGCCGCGCTGGCGACTTCGATCGCTGCCGCCGGACGCGGCGAACTGGACCGACCGGTCGATCTGGGCGCAAGCGAAGGCTTCCTGCGCGGGCTGGGCGAGAGCTGCAACACCTTGCTGAACACCCTGTCTGCCGCCATCGACGACGTCGAACGCATGCTCGGCCGACTGGCCGCGGGCGACCTGCGCGAGCGCATCGCGCTGCGCCACCAGGGCGTGTTCGGGCGCATGGCCGAGAACGCCAACCGCACGGCCGACGCGCTGGCCGGCATCCTCGGCGAGGTTCGTCAGAGCGTCGACGCAATCAACACCGCGGCGGGAGAGATCGCTGCCGGGAACGCGGACCTGTCATCGCGCACCGAACAGCAGGCCGCGGCGCTGGAAGAAACCGCGGCCAGCATGGAAGAACTCACCTCGACCGTGCGCGGCAACGCCGAGAACGCGCGCTCGGCCAACCAGCTTGCGATCGGCGCCGGCGACGTCGCCGAGCGCGGCGGCAGGGTCGTGCGCGAAGTGGTCGACACCATGGGCCAGATCAATGCGCAGTCGCGCAAGATCGGAGACATCATCGGCGTCATCGACGGCATCGCCTTCCAGACCAACATCCTCGCGCTCAACGCCGCGGTCGAAGCCGCCCGCGCCGGCGAGCAGGGCCGAGGCTTCGCCGTCGTCGCCGGTGAAGTGCGCACGCTCGCGCAGCGTTCGGCCGCCGCCGCCCGCGAGATCAAGGGCCTGATTTCGGAGACCGTGCAGAAGGTCGATTCCGGCAGCCAGCTGGTCGACTCCGCCGGCACCACCATGGCCGAGATCGTCTCGGCGGTGAAGCGCGTCACCGACATCATGGGCGAGATCTCCGCCGCGTCTGCCGAGCAGACCGCCGGCATCGAACAGGTCAGCGCCACCGTCACCCACATGGACGAAGCCACCCAGCAGAACGCAGCGCTGGTCGAAGAAGCCACCGCCGCCGCACGCACCCTGGAAGACCAGGCCAACCGCTTGAGTGAGGCGGTGGCGCGCTTCCGGCTGTAGCTGTCCGATCCGGACGGCGTAATCCCGGCGGCGCCGCGCGGCACGCGGCTTGCTGCACAGGCCGGGCGCCGTGGCCTTTCGCCGCAGCACGAGCCTGACGAGGACGAATGAGCAGCGAGACCACCCAGGGCCAGCGCGAGTTCGAGTTCGCCGAGCGCGACTTCCGCCGCGTCTGCGCGCTGATCCACGCGCGCGCCGGCATCGCGCTGGCCGACAGCAAGCGCGACATGGTCTACAGCCGGCTTTCAAGGCGCCTGCGCGCGCTCGGCATCGAGAGCTTCGTCGACTACCTCGACTGGCTGGAGCGCGAAGGTGAGGACGAGTGGCAGAACTTCGTCAACGCGCTCACCACCAACCTCACCAGCTTCTTCCGCGAAGAGCACCACTTCGAACACCTGCGCGAGCATCTGCCGCAGATGAAGCGCACCGGCGGCAAGGTTCGGATCTGGTGTTCGGCCGCCTCGACCGGCGAGGAGCCCTACTCGATCGCGATCACCGCCTGCGAGGCCTTCGGCTCGATGACGCCGCCGGTCGAGATCATCGCCACCGACATCGACACCCAGGTATTGCTCACCGCCGAGCGCGGGGTGTATCCGCTGGAGCGCTTGGAGCGGATGTCGGAGACGCGCAAGAAGACGTTCTTCCAGCGCGGCACCGGCGCCAATGCTGGCAAGGTGCGGGTCAATCCGGCGCTGCAGAAGCTGCTGCACTTCTCATCGCTGAACCTGCTGGATGCGCGCTACCCGCTGTCGGGACCCTTCGCGGCGATCTTCTGCCGCAACGTGATGATCTATTTCGACAAGCCGACCCAGCGCACGATCCTGGCGCGGATGAAGCCGCTGCTGGAGACCGGCGGCTTCTTCTACGCGGGCCACAGCGAGAGCTTCTTCCACGCCGCCGACCTGTTCAAGAATCTCGGACGCACCATCTACGTGCCGGTAGGCGCGGCGGGCGCTGCCGAATGAACGCGAGCGCGCGCAGCCTGAAGGGGCCGATGCCCTACTTCGATGTGCAGCTGCAGATGGACGCGCTCAAGCTCATGCCGGCCGACTATGTGGTGACCGATCGCGATATCGCCCTGTCGACCGTGCTCGGCAGCTGCGTGGCCGCCTGCATGCGCGACCCGGTGCTGCGCATCGGCGGCATGAACCACTTCATGCTGCCGGACGGCGGTGACTCGGACGACACCTCGGCGCGCTACGGCAGCTATGCCATGGAGCTGCTGATCAACGAGCTGCTGAAGGCCGGCGCGCGCCGCGAGCGCATCGAGGCCAAGGTGTTCGGCGGCGGCAACGTGCTGAAGAGTTTCACCACCAACCCGGTGGGCACACGCAACGCCGAGTTCGTGATCGCTTATCTGAAAGCCGAGCGCATACCGGTGGTCGCCCAGGATCTGGGCAGCATCCACCCGCGCAAGGTCTGGTACATCCCCGCCACCGGAAAAGTGCTGGTGCGGCGCCTGCCGCATGCGCACGACACCGCCATCGCCACCGAAGAAATCGCCTACCGCAATCAGCTCAAGCAGCAGCCGAGTGCGGGTGGCGTGGAGCTGTTCGACTGATATGGCCACGCGCGTACTAATCATTGATGACTCGGCCCTGGTCCGCCAGGTGTTGACCCAGGTGCTGGGCGAAGACCCCGACATCGAAGTGGTCGGTGCCGCGCAGGATCCCTTCGTCGCCCGCGACATGATCAAGCAGCTCAATCCCGACGTGCTGACGCTGGATGTCGAGATGCCGCGCATGGACGGCCTGACCTTTCTCGAAAACCTGATGCGCCTGCGACCGATGCCGGTGGTGATGGTGTCTTCGCTGACCGAAGCCGGTGCCGAGGTGACCCTCGACGCGCTGAGCCTCGGTGCCGTCGATTTCGTGACAAAGCCGAAACTCGAAGTCGCCAAAGGATTGACGGAATACGCCAGCGAGCTCGCGGCCAAGGTCAAGTTCGCAGCTCGCGCCAAAGTGCAGGCACGCAGCGCACCGGCGCGCGGCGAGCAGCGCCCGAAGCCGCGCGGTGCAGCGGGCTTCCGCACCACCGACAGACTGATCGCGATCGGCGCCTCCGCCGGCGGCACTGAGGCCATCCGCGTGGTCCTGGAAATGATGCCGCCGGATGCTCCCGGCATCGTCATCACCCAGCACATCCCGGCCGAGTTCAGCCGCGCCTTCGCCCAGCGCATGAACCGCTGCTCGCCGATGGCGGTGTGCGAGGCCGAGGACGGTCAGCAGGTGGTGCCGGGCTACGCCTACATCGCACCCGGTGGCTATCACCTGCGCATTGAACGCAGCGGCGCGCGCTGGATTTGCCGGATCGGCGATGACGCTCCGGTCAGCCGGCACAAACCCAGCGTCGACGTGCTGTTCCGCTCGGTGGCGCAGGCCGCGGGACGCAATGCGGTCTCCGCGATCCTCACCGGCATGGGCAACGACGGCGCGGCCGGCATGCTGGAAATGCACCAGGTCGGCATTCCCACCCTCGCTCAGGACGAGGCGACGTCGGTGGTCTGGGGCATGCCCGGTGCGGCCGTGAAGATGGGCGGCGTGGACGAGATCCTGCCGTTGAACCGTATCGCCGGACGCCTGCTGGAGCTCGCCGCCGACGAGTCACGCCGCCCCTCGCGCGAAGGCGGCTGAGCAGCGGGCCGCTGGCGTGGAACGCGCATTGCAGTAGCCCGTGCAGCCCGCGCCAGCCACAGCGACCGCGCGCAACACTCAAGCCTGGCCGCTGTGCGGCCGATAGAAGCACGAGTCCAAGGGAACACCGCAATGCATACCGGCATCCTGATCCGAGTCGCCCCCGCGCTGCTGCTGAGCATCGCCCATGTGATCGCCCAGTTCGTGGCTTGGCCCCTCGCCCTCGAACTTGCCCTGATGACCACCATGTTCCTGGCCTGGGCGGCCTTCGGGTGGTGGTTCGCAAAGCACGCCTTCACCCTTTCGCCCGACGAGTCGCGGCTGATGCGCGAGCAGGAGCAGCTGCTGGGCGAACTGCGCGAATTCGTCAGCCGCGAGGTCGGCGGCAGCCAGCAGGAGATCCAGCGCACCCGCGCCCTGCTGTCGCAGTCGATCGGCAAGCTCGGCAGCAGCTTCCAGACCATGAACGCGACCGCGCGCCACCAGACCCAGACGCTCGCGAAGATTGTCGATCGCAGCGGCGAGAACAACAGTATCGATGTACGCCGCTTCGCCCAGGAGGCCAGCCGCCACATGGGCGAGCTGACGTCGGCGCTGGAACAGGTCAGCGAGCAGAGCTCGAACACGGTCAACCACATCGACGCCATGACCCAGCACCTCGAGGGCATCTTCGCCCTGCTGGAAGACGTCAAGTCGATCGCCGACCAGACCAATCTGCTGGCTCTGAACGCAGCGATCGAAGCGGCGCGGGCGGGTGAAGCGGGCCGCGGTTTCGCCGTGGTCGCCGACGAGGTGCGCAGCCTGTCCGAACGCTCGACCAGCTTCAACGAACAGATCCGCAAGCTGGCCAACAGCTCCAAGGACTCTGTGCACAAGGTGCGCGACACGGTCTCCAACATGGCCACCCGCGACCAGAGCCGTTCGGCGCAGGCCAAGAACGAGGCGGCCAAGCTGTTCTCGCAGGTCGAAGCCATCAACGACAGTCTGGCTGCAGGCATCAATGAAGTCGCCAACAGCGCGCGCGTGATCGACGCATCGGTCAGCGAAGCTGTGCGTTCACTGCAGTTCGAGGACATCGTCACCCAGGCCCTCGGTGCCGCCGAGCGTCATCTGGAGCGCTTGGAAGCCATCAATCGCGATGCCACCGGCCTGCAGCAGCTGCTGGCCTCCAGCGCTGGCGCCAGCAGCAACCGCAAGCTCGAGGCCCTCACCGACCTGCACCGCCGCCTGCGCGAGCTGCGCGACAACTGGCAGCCGATGCCGCACAAGCCGGTATCGCAGACCGATATGGGTGCAGGCGGCGTCGACCTTTTCTGAACGGGCGAGGCGAGCGTCGAGCTTCACGCCGACCGGTGCCCACCCACCAGCATCGCTTCGACGAGGTTCGGCTCCAGCCTTGGTGGGTCGCGACCCACCCGATGGAATCGGATGTCTGAGGCCTGGGTGGGGGCTTTGTCGAGTCAAGACCCACCCCGAAAGCGTGCACGGTCGAGGCGAGTGTCCAGGCCGGGCGCCGGCAATTGACCGCGCACTCGCGGACACCCCTGCGGCGACTGCGCGAGCTCGTCTTGCCGGGCAGAAAGCTGCTGCGAAGCCGTGGTCAAGCGTGCCAAATTGTCACGAATGGCCCATCACCACAGCGATGGCCGCTCGGCGGGGCGCAAACCGCTTGCGTGAAGACTTTCACAGTCCTAGGCTACGATGCACGCGTGTGGACATGCCGCGCGTCCTGTAGGAACTCGTCCAGCAACCCCGTCGGGAGTCAAGGTTGCTGTGGGCACCACGCGAGTACGAGACAGATCGGAGCGTTTTTTTGTCCAGTGACCGGGACGGCCACGGGATTTCACACCTGAGGGGGAACCGATGAAGAATTCGTTTGTTGTGGCAGTCGCGGTAGCGGCGTCGCTGTTGTTTGGCGCAGGTGCAGAGGCCTCCACGGGCCGCAGCAATCCCGCCGAGCAGCGCGCGTTGGAGATGGCGCTGAAGGGTTCGACGACCGGCCAGCGCGCAGACTCGCTGCTCGCCACGCTGAACTACAGCAACACCACGGTGGGCGGGACATCCTGGACACGCCCGTTCGCCGACTGCACCGGCGCCACCGGGCTTGGTCCGATGACCCTGCACGCCCAGCCGTTTTCGGTGACTGTCTCGGGC
>JBIJCA010000286.1:0-5740 GCA_044344935.1 Aquimonas sp. | reverse complement strand
GAGAAGCCGCCGATGGTGAACATGATGACGAAGCCGATGGCGAAGAGCATGGGCGTCTCGAAGGTCATCGAGCCCTTCCACATCGTTGACACCCAGTTGAAGACCTTCACACCAGTGGGAACCGCGATCAGCATCGTCGCGTACATGAAGAAGAGCTGCCCACCAAGCGGCATACCCACGGTGAACATGTGGTGCGCCCACACGATGAAGCTCAGGAAGGCGATCGATGCAGTGGCGTAGACCATCGCCTGGTAGCCGAACAACGGCTTGCGCGCAAAGGTCGGGATGATCTCCGAGACGATGCCGAACGCCGGCAGGATCATGATGTACACCTCAGGGTGACCGAAGAACCAGAAGATGTGCTGGTACATCACCGGATCACCGCCGCCGGCGGCATTGAAGAACGCCGTGCCGAAGAACTTGTCGGTCAACAGCATCGTGACTGCACCCGCCAGCACCGGCATCACGGCGATCAGGAGGAAAGCGGTGATCAACCACGTCCACACGAACACCGGCATCTTCAGCAGATCCATGCCCGGAGCACGCATGTTGAGGATGGTCGCGATGATGTTGATCGCGCCCATGATGGAACTGATGCCCATCAAGTGGATGGCGAAGATGGTGAAGCCGACGTTGGTGCCGCCTTGCAGCGACAGCGGCGGGTAGAGCGTCCAGCCGCCGGCAGGGCCACCGCCGGGCAGAAACAGCGGCAGCAGCAGCAGGGTGAACGCGAAGGGCATGATCCAGAACGACAGGTTGTTCATGCGCGGCAGCGCCATGTCGGGCGCGCCGATCATCAGCGGCACCATCCAGTTCGCGAGGCCGACGAACGCAGGCATCACAGCGCCGAAGATCATCACCAGCGCGTGCATGGTGGTCATCTGGTTGAAGAACTCCGGGTGCACCAGCTGCAAGCCGGGCTGGAAGAGCTCTGCGCGGATCACCAGTGCCATGGCACCGCCGATCAGGAACATGACCAGCGAGAACACCAGATACAGCGTTCCGATGTCCTTGTGGTTGGTGGTCAGCACCCAGCGCTGCATGAAGCCCGAGGGCTTATGGTCGTGGTGCTCGTCGTGGTGGGCTGCGCTAGAAGTTGCCATGGTGTCCTGCCTCCAACTCAAAACTGCGCCGCTACGGCGCCGGCCGCTGCGGGATTGGCGTCGGCCACGCGGGCGGCCTCACTGCTGGCCTGTTCTGCCGCCAGCCAGCTCTCGAACTCCGCCGGGGGAACGGCCTTGACCACGATCGGCATGAAGCCGTGATCCTTGCCGCACAGCTCGGCGCACTGGCCGCGGTAGACACCCGGCGTATTGATTCGGGTCCAGTTTTCGTTGATCACGCCCGGGATTGCGTCCTGCTTCCAGCCGAACACGGGAACCCACCAGCTGTGGATGACGTCATCCGCGGTGATCACGAAGCGGATCTTGGTGTCGGTCGGGAGCACCAGCGGCTTGTCCACGTCCAGCAGGTAGATGTTGTCGCCGCCCGCATCCGTGACCGTGTCCGGGGTCTTGCCCGAACCGAGCTGGCGAACGCTGTCACTACCGCGATCGATGCGGCTTACGAAGTTCACTTCGCCGGGCTGGCCCTTGTAGCTGACGATCTCGTAGCGCCACATCCACTGATAGCCGGTGATCTTCACCGTCATCTCGGAGCCGGTGGCGTCTTCCATCCGGAACATGGTCTTGGTGGCGGGCCAGGCCACCGCCACCAGGATCAGCACGGGGATCACGGTCCAGATGATCTCTGCCGTGGTGTTGTGGCTCCAGCTCGCCGGCTTGGCGCCCTTCGACTTGCGGAACTTGACCATGGCCACGGCCATCGCACCGAAAACGATGATGCCGATGGCCACGCAGATCCACAGGGTGATCATGTGCAGCGAGTAGACCTCGGCGGCCGTATCGGTCACGCCTGTGGTCATGTTGAGCTGCCAGCGCTCGGGATTTGCAAAAGCCAGAGCGGAGAACATCAGGGCCGCAACACCCATTCCCAGCTGGCTCCAGTGGACACGCTTCATCAGCATCACCTTGAGTCTTCAGTAAACCTGTAAACAGCTTGCGCACGCGCCACGCTCAGCCCGTGCTCCAGATCATTTGCAAGTCGCTCGCGCTCGGCTTCGCCGAGAAAGCGCCCCACGCCCACGCGTCGGCCGCGACAGGCGAGATACAGCTGCCCTTCCTGGGCTTCGAGCCTGACCCACTGGGGGGGCTCGCTCAGGGCCTCGGCAAGCTCGGGGATGCGGCTCACCGACACGCGCTGCGGATGGATGGAAATCACCTCGGCACGCTCCGCACGCCGCCAGACCAGACCGAACACGAGCGCCAGAACACTGATCTCGACCACCGCGAAGATCGGCGCGAACACATTTCCCTGCAGCCAGCTGTAGCCCGTCACCAGCACCGCGGTTCCGATCACCAGACCGAAAAACACGCGCGCTTGCCGCAGATTCAAGGAGCGATTGGGCTTCAGCACCCAGCACCTCAACTGGCTGTCCTCGGCGCTGCAGAGGGTTTCGATCACCGCAAGCCTCCCGCCTTAGGCCGGTTGGACACGAGGTGCGACAAAACGTCGCAGATGATAGGCGCCAGAGCCGGGAGCGGCAATACGCGCCCTGTCCTCACCGCCGGGGTGCAGCGTGCCGTGCAGTGCGTGCACGCCACGCCAACCAAGCGTGAAATCGGCGCCTGACGTCGGCAGCTGCGCGCGAGACGAGGAGAGGCCGCTGTAAACGAAAGGCCTGAATCAACCGCCCCGACGCTGGGCGAGAGCCATGACCTCGGCAGCTCCGGCTCGCAGGCGCTCCGCTTCAGCGACATCGATCGGGCCGTTCGGGCCTTCGTTGAGAATCAGTTCGCCCGCATCGTTCCAGCCCAGCCACGTCGTGCGACCGCGCTGCTCGCGCACGATCACCCAAGGCCTCTCGCCCTGGAACGCGTACTTCAGCGAGGCAGTGCCGGCCTCACCGAAGTCAACCTGCTCGCGCGCGAAACGGACCCTCCCCTCGGCCGTGAAGGCATCCCAGCCCACCGTGACGTCATCGGTGATGCGTTCCCCGGCGACTCGATTGAGACCGCCGATGGCGCGCTCGATGGCGCCGAAGTCCTGCTTCATCTTCTCGGTCGGCGCGATCTGGGTGTCCGCCTGAGCGCCACCGCGGACCAGGGCCAGCTCAACGCGGGCACCGATGCCTTCGCTAAGCACCGGCTGCGGCGCCGGGCTTGAATACAGCGGCAGTCCTTCGACCATCAGCGCCGCCTGGACACCGTACCGCCCGGTCTCCACGATCTTGGACGGGTCGTACGGCAGAGAGAATCGGTGCGGGAGGATCGACGGCGCCGGCCCGGCAAGCTCCGCGATCACTGGAGGGACCTGCGAAGGGTCGCTCAGGTCGAGCAATCGGACGGACAGCTGGAACCCCGGAGGAAGCTCGCTCAGACCGGCCACCGAGAGGTCGCCAATGATCGCGGTGTCGAACTGGGGCGTTGCCGCAGGCGCTGCGACCGAAGAGGAGGCGACTGAAGCCGACGACGCGGCCGCTGAGGGCTGCGGCGCGGCGGCCTGCTCCTGCGAGCCGCAGGCGGAGAGCAGGAAAGCAGCGGCGGCCAAGGAAACGAGCTTGTGTTGCATGTACGGCTCCTGGGGAGAGACGGGCCGGAACAGCCGGCCCCGGAACGGGAGAGGTGACCTGCAGACTGAACGCAATGACCAGGCCAGTGATACCGATGGCCAGCTGATCAGGGTAAACCGTTTGACCGTACGGGCAAAGAGGCCAAGGGGTCTGTCTCAAGCGCCGCTGGACACTCGATCGCACTCGTTCCCGGAACGCAACGATAGCGCGCCGATCATCAACGGCCACCGGCGCGCAAGCCCCCCCCTGACGACCCGCTCGCCGCCGCAACGGCCCGCGGGCACTACAATCCCGCACCGAGCGGCCAGCGCCCGGGTGGCGGTGGTCTGTTGCGAGCCGGCCTGGCTCGAACAACCGCGTTCGTGGCTGATCCACGTCGCCCGTACTCCAGATCGAAGGGCCTGCATGGGCATTGAGGGACTGCTGACGCTGCTGGTCTTGTGTGGGGCGGTGATCCTTTTTGTCACCGAACGCCTGCCGGTGGACGTCGTCGCCATGATCGTGCTGGCGAGCCTGCTCATGTTGGGCCTGGTCAGTCCGGCGCAGGCGCTGAGTGGCTTCAGCAGCGAGGCCACGATCACGGTCGCTGCGATGTTCGTGCTCAGCACGGGGCTGACGCGCAGTGGCGCGCTCCGATCCGTTGGCACCGCCTTCGCACGCATCCGTCAGACCTGGCTGTTCACCCTGGTGGTGATGGTGTCGCTCGGGGCGATGTCCGCATTCGTCAACAACACTGCCGCGTTGGCGGTCTTCCTGCCTGTCGTGCTCGGCGTCGCAGCCGCCAACCGCTTCTCGGCGTCCAAGGTTCTGATTCCGATGTCCTACGCCGCGCAGATGGGTGGCGTCTGCACGCTGATCGGCACCTCCACCAATCTTCTGGTCAACTCGCTTGCGCAGGATCTCGGCCTGCCAGGCTTCGGTCTGTTCGAGTTCGCGCCACTCGGCCTGATCACGATGGCAGCGGGTCTGGTGTACGTGACCTTGGTGGGGCCATGGCTGCTGCCGGAACGGCGAACCGCGGAGATCACCGAAACCTACGAGCTGGGCAAGTACATCGCCGAACTGCGGGTAATGCCCGGGTCACCGCTGATCGGGCAAAGCGTGGCCGAGGCAAAACTCGGTGAGCGCCACGGCGTGTTCGTGCTGGAACTTCTGCGCGGCGAGGAGAAGATCTGGTCGCCGCGGGCGCAGAAGCTGCAAGAGGGCGACATCCTTCTCACCCGCGGCGACTGGAGTCGGCTCAGCAATCTCAAGGACACCACCCGGCTTGAGATCGAGCCCGAGTTCAAGCTCCGGGACGAACAGTTCCGCGACGAGGATCAGGTACTCACCGAAGTCATGGTCTCGCCCGGATCGCGCTTCATCGGACAGACATTGCGAACGCTGGAGTTCAACTGGCATTACAACGCGACCGTGCTGGCCATCCACCGCCGCGGGGAAGTCCTGCGCGAAAAACTGCGCGACGTCGAGCTTGCCGTCGGCGATATCCTGCTCATGGTGACCAGTCCTGGCGAGATGCTGCATCTGCGGGCGAACACCAATGTGGTGGTGTTGACCGAGCGCGAGGAAAGCCCGACCTCCAGCCGGCGCGCCTGGATCACTCTGGCGATCATGGTCGCAGTCGTGGGCGTCGCCACCCTCGAATGGCTCCCGATCGTCGCGTCCTCGATCCTCGGGTGCATCGCGCTGGTGGTTTTCCGTTGTCTGGAGCCCGACGAGGTCTACGAGGCCGTCGACTGGCGGGTGATCATGCTGCTTGCCGGAGTCCTGCCCATGGGCATCGCGCTGCAAAGCAGTGGTGCCGCCGGGTTTCTCGCCGACCGGACACTCGATCTCGTTGGCGGCTGGGGGCCGCTCGCCGTACTGGCCGCGATCTATCTGCTGACCGCAACGCTGACGGAATTCATGAGCAACAACGCCTCCGCCGTCCTGATGACGCCGATCGCCGTGGCCGCCGCGCAGTCGATCGAGGCCAATCCGACAGCCTTCGTGGTCGCGGTTGCGTTCGCCGCGTCCACCGCCTTTGCCACGCCCGTGGGCTACCAGACCAACACCATGGTCTACAGCCTGGGCGGCTATCGATTCATGGACTTCGTCAAGATCGGCGTG